>CAMYKY010000059.1 GCA_947259165.1 uncultured Acidobacteriota bacterium | reverse complement strand
TCGTCGAGCCTCTCTTCGCCCCAGCCGCCGAGCTCTTGATCCGCGCGGGTGAAGTCCACGCTCGAGTCGAACAGCAGAAGGTTCTCGGGCTCAGGGATCGCGCTCGAATCCGAGACCTCGCCCGAGTGCTGGTTGTAACCGACATCGAGAAGGGCGTTCATGCCAATCAGACGCGAATACTTCACGTTGAAGCGGTTGCCGCCCTGATTGCGACCGCGATCCTGAGCGTTGCTGATGCTCGAGTCGCGGGTTCCGTCTCGTTCGAGCGGATCGTTCAAGAAGGTGAAGCCGAACGTGTCCGCGGACGTCGGGGACACGGTGGCGCGTATGTAGCCCTGGTCTTGGGTCTGGCTGACACCGCGAAGGAACTCCTGGGTGTCGTTCGCGACGACGTCATCGTCACGCTGCAGGCGCCGGTAGCTTCCAAAGAACCAACCTTTGTCCATCACGATGGGGCCGCCAATCGTAAACGCAGCGTCGTATCTCGAAAACCCTTGCCCCGGCAGGTTCTTGTTCTCGGACTGGAGCGCGTCGCTCTGGAAGAAATAGTTGCCCGAGCCGCTAAACGCGTTGCTGCCAGACTTCAAGACGACGTTCGAGAGCAGCCCGGGAGTTCCCACGTACTGCGCCGGGATACCGCCGGTGAGCACGTTCTGCTCCTGGATGATCTCGGTGTTGAGGTTGGCGCCAAAGGTTCCGGTCACACCGTCGGTCACGTTGATACCGTCGATGTAGTAGAAGTTGTCCGCGGAGCGTCCGACTTCGCCTCGGATGTCGCTGTAGTTCATCCCGGATTTCGAGGCAGGATTGCCCTCGGATGCCGGATCGTCCGGCATCACGCCAGGCACCAGCTGAAGATAGCTCTGGTACGTTCGGCCTGTCGGCAGCGATTCCGTCAGGTCGAGCGTAATGTCCTGGCCGGTGATAGCGCTGGTGGTGTCGACCAGAGGCGTCTGTGAGGTGACGGTGACGGATTCGGTGACCCCCGCTATAGCGAGCGACACGCGCACACTGGCGGTTGCACCCGAGCGCACGAGGATGTTCTCGTTTTGCGAGGAAGCAAACCCGTTCATGCTGACCACGACGAGGTAGTTCGGAGAAGGATCCAAAGCGAGCAACGTCGCTTCTCCCACCGAGTTCGTCACGACATCGCGCGAGGTTACCGTGTCTGCGGCCGCTGCGGTTACCGTGGCGCCAGGCAGACGGCTTCCCTGCTGGTCCTCCACGGTCACGACGATGCGACCTTGAGTTTGAACCTGTGCTGACGCCATGCCCGAAATGAGCAAGAGCGCCACCAGGCCCATAAGAATATTTCGTTTCATCAAACCCTCCTGAGTTGCTAGGCGGTGGTTCATAACCGCGTAAACGTCTTAGCCTGGACTGCAAACTCTATGCCGCGCAGCGTCAAAAAATATCTCGATTAAGTCTCTTTAAGTCAGCTGTTTGCGCGGAGGTCGATCCTGAGAGTTCCCGATAGAATCCGAAGACTTGGATTTAGATCCAACAGATTGAATTCAGAGCAGAAATTACCGACCGGTCATGCAGTAATGTTTTCCCTTCGAAAGAGCGGGTGTACGTCACCAACAAAACGGGCGGTTCCTGGGAGACTTTGAAAACTGCCATGCGCCAAGCTACGATAGCCAACTAGTGGACTAGGTCTACAGCATGAAGAATTCAAGTCTCGTCTCCCTGCTCTGCATGATGAGTGGGCTCGCCCTGCTATTCGGAACCGCATCGGTCGCCGTCGGCTCTCAACATCCTGTCGACGAGCTGACTCCGGGGCATCGCACCTGGCTCGAGGAAGAAGTCATCTACATCATTACCGACAAGGAGCGGGACGCGTTCCTCTCGCTGCAGTCCGTCGAGGAACGATCACGCTTGATCGACTCTTTTTGGCTGCGGCGGGATCCTGACCGCAACACACCCCGAAACGAGTTCAAAGAAGAGCATTACCGGCGCTTCGAATATGCGAACGAAAACTTCGTTCGGCAGAGCTCTCGACCGGGCTGGAAGACGGATCAGGGACGCATCTACATCACCCTTGGGGAACCGCGCGAGCGTGAGAAGTTCGAGGCGCACTTTAACGTCGCGTATGCGCTCTACAGCCCAGTCACCGATGGTCCGCTCAGACTGGTGCGCGGTATCGACCACTTTACCCTCGATCCTGGTGTGGCGCTCAAGGAGCTTTTGGACATATCGCCGAACCTCGCGCGCGCTTCGTTGACCTTCGACATGAGCGAGAACCCCGACTACACGACCGGCAAAGGGTCGATCAGCTCGGAGATTCTCGTCGCGCGCATCGCCGACGCGCCCAAGCGCAACATCCGCACCGACTACGTCGACGCGTGGCTCCGATACGGCAACAAGGTCTCGTCCGAATACTCTTTCAATTTCATCCCTAGCCGGAGCGTCTTCTCGGTTTTGGCTGGTCCTCAGGCGGTACCTTTCGTTCACTACCGCCTCGAAGTCGACCCACAGAACTTCAGACTCATCGGAGAGGAAGACAAATCCAAGTACTACACGATGTTGGATTTGAGCTTGGAGGTAACCGATAGCAACGGTCGTTCCGTGATCGCTCGAGACAAAGAGGTCTATATCGAGCTCAGCCCGAGCGAGATCGAGCGTTTCGATGCGTCTCCTTTCGCATATCAAGACGATTTTCCGTTGGTTCCAGGCGACTACCTAATCACGGTTATTTTGCGCAATCGCGCGGCATCGCAATACACCGTCGCCGAGCGGAGTGTCAGCATCACCGCGATCTCTCCGAACGAGCCCGGACTGAGCGATGTCGTCTTGGGCTACGACGGATCCACGGTGCGAGATGACGCGCACGAAGGTGAGCTGCGCACCTTTCAAGTCGGGGCTGAGCGTGTCCAACCGTCTGCCGACGGCGTCTTCTTCATCGGTGAAACGGCACACGCTTTTTTCCAAGTGTTCGGCACCCGCCCGGGCTACTCCCTCCGCTTCGAGCTTTCGGGCGACGAAGGTGTTCTAGAGGAGCGTGTCGTTTCCGTCGAGACGCCTTCCTCGGGCGTAATCCGCGAGAGTTTTCCGCTGATAGAGATCACCGGCGGCACGTATCAGCTCCGCGTGGAGCTCACGAGTTCCGACGGCGACGTCGTAGCAGAAAGAATCGGGACGCTGAACGTGTCGGCGCGAAATCCTCTACCCCGGGCTTGGGTGCACAATCGCAGCTTCGACACGCGAGCTCCGGGAGCGTTGCCACTCGCCATTGGCGCTCAGTTCCAGGCGCTCGAAAAATACGAGCTCGCCGCGCGTGCTTTGTCCGCAGCAGTTTTGGCGGATCCGGAGAAAGCGGAGGCCCGGTGGAGGCTCGCTGGAATTCACCTGGGCTTTCGTGAGCCCGACGAGGCGCTCGCGCTGCTGCTGCCTCTCGAAGAGCGCAACGGCGAGAAGTACGAAGTCGCCGCGGGCTTGGGCTTCGCGTTCTACATGAAGGGCGAGCTGGCGTCCGCGGCGCAATACCTGGAGAAGGCGATCGCCATCCGGCCGCCGACCCCAGGAATTCTAAACGCCCTCGCCGACTGCCACGAAAAACTCGGCAACGCCGGGGAAGCGAAGCGGCTGTTGGAGCGGTCGCTGGAGCTCGATCCAGATCAAACGGCGATTCGCGAAAAACTAGCGCCCGCGGGCGACGGCTAGATTCGCGCCGGCGTCACCCTCGGCGCGCTCACGGCTGCGCTTTTAGCGTATCGACAATCCCCTTGGCGGTTGCCGCCTGGGCTCCCTCAGGGTCGAGCTCTATGTACTTCTCCAGATGCAGGACCGCCTCGTCGTTTTTCGCCTGGCTGACCGCAATCATGCCGAGCTGAAAGTGCGCGCCTGCGCGCGCTGGATCGAGCTCGAGAACTTTCTCGAACGCGGTCTTGGCCGCATCCATTTCACCCGAGTTCATCAACACCGCGCCGAAATTGTATTGGGAAGAAAGATCGTCGGGTCGCATCTCGGTGGCGCGCTTCAGATACTCACCCGCACGTGACCAGTCCTGGTTGGAAGTGTAGTAATCGGAGAGGGGAATCAGCGGCTCGTAGTACGAGGGGCGAAGCTCGAGCGCCCGCTCGTAGTGCTCGATAGCTTTGTCGAGGTTCTCGAGTTTTTCGTAGGATATCCCGATGTTGTAGTGCACCTCGGGGACGTCCGGGGCCATCTCGAGCACGAGGAGAAAGGATTCGACCGCTTTCTGATATTCCTCGGCGTCGGTAGCCGCCACTCCGGCGTCGAAATGCACTTGCGCGCCGGGATCGACGTAGTCCTCGGGCAGCCTGGGCAAAAGAATATCCCCGAGTCGATTCCTCTCCGCGATCCGGACCTGCACGTCCTGGCTGGCCGATTCGTAGCCTTCTTTCTCGTAGGTCAGCTGGTAGCGCCCGGCGGTCAATCCGGCCAAGACAAATTGGCCTTTGTCGTTGGTTTGCAACTGCCGGGGCCGACTGCTGAGGCTTCCTTCGGGAGTTACGGTAATGTTCACCCCAGCGACGAGGTTGCCGTCGTCGTCCACGACGGTACCGGCGAGACTACCGGCTTGAGCCGCCGCCAACGACGGGAAGAGGAGCATCACTAGAAGAGCGGCGGCTGCGAGCCGCGCCAACCGAAGACCGATACCGTTCATCATCATTTCTCCACGAGGCTACATTACTATACAAAACTCGAGCGCGACGGTATGCCCGTCTCGTTCTCTAGGCTCGAGGTACATGGGGATCAAACGACCGATCCGACTCAAAAGAACCTCGTGGAAATACGACATGCGGATGGCACGTATGCCCATTAAGTCCATTTCACCGCGGGCGGCATCGAAGTCCAACTGGGGCGCTTCGTCGAGCGGGGTGCACGAATCGGATTGAGCGGCGCCTCAGGAACGGATTTTCCTCATTTACATTTCGATGTCCACACTTGCGGTCTCGCGACGGAATCTCTGCGATACGGTACCGGTCACGTTCAGAAACACGACCCAGAATCCAGAAGGACTGCAAGAGGGTGACGCGTACCCGGCGTTGTTCTAGCCACGGTGCTCGAAGCCTACCATCCCGTCGGATGACCTTCATTCTTCTCGTCGAGCCACGCCTTCAACGGGGCGAAGTAGTCGAGAATCGCGGTGGCGTCCATCTCGGTCTCGCCCGTCATCGCTTCGAGCGCCTCGGGCCAGGGTCGCGACAAGCCCATCTCGAGCATCGCGTTCAAACGCGCCCCAGCAACCTCGCTACCGTAGATCGTGCAACGGTTGAGCGGGCCCTCGTAGCCAACTTCGTTACACAGGGCACGGTGGAACTGGAATTGGAGGATGTGAGCCAGGAAGTACCGGGAGTAAGGAACGCTCGCGGGCACGTGGTACTTGGCGCCCGGGTCGAAATCAGCCTCCGATCGCTCCACGGGGGCGACCACGCCCTGGTAGTGCTCTCGAAGCTCCCACCACGCCTGGTTGTACTGCGCGGAGGATACCTCGCCCGAGAAGACGCGCCACCGCCACTGGTCTACGAGAAGGCCAAAGGGGAGAAACGCGATCTTGTCGAGAGCCATGTGGAGGAGGAGGCCAATGTCTTTCGACGGTTCCGGCTCTTGCTCGATGAGCCCGAGCTGCTTTAGATACGCGGGCGTCACCGACAGCGCGAGAGTGTCGCCGATGGCTTCGTGAAAGCCGTCGTTGGCGCTACCGCGATAAAGCGTCGGCTGGTCCATGTAGGCGCGCTGATAGAAATTGTGGCCGAGCTCGTGATGGATGGTCGAGAAGTCCTCTCCAGTAATATTGATACACATCTTGATGCGGAGGTCGTCCCCGGCATCCACCGACCACGCGCTGGCATGGCAGACGACGTCTCGGTCGCGCGGCTGCACGAACAAGGATCGAGCCCAAAAAGTCTCCGGCAAGGGCTCGAAGCCGAGCGAGAGAAAGAAACGCTCGCCGTAGCGCACCATCTCCTCGGCATCGGTCCGCTTGGCGACGAGTTGCTCCGTAAGATCGTAACCAGGATCGGCGTCGGCAGGCGCGACGAGAGGATAGATGTTGCCCCATTGCTGGGCCCACATGTTGCCGAGTAAGTGGGCGGGAATCGGACCGTCGGCGGGAACGATTTCGGGGCCGTAGGTTTCTCGTAGCCGAAAACGCACGTAAGCGTGCAGCGAGTCATAAAGCGGCTTCACCTGCTCCCAGAGCCGGTCGAGCTCCGCCGCGAACGCATCCGGAGGCATGTCGTATTGAGAGCGCCACATCGCACCGAGGTCGTCAAAGCCCAGCTCTCTCGCGCCTTTGTTCCCGAGCTCCACATAGCGGGTGAAGTCGTCCCGCATCGGCGGAGACACCGTCCGCCAACCTTTCCATACCGTACGGAGATGCTCCTCGTCCTGGCTCTCGACGAGCATCTTGCTCATGACTTGGAGGTCCCAGCAGGTCTCCTGGTCAGGACAGTATTTCCCACGTCCGTAAGCGCTCTCCATCGACGTCTCGATGAGAGCGAGCTCACGGGTATCTTCTGGGTTGTTGGGCGCTGGTACCGTGAGCGCCAGCCTCAGCAAACGAAGCTTGCGATCGAGATCGTACGGCAAATCGAGCTCCCGGAACCGCGCCGCTTCCTGAGCGAGCTGCACCGCCAGGGCGGTCGACTTCTCGCTCGCTTTCGCCGCAAGGAGCTCGGTATCTTCGGTGATGTAAGTAGCCTGAACCCAGCTCGCCCGAGCGGAGTCCTGCCACACTTCCAGGAGCTCGGCTTCAGCGCGCTCGATGAACGCCGCGGCCTCCTCGCGCGTCGGGTCTTGAGCGCTCGCAAGCGCAGGAGTCATTGAGACTAGAAGAATCCCAATCAGTTTACACAGCATGATCCAATCTTCGTTTCTTCGGCGGGTCCAAGTCAAAAAAAACGGGCGGGAGCAAAGCTCCCGCCCATGATGGAAACTGTCGTCTCGAGCTCTAGAACTCGAAACGCGCGCCGAACCGGAGACGGAACGGCGTTGCGTATTCACGCGAGCGACCATAGTCGGGATCGGACACCTGGAAGCTGAGGTCCGTGAATTGATTGTAGCGGAGCACAGCTTGCTGGTTGAACGTGTTGAACAGATCGCCGATGAACGTTACCGACGACGTCTCTCCGACGTTGATCCGGTAGTCCACGTGCAGGTCGAGGCCATATTGGAAGTCCGCCCTGTCTCTGAACCCGCCGATGCCGTCGATACCCGTGCCACGAGCGTCGAGCGGAATCTCACCGGCATTGTCGTAGACCGGGTTCGCTGCCAACGCCGTGAGCGGCGTTCCTGAGCTCAGCACGAGCCCAATACCAACACCGAGACCATTGTCCATGGAGTACGTAGAGTACATCTTGATCTGGTGCTGGCGATCGTTGGGAAGCGCGCCAGAGCCTTGCTCGCCCTGATTGCGGATGTCCCCGCTGAACCCGTACACCGGAACACCGATCCCGGTGTAGCTCGGATCGTCGATGGGGAAGTCGAACAACGACGTGATCGCAGGATCGGACTGGCCGTTGTCACTTCGGAAGAAGCCTTCGAAGTTTCCTTCGAGCTTCGACCAGCGGTAGGACGCAAACAGCCCCCAGTTGTTCGAGACCCGCTTGTCCGCGGTGAACTCGACCGACTGGTAGTTGCGAACCGGAGTCTCGAACGCGGCTCCAAGACCACCGATCGTCGGCGAATCCGGGCCGGGGTTCGTGATGAAGTACGAAACTTCACCCAGACCTTCTCCCGTGAAGTAAAGAACTGCAGGAGCGGTTCCGATGTCCTCGAGGACTCGGCCCAGGTCACGCCACACGTAGCGGACACCGAGGTTGAGCTCAGGCATCGCCTCGTACTCGAAACCACCGATGACCTCGTCGAGATAGCTCGCTTTGGCATCGGGGTCGAAATCCGCGGGAGCGGATCCGGCAAGGATGAGGTGGTTGGTCGTACCACCAGCCTCGACGCCATCGGGAATCGGCATCGTCATGGCAGAATCGAAGTAGTCGGCCCGGGTGAGACCGGAGTCCGCACCCATGGCGCGGGCAGCGAGGTCGTTCGGGACCTTCGCGAAAAACCGACCGTAGTTGGCGTAAACCTTGGCGCGGCCTTCGCCGGTGGGATCGTAGACAACGCCCAGGCGAGGCGACCAGTTGTTATTCCACTTGAAGCTGGATTGGGTGCCGGTGAGCTCTTGCTGCTCGTAGCGCAGGCCAATGTTGAACGCGAGGTTCTGGCCGACCTCGAATTTATCCTGGATGAAAAGACTCCAGTACGATTGGGTCGTGGCGCGAACGTTCGCGGTTTGGCCACGTCGAGCCCGATAGATCGAGCCGAAGACCGGGTCGGAGATGATGCGGACACTCACGCCCGTCACTGTCGGCGTCCCGTTGGCAAGCGTAATGGTCGGACCCGTGTAGTTGGTGATCGAGTCGTAACCAATGTCTTCGTACGTGAATCCGTAGCGAATCTGATGAGCCCCAACGTGGTTCGTCGATTTGATCTGATACTGGAGGTTCTGGCTTTCGGTGTCCTCTGAGAAGCCGATGCCTCCTGTACGAACGTTGGGCGTGACCCTTTGGTCGACCACCTGCCACTCATCAACAGAGGGGAACTCGCTGAAAGTCGCGGCCGCTCGCGACCACGAACCTTCCAAGAGCCAGTCGTTGTTCACGATGCCCGAGTAGCGGACCGCTTGCTGGTTGCCGCCGAACTCGAGTCTGCTGAACGAGGTGGCGTTCTGTTGGAGCAGATCCGAGCCGGTGTCGGTCTGGGGTCCAAGGTCCGCGTCAGACGGGTCACCAAAAAACGAAACGTCGAAGCGGTGGTCCGGGGTGACCTGATAAGTGAGCTTCGCGGCGTAGGCCATGAAGCTACGGTCCCGATTGACATCACCGAGAGAAGCCAACGGGAATTCATCAGGACTGTTGGGAGCCCGGAACGTCCGTGTGTTCCATTGCGGATGAAAAGCGCCAAAGAAAAAGGCCTTATCCTGGATGACGGGGCCACCGATGCTAAAGCCTACGTCGCTCTTGGGATCGGCAATGATGGTCGCGCGTCCGTTCTCCCAGTCGTCGAAGTTGTCCCGCTCGGCTTCCATGCCGTTGGTTTGGACGTAGCCAAAGCCGGCGCCGTGGAAGTTGTTGCTTCCCGACTTGGTGATGACGTTCACGACGCCACCGGTCGACTGACCGAACTCGGCTTCATAGCCGCCGGTCTTGACCTGGACCTCGTCGATGAACTCGGAGGTTACGCCCTGACCCATCGACCGGTACGAGCGCGAGTACACACCGAGTGAGCCGTAGCCGTTGTCGCTGACGTTGACGCCATCGATATGGTACTGGTTGTCGAGACCGGCTCCGCCACCAATGGACGGGTTCGCGTTTCCGGTGAGACCACCGGAGCTGACGCCTGGGATCACGTAGAGCGTGTCGGCGAGCTGTCGACCCACCGGCACCTTGTGCATCATGTCCGATTCGATCGTGCCGCCGATGGTCGTCGACGTCACGTCAACAACTGGCGAGGCGCCGGTCACCGTGACCTGCTCGCTCATGGCGCCGACCTTCAAGGTGAAGACGAGCTCGGTACGACTGCCGAGGCGGACTTGAATGTCGTTGTACGTCACCGGAACGAAACCGGCGAGCTCAGCGCGAACCGAATGACGGCCCGGCGTGAGATAGGGAACGTTAAAGCGACCGCGACCGTCGGTAACCACGGTCTTCGCGCCTTGATCGCTCGTGATCGTGATCGTCGTGCCGGGCACGAGCGCATCTTGCTCGTCGACCACGCGGCCGAAGATGGTTCCGGTTGTGCTTTCCTGGGCCGTGGCTATTGCCACGCTCGCCATAAAAATGGCGATGAGGAAGCTGATTCTAAGCTTCATCTTGTTGTCCTCCTGATTACTAGGTGATTGTCTAGCCAAAGTCATTGTTTTTTGTCTTCTCGAGCCGCGTACGCCTTTGCCAGGGCTCGCGTGATCCTAGGTGATACCTCTAACTCTGTTCCAAAGAGAGCAAGAAATAGGCCATAAAACCGCAACTGCAAAACACGCTGACAAATCCGGTAACTCCTTCATAGTTCACGAGTTTTCGTTTCAGTTCTGAATGGCAAAATTCATTCCTTTTGTCCCAAGGTCCAAATCGTTGAATTTTCATCCGGCATGGTGGATTTGGCGCACAACGACACCCCGCCCCGCCGACCCCGAGAAATCCTTAGCGTTTCCTGAGCAGCACTGAAGCGGCCTTTTCCGAAGCTCCGATTAAGGAGCGGTTATCTGGAGGAGGAAGGCCCTTGGCGATAAGCAAAGGATTCAGAACGGACAGTATCGATGGTGGTTGTCGGCATGACGATCCTAATCGCGGCTCGTGCTCGCGCGGCTCGGCGCACCGATGTTTTCGACGGTGCACGCGGTTCGTGCTGGGTGCTCGAGTAGATGGATCCGCACGAGCTTCTGCCGGCCGGGGAGCGCTGGGCGGCGAAGGAAGTGACTCGCATTCTCGGTGCGGCCGATATCTCCGCGAGATGGGACTGGTCAGGCAATAACAATGGGAATGGCGAGGGCGTGTCAAAACCCCGCGAACATCGACTTCGAGTCGTGCTGTTGCCCTCGGAGCCGTCGGGCCCAGGATGGGGCCTCGCCGCGAGCACCCTCGGCACTACGGTTGTCGACAGAGTTAGCGCGCCGCCGGCCGTTTATGTTTTCTACCGGTCGGTCACTTCGCTCCTGAGCCGTAGTCAACGACGCTCCCGCAACTTGTCGGACCCCTGTTTCCTCGGGCCCACTTCGCGCGTGCTCGGACGGGTTGTCGCCCACGAGGTTGCTCATGCGATCGCGCCCGCACAGCCGCACGCGAGCTCCGGGTTGATGCAGGCGGGGCTCGCGCCCGCGTTGCTAACCGCCAAGCACGACGTCGCAATCGACGAGCAGTGGCAACGAGTCCTCCGCGCAGGTCTCTCCCAGCTCTGCTCGGAGCGCGCGGGCCGGCCGGCTCCTGCGGACCACTGAGTTGGTCGTGCTAAAGTGGTCGCATCAAGGAGCGAAACCAGACCGATGCGTACCACTCGGCTGAGCGCGCTCGCGCCCCTCTTGTTGTTTGGGCTCGCGGCGAGCGCAGCAGCACAAACGCGTGAAGGCGAGCTCGCGCCGGAGCATCGTCTCTTCATCGAACAAGAAGCCGTCTACATCATTGCGCCTCGGGAGCGCGATGTCTTCAACCAGTTAACGACGTACGAGGAGCGCGCCCGCTTCATCGAAACGTTCTGGGAGCGGCGCGATCCCAATCCGGCAACGCCCGAGAACGAGTTTCGCGACGAACACTTCCGCCGGTTCGACTACGCCAACGAGTGGCTCGGGCGTGAGACCACCGTCGATGGGTGGCGGACCGATCGCGGCCGGATGTACATCATTCTCGGCCCGCCCCGTACGACGCAAAAATGGGAGGACGAGAACGACATCGTGCCTTCGGAGCTGTGGTTCTATTCCGGCTCCCCCAAGGGAGGCCTGCCACCGAATTTCTTTCTATTGTTCTTTCAAGAAAACTACGTCGGCGAGTACCAGCTCTACAATCCGGTCGCCGATGGGCCCGAGAAACTCGTCCGCGGCGCCACTGCGTTCCAAGCCGACAAGTATGTCGCGATGCAAACGCTCAAATTGGCCTCGCCTGATCTGGCGCACGCTTCGTTGACCTTCGACGTCGCCGACACCGTTGATTTCAACAACCCATCACCGTCTCTGGCAGCCGGGCTTCTCATCGACCGGATCCAAGATTCGCCCCATCGCGCCATACGAACCGACTACGTCGACGCGTGGCTTCAGTACGGAAACCGTGTCTCCGCGGAGTACTCGTTCAATTTCGTTCCGAGTCGAGGTGTTTTTACGGTCCTCATCGGTCCCGAGCTGACGCCGTTCGTTCACTACGGAGTCGAGCTCGACCCCGCCAACTTCTCACTCGAGTCCGATGAGAGCCGTACGAGGTTCTATACGACGCTAGATGTCACCGTCGAAGTAACCGACACCGACAACACACTCGTGTACACCAGTGACCGCGAGGTTTTTCTCGAGTTCACCGCCAGCCAGATGCGCTATATCGAGAACAATCCGATCGCCTACCTGGCCGACTTCCCGTTGATTCCTGGCGATTACCGGCTCTCAGTCGTGCTCAGAAACCGAGTGTCCCAGCAATACACGGTCGTCGAAAAGGAGTTATCAGTCCCGACGTTCGCGGCGGACCACCCGACACTCAGCGAGGTCCTGCTCGGCCACGAGATCGAGACCGTTACCGGGGACCCGACCGAAGGGATGAAAGCGTTTCAGCTCGGCGGCGCCCGGTTGAGCCCCGTCACCGACGGCGTGTTCGCAAGCGGAGAAACCGCGCACCTGATGCTCCAGGTTCTGGGAGCGGCCCCGGACCAAGAGCTCAGGGTCGTGCTCACGGCAGCGGACATCGTCCCCCGGAAGCTCGTGATCCCGATGAGCGATCATCCCGATGGACTCGTCGTCGAAAGCCTCGACACAAAAGACCTCGACGGCGCGACCTACACACTCACCGTGGAGCTTGTGGACGCCGCAGGCAACAAGCTCTCAGAACGCTCCACGCCATTTCTGGTGTCGCCACGCACCGCGCTCGCGCGACCCGCGGTCTACCGCCGGAGCTCGTTCGGCTCGCACATCCCCGGGATGCTGGCCCTCGCGCGAGGCAACCAACTCCTCGCTCTCGGACGGTTCGACGAAGCCGTCGCAGAGCTCGAAAAGGCGATTCGGCCCGACAATCCCAATTTGCCGATGGCCAAGTGGCAACTCGCTGCCGCCCTACTCGAGACCCGTGAGCCGGTGTGGGCCAAGAAACTCTTGTCCTCGCTCGAAGCGGACCACTCCCGACAGTTCGAAGTTATCGCCGGGCTCGGCTTCGCGAACTACCAGACCGGAAACTTCGAAGACGCGGCGCGCTATCTCGAGCGGGCGATGGCGCTACGCCCTCCGGAGACCGGCCTGCTGAATACCCTCGGCGACGCCTACGATCATCTCGGCAACGACGAGCGCGCTCGTCAAAACTTCGAGCGCTCTCTCGCGCTGAACCCGGAACAGCCCGACATTCAAAAGCGCGTGGAGTCGAGCTCGAACTCACGCTCGTAGCGAAACACCGAGCGAGTGCATAAAGGTTCTAGCGGCGGGCAGGGTTCACGGGGCCGGCGGCGACGAGATCGAGTCTTGGCTCGCCGACGGTGCCGGCAATCCACGTCGCGGTTTCCTCTTTGAGTCGCACAATCTCGGAGAACGAGGCTTCGCTCGCAACGCGCGGCTCTCCAATCACCACTTTGAGCGCGCCTCGCCGGGGAATAAACGTCCCGTCGCGGAGCCAGTGGCGGGTCCCGACGAGCGCGATGGGCACGAGTGCTCGGCCGCTCTCGACGGCGAGCTTGAACGCCCCGAGTTTGAACGGTCGGATGCCGCTCGCATACGTGAACGTGCCCTCGGGGAAGAGCACGACCGATCGGCCATTGCCGAGGAGCTCTTGCATCGCACGGGTGCTCGACGCACTCTCCCCGGCATGGGTGCGCTCTATCGGCAGATGACCGAGGCGGCGGATGAGAGTCCCGATTAGAGGCCACCCAGCCGCCTCCTTCTTGACGACGAAAGCGAAATCTATCGGAAGCGTCGCCATGACCGGGATCGCGTCAAGGTAGCTTGCGTGGTTGGCGGCGAAAACGAAGGGCCCTGCTTGGCTCTCGAGCCGCGCTTTGCCTTCCACCTCCATTCGTATGCCCGTTATCGCGAGGTAGACGCGCGCGGCGCGGTGAACGAATTTCTGAAAAAAGCGCCGCGAAGGAATAGCCACGGCGAGGCTCCAACCACCCATCAAAAAGAACACCGTCACCATGGACACGTACCCGCCAAAAACCATGCGGCCGGCCGTACGCCACCAGCGGCTCAGCGCGGAAACACAGCAGCGATACCCGGCGCGAATCCACCAGACGCGCGACGGCGACGCGCTTTGTCCTATCTGACCCCGAAGGTATTGATCACGGCACGCCGAGCGGCGAATCTTACCGCTCGATGTCTTGGAAATGCTTCGGGGCGGGATGAAGACCACGTCGTCCGGCGGTGCGCCCACCGCAGTCACAACGCTCGAGTCGATGGCGCGACGAAGGTGCGAAAGGGCGTCCTCATCGGTCTCGTGTGTCTCGGCGACGACCACGACGGTTTCGGTTCCTGTCTCCTCGGCACGAACCCCGAAAGCCGCGACACACCCCGCGCGCACGCCCGCAACGCTCGCGGTTGCAGCCTCTATCTCCTGGGGCATCAGGTTGCGTCCGGCACGAATAATAATGTCTTTGGACCGGCCGGTGATGTAGAGCTCGCCGTCGAAGCGAAAGCCGCGGTCCCCCGAGTCGAAAAATCCACCGTCGCGACGAATGGACTGCGTAGCGCTCTCGTTTCGGTAGTAACCCTGCATCGATGATGGGCCGCGAAAGAGCACGCCGCCCTCGATACCCTCCTCGACTTGCTTGCCGTGCTCATCAACGATCCGGATCTCGTGCCCGGGGACGGCCTCGCCAACAGAGACCAGGCGACGGACGCGAGACTCCGACGTTATCGCTCGGGCGACACCATGCCGCTCGAGCGCGTCCCGGTCGAAACTCGAGACCCGAGGCTTCTCGCGACGCCGCGGCGCAGCGACGAGGAGCGACGATTCCGCAAGTCCGTAGACGGGCAGAAAGCTGTTGGCATCGAAACCATACCCCGAGAACCTTTGCGTGAACCGTTCGAGGGTGTCGGGGGCAATGGGTTCCGCGCCGCTCAAGGCCACCCTCCACGAGCTCAGGTCGAGCCCTTCCAGATCCGACTCTTCGATCTTGCGCGCACACCGTTCGTAGGCGAAGTTCGGGGCCGGCGAAATCGTCCCGCGGTGAGTGTGGAGTGTCCAAAGCCACCGCTCCGGCCGCGCCAAAAACGCAAGCGGTGAGAAAATGGCTACGGGAATCCCGAAATACAAAGGTGTCAACCATGCCCCGATGAGGCCCATGTCGTGATAGAGCGGAAGCCAACTCACCCCCACATCGGTCGGCTGTATGTTCAACGTGTCGCCGATAGCGCGGATATTGGCCAGCAAGTTCGCGTGCGACAGCAAAACGCCTTTGGGGTTTCCCGTACTTCCGGAGGTGTACTGGATGAGCGCCGGCTCGTCACCACCCACCCGCACCGGCTCGAAAGGCCGCGACCGGGACACAAGGTCGCGGACAGTGACGACCTCGCGAAGCGCTGGAGCGCGAGCTTTCAAAATCTCTCCGACGGCAACGCCGCGCTCGAGCGTGATAAACAGTGACGCCTCGGCGTTCGCAACGATTCGGGCTTGTCGCGCGATGTAGTCTTCGAGCCGCGCCATGCTAAACGGCGGATACAACGGCACCGGTACGGCTCCGGCAAGAAGGGTCCCCATGAAGCTCGAGAAGAAATCACGGCTAGTGCCGAGCATGATGGCGACTCGGTCCCCTCGACCAACCCCGGAGCTACGAAGCCCGCCGTAGACGGTCATCGCTTCGCTGTAGAGCTCCGACACAATCACCGTGCGCTCCGGGCCGTCGTCTTCACGCAGGAACAAATGTGCGCTGTCGGGTTCGGCCTGCGCTCGCCGCACTACGACGTCGGTGAGCGAGCGAGCGCTCGTCGGAGGAGGCAGCCGACTCGGCTGGTAGTCGGTCCCGACGTAGTCGAGTGAGATCTTCGAATCGCTCTCGAGAAGCGCTCGAGAAAGAGCGCGAGGAGTTTGTACTTCGGAGAGCGCGGAGTCGGAAATTTTGGCGTCGAATCGGCGTTCGAGCCGAGAGAAGAGCTCGATTCTCTCGAGGCTGCCAAGCCCCAGATCTTTTTCGAGCAACGCTTCGGGCTCGATCGCTGCGAGCGCCCGCGCGCCCCGAAGCTCACGCAGAAAGTGCTCGATTTCTCGAAGCACACCGATCTCGAGCTCTACCCTGTCAGGCGACTCAGGCAACTCAGGCATGCTGGCGCGCTATCGTAGCACTGCGTTGACAGCCATGAATGCGAACGGTACTCTGGAAATCTCCCTTCAAAAGCACACCGTGACGAGACAGCCACCGCCCACTCTGCGAATCCCGTTCGTTCGCCGTTGCACCGTCAAAACCTCCGTGGGCAACGTCGAGGCTATGCTGCTCGACCTATCGCTTCACGGGATCTACATCGCCACTCCCAGGCTGCCGATCGTCGATGACGAGCTCGAAATCGTCTTCCGCGTCCCTGGCAACGAGCGCGAGCTGAGGATCCCGACCGTGGTCGCATGGATTCAAACGCATCAGACCCATCCAGTACACGGACTCCCAGTGGGCTTTGGTGCCCGTTTCAAGAAACTCGCGATCGAAGACGTGCGTGTGATCGCACACGCAATCCAGGCGTACTGCCGGTCGAATCCGATCTACCGTCAATATCTCTAGCCGGCGGGTGCTCGCCCGCAGCACCAAAGGACCCGAACGATGCGTCAGGGGCTCTGGGGAGCTAACATCAGACGGCTCTCTTGACATCGGCGCGTCTTTGGCGGAACATAAACCAAAATATGAGCTTACGGGTTCACCCCGTGATTTCGGAGGGTCATCCCAGGCAGGCAAGCCGGTAATCCAACGCACTTCGCTTCTTCGCGGTTGTGCTCGCGCGGTGCGGGTGTGTCCGCGTTACGGGTGGACTGCTGATGCGCAGCTTGTTGCTGAATGCGAGCTACGAGCCGCTGCGCGTCATCACTTGGCAAAAAGCTATTGTACTACTTGTCAAAGGGAAAGTGGAGGTGATCGCTTCCTACGATCGAAGAATTCGGGGAGTTCGAATCTCTCTGGAGCTTCCATCGGTTCTGAGACTGCGCCGCCGAGTCCGAGTGACTCGACGATTTCATCAAGTTCCGTTCTCTCGGTCGAATATCTACCTTCGAGACAAATACCGATGTCAGTACTGTGCCGAACGGTTTCATGCTTCAGAGCTTACGTTCGATCACGTCGTCCCGGTGTCGCAGGGCGGCCGCAAAGTATGGGAGAACATTGTCACGTGCTGCATCGAGTGCAATCGGACGAAAGGCGGGAAGACGCCGCCCGAAGCCGGACTGACGCTCGTGCGGCAACCCAAGCGGCCGACCTATCTCCCCGCCCACGCCATCACGTACGGCATGGCCGACGTTCCCAGAGACTGGCGCGACTACCTCTATTGGGCGGATTGACTCACCTGCACCTTCACCTCCTCACCGCGAACGGGTGCCCGAAGTTCCATGCGACCGGAATGTAATTTCGATGGGCGTCTCCGGAAACCTTGACACGATGCAGTTGGGGGATCTCCTGCAATGGTGCGGGAGCAACCTCAAGACCGGGACATTGCGAGTCAAGCGCGGCCCGATCGAAAAACAGTTGTTCTTCAAAGACGGACGCTTGTTCTCTTCGACCTCGAGTAGTCCTCGAGAAACCCTGGGGCAGTTTCTGATCCGCTCGGGCTGCATTACCGAAGAGGAGCTCTTCAAGGCACTGATCGAGCAGGACCGCTCGAGCCGCCCCTTGGGTCAGATTCTGCTCAGCTCGGAGGTCATCACCGAAGACGTCCTCGAAGAGCTCTTGAGGCTCAAGACAGAAGAAGCGATCTACGATTGTTTCCTTTGGAAAGACGGCGAGTTCTCCTTCGATAGCGCGCCTCTTCCCGAAGCTATACCCGTATCGCTGCCCCTCGATTTGACGGGTGTCATCCTCGAGGGTGCGCGTCGCTTCGACGAGTGGGAACGTATCCATCAAGTCTTTCCCTCGCGGCTGACGATATTCGAGCTCAACCACACTGCCATGGAAGAAGCTTCCGACCTGAACGAGGAAGACCGGCGAGTGCTCGAGCTCGTGGCCCGCGGAAAAAATTTGGCGGAAATCTCGCTCGAGCTCCACTCGGTGGAGTTTTACGCGGCTTCTCGACTGCTCGAGCTCCATGGACGCGATCTCATCGTCGTCAAAGAGACGCCCGAGGAGATCGACTACGAACAACAGGTCACGGAGCTTCGCGACAAACTCGATACCGGAGTGAGCCTCTACAACAACGGTGACTACGAGAATGCTCTTAGCGCGTTCGAAAGCGCTCTCGAGGTCGACACTCAGAACAAGTACGCACGCTTGTTCACGATCAAGATTCGGCGCATCCTCGATGATCTCGAAAAGGTGTCGGATATTCCACGGGACGCGGTACCTCATCTCAAGGTCACACTCGTCGAGCTCGCTCAGCTCGACTTGGATCCACAGGAAGGCTTCGTTTTATCGAGAGTCAACGGCGAGTGGGACATCGCTTCCATCACCATGATTTGTCCAATGGCCGAACAGGAAGTCCTAATCATTTTCAAGAGGTTGCTCGACCAAGGTCTCATCGAGCTCGAGGAATAAGGCAAGGATGCAAGACGCTGCAAAGACGAGCTCCACTCAATCGGGTTCACGGTAATGAGCGTGTCCAAACCCAACGGCCCCAGCGTTCGGGAAATCGATCCCCGCTACGTCGTTGCCGGGGGTCGCATCGCGATCCGCGGCCAAGGATTTCTTCCAGAGCGAGCGCACGCGCACCACGTGTTCTTCGGCGAGAACCCCGCCCGGATCACCCGAGTCTCGAGTGACACCATTAGCGTCATCGTGCCCGAGGACGCGCAACCCAGCGCGTGTGAGGTCCGTGTGGAGATCGACGGAGCCTCGAGTGAAGCGCATCCGGTATCGCTCGCACAGTCGATAGCGGAAGACGTGCAGCCCGTTGCCAATCCGGTCTTCGATGGCAACGGAAACCTCTACGTCACCTTGAGCGGAACCCGCGGCGAGAAGCAACCGGTGTCGGTCTACCGAATCGCTCCCGACGGAGACGTCGAGGCCTACCTGAGCAGCATCCTCAACCCGACCGGACTCGCCTGGGGTCCAGACGATTGCCTCTACATATCGAGTCGTGCGGAAGGTACGGTGTACCGCGCGAGCTCCAGCCAGGAAATCGACGTCTATGCGGACGAGCTCGGCACCGCGACCGGAATCGCGTTCGACCGCGAAGGCATCCTGTACGTCGGCGATCGCCGAGGGACGATCTTCCGGATCGAACCCAACGGCGAGCCGCGCTCGTTTTGCCACCTGGAACCGTCGGTGGCCGCGTACCATCTCGCATTCGGCCCCGACGGAAGTCTATTCGTCACCGCACCGAGTTTGTCACCCGTAGATCCTGTCTATCGCATCAGCGTCGATGCGGACGTTGAAGTGTTTTGCCGCGGATTCGGGCGACCGCAAGGCATCGCGTTCGACGACGACGCAACCCTGTATGTCACCGAAGGGCTCGTGGGTGATAGCGGCGTCTACCGGGTCGGACCCGACCAGACTCCCGTGCGCATCGTTGCCGCCCCCCCCATCGTCGGGCTAGCGTTCGATGCCGGCGGCGCGCTCGCGCTCGCCGGTGGAAGCTCCGTGTACAAGGTCGATCTCGGCGTCACGTAACGCCGTTTTTGGGCACAGGGGCTCTACTGGCGAAGAGGTTCTAGACGCAAACGGATCTCTTCGGCACGTTCGGTGTCGCTTTCGATCGCTAGAAACGCGTCGGCGTCTCTCGTCGCTTCGTCGCGGGTGTCATCGTTCGGCTCAGCGTCATAGCTTCGCAGCGAACACAGCGCTACTTGGTAGTGAGCCTCTCGAGCTTCACTCGCTTGGTCGTCGTTTTCGGCGAGGTAGCGGCGCCATTCGGCGCACGAGCCGGACGCGGACGCCAGGACAGCTGAACCCGCCTCACCCGCCGCAAGGCTGGAAGCCCGGACAGCCTGTTGGGGTTCGGCAACGGAGTGTTGTCGAGCTGAATCCTCCGAGACGGTGTCAGCGAGCTCGAGTTCCTCCGGAAACGTGGATTCGCTCGGTGATGGCTCGCGCGAGCGAGCCGAGCCGCGGCCCAGCCGCTCGGGCTCAGGTGCCTCTTGAAGGCTCTCGTCGGAGACGTCGTCGCGCTCCGCGGTCCCAATCGCACGTTCTACAAAGCGGGACTCATCCAACTCATCGCCTGCGACCGGCGCAGGTGAAGATTTGGGGCGCGCATTTCGCAGCTTGTTCGATTCCGACCGCAAAGGGACGTCGCGCGCGGGAGCAGAAGCGGGAGGGCGAGCCACGGCGGGAGGAGCTGATGCACGTGCCTCTTCAGGATCCCGTTGCGCAGTGTCTTCCGACCCAGCAGCTTTCTCATCAAACGCTGTTTTTCCCGGGGCCGCTGCCGGCGCTTGTGCCACATCAATGGCCTCAGACATCTCGGAGCTCTCGGATTCGAGTTGGCGGGGGTCGTCGCGGTAAACGCTCACGCCAACGGCGATGACGAGCGTCAGCGTCGCGGCTGCGGCACCGAATCGAAACATCCACGGCGTGAAGAGCTTTTGCCAAAATCCACTCTGCTCCTCGCGCTCCTCGCGCCCCTCGCGCTCGATCCGTGTCAACACCTTGGAAGGAAACCGCTGCCAGTAGGCTTCGGGAGGTTCAGGCAGCTCGATTTTTTCGGACGCTGACTCGAGCGCGCGCACAAACTGATAATGCGAGTTGCATTCCTTACAGGTTTCGAGATGCATTTCCGCCTCGGCTCGCTCGCCGGGGTTTGTCTCTCCATCGGCCAGCTTCTCGACGAGCCGGATCGCTTTGTCACACGTCATCGGTAGTCCTCGAGCAAGCTCTTCAAATGGGCACGGGCACGGAACAGCCGCGACATGACGGTGCCTCGGGAGATGCTCAGGGTCTCGGCGATCTCGTCGTAACGGAGACCCTCGTCCACTTTCAACAGCAACACCGCTCGATGCTCGGGCGTGAGCTTTTCGAGCGCCCCGGCGAGCGCGCGGGCAAACTCACTCGATGCCAAACGCCGAACCGGGTTCGACTCTAGCGGCTCTCGACTGGGATCTGAGCTCAAAGCCGCCTCGGCGGGGCCCTCGGGCATGTCTTCCGAGTACAGAGCGTGCTCGCGACGGGCCGGCGCTTTGAGATAGTTAATCGATAAATTCACGGCTATCTTCACCAGCCATGGACCCAGCGGACGGCCCAGCTCGAATCGATCCAAGCTGCGGTAAGCGCGAATGAACGCATCCTGCGCGATATCATCAGCCACCTCGTGTCGACGCGTCATCCGCAGCGCAACCCCGTACACCCGTCTTTGGTAACTGTGCACGATCTCGGCAAACGCATCCTGATCGCCACCCCGCGCGCGTACGACGAGGTCTCGATCGACCGCGTTGACGCTCTCCCAATTCTGGGCGGGGGCTAGACTGCCCAAGCCTTCCCTCCTTCGTAAGGGTCTACAAGCCTGACAGAGATTTATTCCATTGTAGCGGGAAGAGGTGGGTTCTGGGACCGGCGACGCCGCCGAGGTGTGGCATCTGCCGACTCCGACTATCGTATGCCGTATGCCGTATGCCGAAAATAACTAACCCGGCAGACCCCCGCGCGCCGGAATAGGGGCCTGCCGGGCTCCACTAGCCCGTTACCGAGCTGGGGGAGTCTCTGCTATTTCTTCTACTCCAATACCTTCACCACGACTCGGCGATTGCGCGAGCGACCGTCTCGCGACGTGTTGTCTGAAACCGGCTGCTCCTCACCGAAGCTGTAGACCGAAATACGATGGAGAGGAAGACCGTGCGCCTGGTAGAGATAGTCGCGAACGGCAACGGCGCGTTCGAGACCGAGCTCTTTGTTGTAGTTGGCTTCGCCGGTAGCGTCGGTGTGGCCTTCGATCTCAATCCAAAGCCCTCGATTATCCGCTTTGACTTTCTCCGCCAGCTCGTCGACGAGCATCTGCGCGTCGGGAGAGAGCTCGGACGCGTTGAACGCGAAGTTCACCTTGTCGTTCGAGAGCGTGATCTCGTAGAGCAGCTTCCCATTCATCGCCCGCTGCGCTTCATTAAAAGCGCGTTCGGCTTCGTCGTGCGCGGATGCGGCGAGCTGTCCCGCTTCGTCGGCCTTCGCGTCAACTTTCTGAATCTCACTGCCTTGACGGTTGAGCGAGTCTTCGTTCCGGCCAATGCGCTCCTGATTCCTCTCGACGGAATCGCTCAGCGTCTCGACCTTCTGGTTGACGGCGCCAACTTCCTTGCTGACGTATTTCTTTGTGGCGCATCCGGAAGCGACGAGCGCGACCGCAAACGTGATGACGACCCAACTGCTCAGTTTTGACATAGTGACCTCCTAATTAATTCGAGCTTCCATTGGTCGCCGGGCGAGTTTTGCTGAGGCCCAACCTCTTTTTCGGGTAGTAACCCTTTCGAGTCCGAACCTCGATCCCCCGCCGGCGCGTTTCGATTTGGATTCGGCGAAACTCGCCGTCTCCATCATCTTGTTGGGGGATGTATCCGATTCGATATTGCGTTTTGAGCTCTTCACGAATGCGGGCCGACGCAACGACGAGCTGGCCCCACTGGCTGCCCTCGTACATCGCCCCGCCGGTCTCTTCAGTGAACCGACGCAGTGCGTCTTCGCCCCGAAAGCTTGCGCCGTGCACACCGAGGAACAAATCGTTGTCGGGATCGTCCACGGGCGAGACGACACGGATCGCGTACACCGGCAAGTCGACGCCTTTCGCTTTCTCGACGGCTTGCTCCACCGACGCGGCGCTCGACGTATCGACGCCGTCAGTGACCACGACGATGGCGCGGCGGCCAAAGCCTTCATGAATCACGTAGTCCGATAGCGTCACGACCGAGTCGTACAGCGCGGTCGAGCCAAACGGCTCGAGGCGAGTGAGCGCTTCCACGGATTCTTCTTTACTCTGGGTGAAGTCGGTAAGGCGGTACAGGTCCCGGTCAAAAGCATAGACAGAGACGCGATCCTCTTGTTTCAGTCCGCGGATGAGCTGAACGGCGGAGTTGCGCGCGTTGGCGGCTTTGGCGGTCACTTCCATGCTGCCGCTCGCATCCACGAGCATGACCACATCGACGGGCGAGTCCGTGCCGCGCGAGAAGTAAGTGATCTCCTGGATCACATCGTTTTCGAGCAGCCGGAAGTCGGCCTGCTCGAGATCGTTGATGAGCTTGCCCTTCTTGTTGACGACCGAGACATTGAGATGCACGGCGTCGACGGCAGCAGTGAACCGGAACGCGGGGAAGTTCTCGCCGTTATCCGCGGCCTGCGAGAAGGCAAGGTCGACGGAGAACATCTGCATCGCGATAAATCCCCAAACCATTCGTCTCATCGAATGACTGCAATAGCAAGACAGTTGCCATTTCTGAGAAATCATCACAATTCCCTCAATATCAACAGCTTAGATGCCACGAACAAAAAGGCGCGTGGAGCTCGGGGCGCGGCAGAAATTACGCGTTCGTGTAGTTCTTACTTGTTTGAGCTCCGGCACCCCCGCATCAACTAGTGGGCTGTAACAGTTATTCGGTGCGCAAATCGCGAGGTCATTTTGTGGGCTGGCAAGGCGTGATGACGACGGTTTATCTGGATAAATAGAGGATTCGCAACGCAGCCAGCGCGCAAAAGGACCCGCGATTTTGGCAGCGAGTAACTGTTACAGTCCACTAGGCGGGCGATCCCCTTTGCGAAGGTGGCGCTCGAGCCGATAGCGCCAGCGAGCGTAGAACCGGAACTGATCCTGGTTGTCGTATAAGACCCCTCCCCGAGGGGCGTGGCCTGAAAGAATTTGAGAAAAATCCTGGCCATCTCCGGATGCGCGCGAGAACACCGGTGGCTCCTTGTCGAAGCCTCGATCTACGGCAACGCCAGCGGCTCGCTCCTCAACGGTGTCGAGAAAACTTTCGAGGTTCAATAGCGCCGAGGGTGAGGGGCCGGCACCCAGATCAGGCCACGAGAAGCTTTCGGGATCGATCTCGACGGCTATGGCCGCCTCGTTACTATAGAGGTGCAAAAGAAGACCGGGAGACAGGCTCCGCGTTGCACCACGGGTGGTGGCGAGTTTCCTGTCGTCGTGGTTCTCACGGGCGATCTCGCCACGAACGAGCAGTAGGATGTCTTCGTAAGGGATCGCGAGCGTTCGCCCCTCCAAACTCACATCGAAGTGCTTTGCCGCGAGGCTCACGGACTGCGCCCGAGAGACCGGAAGCGCTCGGACCGCCGGCTCTGAGACAACGTAGTGAGCGATTCGAGCCGCCTGAAGCTGCTCGGAGAGTCCCCGCGCGAGAAACTCATC
Source organism: uncultured Acidobacteriota bacterium (assembly GCA_947259165.1). Lineage (GTDB taxonomy): Bacteria > Acidobacteriota > Vicinamibacteria > Marinacidobacterales > SMYC01 > CAMYKY01. The sequence continues at coordinate 763 of CAMYKY010000059.1, read as the reverse complement.
CAACCGTCGAAACACGCGAGGCCTCGTCGACGCCAGACTCAACCGCGCCTCGTAGCGAGACATCCCCGCCGCGTCGGCAAGACGCTCGACCATCAGTTCGTCAGCAGGCATGCTCGGGATGAGGATGACGAGGAATCGGTCTGTTTCCGGCGGCGCGATCGCGGAGTGCGCTTCATCACAAATCTCAGCGACGGTTTCCGGGGCAGGCTCGAGGGGTTCGGAACAATATAGACACTTCGTAGCCTGATCACCATTCGGACGCGCGCACGAAGGGCAGGATTTGGCCATCGAAACAGGATAACAAGTTCTGAGTCCGTCTAAGTTCCCGAGCCTCCCGCCGCGTCGTGGAGGCCAACGCAAGCAACGAGTTGAGCGCGGCCGAAACTGCTGCTAGACTGATCCGTCAACGGTCACCGCAGCTTGGAACGATCTCTCATCACAATTTGAACTCAGTACTATTGTCATCCGTCGCGAGGGGCGCCCCATGGCAAAACAGCCCGAGAAATTAGGCAAATACGATATTGTCGGGAAGCTCGGCAAGGGAGCCATGGGCGAGGTCTACAAAGGCCACGACCCGGTCCTCAACCGCCACGTCGCGATTAAAGTGATCGCTGAATCTCTCGATTCGGATTCAGACCTGGTCGAGCGCTTCCGTCGCGAAGCGAAAATGGCGGCACAGCTCAACCACCCCAACATCATCACGATCTACGATTTCGTCGAAGAAGACGGCAACCTCTACATCGTGATGGAGCTGCTCGACGGC
>CAMYKY010000058.1 GCA_947259165.1 uncultured Acidobacteriota bacterium | reverse complement strand
TGGTCTCGCGCGATCCCAGCAAACACGCACCGCACGAGGACGCGTACCTCGCGGTCAGCGATGCTTTCAAGGACGCCAAACGACAGCTCGAAGACTACGTTCGCCGTCGTCGTCGGCAAGTCAAAACCCCTGTCGGCCCACCGCGCGCCGTTGTGGCTCGACTCGTCCCGAGTGAACAGCACGGTTTTTTGCGCGCTCCGAACGGGAACGAAATCTACTTTCACGCCAACAGCGTGCTCGATGGCGGATTCGACAAGCTAGAAGTCGGAACCGAAGTCCGTTTCGCGGAGGAGCAAGGCGAAAAAGGGCCGCAGGCTAGCACAGTGACACCCATCGGACGCTCCGGCACACGCGAGTCTGGAGACTAGTGGACTGGTGGCCCGATGGCACGTCACTGAGTGAGCCCGGCGAACGACACCGGGAGACGCTCGCGTAGCACCTCCATCGTTCGTTCGAACGGCAGCGCCGTATCGACGACGATGTGCTCGGACGACGACAGCTCGCTCGTCGGCTCCCACCTTCTCACGAAGTCATCGAAAATCTCGATGCGTCCGTCGCTCACACCGCCCTGTCGATGACGGAGGCGATCGCGACACAGCTTTGCGTCGGCGCGGCATTCCACGAACCCGAACGGTATCCCGACCTCACGAGCCAAAGCTTGGGCCGCGGCCCGGTGACGGCTCGAGCGAAACGATGCCTCCACGATGACCGGCCGCCCAGTCAACACGACGCAGCGTGCACGGCGTAGCAGCTCTGCATAGGTCCGTTCCCCGAATTCCTCGGAGTAGACGCCGCGCCAGGGCCCTTCGTGCACGGACGACGTGGCCGTCATACCCGCAAGAGACTTTCGGGTCCTATCGGCATCGACCACGGGAACCGCCAGCTCGGCTCCGAGCCACGACGCAATCGTGGACTTCCCCGAGGCAATGACGCCCCCGACCGCGATGAGCGCAGGAGGCAGCAGCGGCCGACGCTCCGTAGCCAACGCCAAGAGGTAATACCGCCGGGCGTCCTTCCGAGCGCGCTCCCTCGCCTCGAAGCCAAAGTCCGGAGTCGACGCGATCATCGCAGAGATCTTCCCGCGGACAAACGCCCGATAGCTCTCGTAGAAGTCCACGAGTGGGTAGAGGTCGAAGTCGTTGGCTTCTCGCGCATACAGCGCTAGAAATCGCTCGGCCAAGTCAACCCGTCCGGAGCGGGCAAGGTCCATCGCAAGAAAAACGACGTCAGCGCAGACGTCGGCGAAGCGAAACCGCTCGTTGAACTCGATACAATCGATGATGGCGATGTTCCCCGCGCCATCGAGATAAACGTGATCGAGCCTGAGATCGCCGTGGCCGTCGCGAATACGACCTTCTCGCACACGGGCTTCGAAAGTCGGCACCCGCCCTTCGAGAAATCGCTTTTGCCAGGCCTCGATCTCACGAGCCTGGTCGGGACTCACGTAATCGAGAATCGTTGCTCGGGTCTGCTCGAAGTTCTCGCGCACATTCCGACCGATCACGTCGACGGCGCCGAAGCGGGCAGTCTCTTGGTCGGACCGGCACTCCTCGTGAAATCGGGCGAGCTGGGCGGCAATGACTTCGATGTCCTCGTTCGTGAATCGGCCCGCGGATAGCCTGACGTCGGCCCGATCTTCATCCGGAAGCCGCGTCATATGCACCGCCCAGTCGACGAGCTTTCCGTCACCGTCGAAGCGTAGCGCGCCGGCGTCATCACGAGACACGGGAACGACACCGCGGTAGACATTCGGCGCCAGTCGCCGGTTCAAACGGACTTCGGCCTCGCACGCGGCGCGTCGCTTGTCGAGACTGGTGAAGTCCAAAAACCCCAGGTCCACGGGCTTTTTGACTTTCCACACCTCGCTCTCGCTCAGGAACACCCACGAGATATGCGTTTCCCGCAGTTCGAGGCCGGGTCGCATGAGCTCTGCCAGAAGACTCATTGACTCACGGCCTCCCAGTAGCGATCGACTTGCTCCTGAATGAGCGCGAGAGCGCGTTCGTTCCGCTCCGGCTCGAACAGGTGCCGGTAGCGCCCTTGACCGGCTAGATACTCCTCGACGGGGCGGTGGCGCTTGGGAAGGACCGTATGGGTCACGTCGCCATTCACCGCTTCCTTGAGTGCAAAAATCCCCGTGTCGACTGCCAGCCGCGAGTAGCTCAGGGTCTGCTCGGGATCGTAGAGCCATCCCGTGGGGCAAGGAGCGTGAGCGATGAAAAGCTTGGGCCCTTTCAAGGTTTTCGCCTTCAAGAACTTGTTGGTGAGGTCTACCGGATAGCGTGCCGACACGGTGGCGACGTACGGTGGTCGATGCGCGCGCCAAATCTCGAAGAGGTTCTTTTTGCCGTGTTCGGTGCCTTCTCTGCTGGCCGGCGTCACGGCACTCGTCGACGTGCGCGCGCCGTAAGGGGTCGCGCTCGACATCTGGACACCCGTGTTGCCGTAGGATTCGTTGTCGTAGCAGAAGTACCAAAAATCGAGCTCGCGAAAAATCGCAGCCGACGTCGAAGAAAGCCCCATGTCATAGGTGCTTCCGTCTCCAGCCACCACAACGACGTTGACGTCCTCGTCACGCGTGAGCTTGCCTTTTTCGATCAAAACGTCGAGCGCGTCGCGCACACCTTGAGCGCCGGCAGAGGCGCTGGCCATGTTCGTGTACAGCCAGGAACCTTTGAGGGGCGTGTAGGGAAACACAGCAAGCAGCGTGAAACAGCCCGCGGCGTTAACGAACACGGTCTTCTCGCCGAGCACTTTGGCGGCGAGCCGCAGCGCCTCTAGCCCACCGCAACCCCCACAGATCGCGGTTCCAGGAAGGATCTGCTCTTCGCGCGCGATCTGCTTCAGATTCTTGATGGCTTCGAGCTCGCTGCTTTCGTAAGCGCTCACGACGAACCCTCCTTCCCCGCAATCGAAAGCAATTTGTCCATGCTGACTTTTTCCGCGCGGGTATAGAGAAGCCTCGGACTCGGCACCGAATCTCCCGAAGCCGCTCGTTCGAGATCCTTGAAAATAGACTCGAGCTCTGGATCGGAAATGTTCTTGCCGCCGAGCCCGCCGACAACGCTCACGAGCGCCGGTCGGTCGTTGGCGCCGTACAGGGCGCTTGCAACCTCCTGGAACGTGATGCCGCCAATACCGGGGGACAAGTTCTGGTCGACGACAGCAACCGCCTTGCGCCCGGCGAGCGAGGCGGCGATCGCCTCAGAGGGAAACGGTCTCAAGACGCGAAGGCGAACAAGCCCCGCCTTCACCCCTCGATCTCTTAGTCTCTGGACTGCCGCCTTGCCTTTGGTCGCGAACGCATTGGACATCACGAGCACGTACTCCGCGTCATCCATCTGAAACGACTCGACGAGCCCGTAAGAGCGTCCGAACAGCCCTTCGAACTCTTTTGCTTGAAGCTCGATAACCTCTAGCGCGTGGCGCTGCGCGAGGTGCAGCTGGTAGCGAAAGTAGCTGTAAGCGAACCCGCCGAGCACCGCGGTGCCTTGCGCCATGGGCTGGTCCCCGCGAATGAAAGCGTGGTTCGGCTCGTACGACGGGAGGAACTCACGCACACGCTCGGGCTCGGGAACGTCCACGGGCTCGCGCGTAAACGACAGCGTGAAACCATCCAGATTCACGATCACGGGAAGCTTGATGTCGTCACTCTCCGCCAGTCGATACGCCATCAGTACGGAGTCGAGGACCTCCTGGCAGGTTTCAGTGTGAATTTGAACGAAGCCGCTGTCCCGAGCGGCCAGGACATCGTTGTGATCGGCCTCGAGCGTAATGGGAGACGACAGCCCACGCGAGACGTTGACCAACACCAGTGGAACACGCCAACCGGCGATCGTGTAGAGCATCTCGAAGCCGTACAAGAGCCCCTGGCTCGAAGTGGCCGTGAACACCCGAGCGCCCGTCGCCGCCGCAGCGCCGGCGGCGGTGAGCATCGAGTGCTCCGAGTCGAACGTGACGAAACGACCACCAAGGTCACGCTCGGCGACCCACCGCGACAGCAGCTCGACGATCTCGGTCTGCGGCGTAATGGGAAACGCGGGAATATAATCGACATCGGCGAGGCGCGCACCCCACGCCGCGGCGGCGTTGCCAGTAAGAAGTTGCCGCGTCATGCTCCGAGCTCCCTCTCCACGCGGAAGGCGTCGGTAGGACATTCATGCGCGCACAAAAGACACCCTTTGCAGACGTCGTAGTCCACCGTGGGAAACTCGTTCTCATCGAGCGTGATCGCTGCTTCCGGACACCACACAAAGCAGAGCCAACATCGGTTGCACTTGTCGGGCTCGAGCACGGGCCGGTACTGACGCCAGTTGCCGGTATGTCTCGCCGGCGAATTGGCAGACGCGTAGATACTCGGCGCAGCCCGGCACGGTGGCTCGAGACCGAGGTCAACGAGGTCCGCCTCCACAACATCGCTCTCGTCGGCGTCGTCGGGCCAAGCGACGGCCGTCCAGTCGCTCGCGAGCGTATAGACATCGTGAGCCAGAGCTAGATTCGACTCGAGCTCATCGCGACTGGCGAGCTCCCCGGCAAGCTCGGCGTCGATGCCGGCTCGACAATGCTCTTCGTCGAGTCCGCTCAAGCGGGACGCCGCGGCTGCGAGTGCTGTGCTGAGACTCGAAAGACGTCCGGTCGCGGCGATCGCCATCGCGGTGAAGTCCGCGCGGAACACGGGCTCGGGGACTGAGAGCTGGCGAGCCGACTGCGCGTTCACGTTCAGAAGCACCGGGGTATCGTCGCGGCGCCCCGCAAGTGGCGCCGAGGCCGGCTCGTCAACGAGCGTCTCATCGGCAACGACCACGAGCGCGGGGTGTTCCATTGCACCGCGCTCGAGAATCGCCTCGCGCGCGATTCGAGTGAACGCCGCCATCGGCGCTCCGCGCCGTTCGGCACCATAGGTGGGCGAATCCTGAACTTCAAACCCTGCGTGGAACGCGGCAGAGCCGAGAATTCGACTGGCGGTTTTCATCCCCTGACCACCACGTCCATGGAAACGAACCCGCAACACACAATTCACACGAATATGTTGAGCAAAAAGCGTGCCGCGGAGGATCGTCGCCAGACACGCCGTCACCGCACCGAAACCAACCCGTAGTGCGTGAATTCCCCCAGGAGCGGGGCATCCGACTTCGCAGTCTCGGCGTTGACGGTCGTACGCAAGATAGCAGTAGACTCGGGTTCGCGTCGCGTCGCGCACCCGTTGCCGCGGATGGAACAGATTGTGCTTTATGGCTCTCGTGCAGACCGAGCCATGCGCGTGATACACATTTATCCAATGGATTCAGGAGCTCGCGATCCCGGGATACGGCTTTCCCAATGATCCAACTTCGCCGGGGCCTCGATATCCCCATCACGGGAGCTCCGGAGCAAACAGTGGTCTCTGCGCTTGGCGTGCGCGAGGTCGCGCTATTGGGCGACGACTACGTGGGGATGAGACCCACGATGCAGGTCGAGCTCGGCGATCGCGTCAAGTTGGGCCAAGCTCTGTTCTCCGACAAGAAGACGCCCGGAGTCCGCTACACCTCTCCAGGCTCGGGTAAGGTCGTGGCCATCCACCGAGGGTCCAAGCGTAGGTTCGAGTCGATCGTCATCGCGCTCGGCGGTAGTGACGAAGAAACGTTCGAGTCGTTCTCGGGCATCCCCGGACGCGAGGACGTTAGACGCAACCTCGTTGCGTCGGGACTGTGGACGGCGCTTCGAACCCGACCCTTCGGCCGCGTACCGTCACCCGAGTCGGTGCCACACTCGATTTTCGTAACCGCCATCGATACCCGCCCGCTCGCAGCCGATCCCGTCAAGGTCCTCGAGGGTCTCGGCGGCAAGCGCGACGAGCTCGCGCGGGGCCTGGAAGCGCTATCACGCCTCACCGATGGGACCGTCTATCTCTGCCGGCGTCCGGGCGCTTCGATTCCCGGCGAGGCTGTCGCGAACGTCTCGGTACAGGAATTTGCCGGCCCCCATCCCGCCGGCCTCCCAGGCACGCATATCCATTTCCTCGATCCGGTAAACGCGCGCAAGACCGTCTGGCACCTCAACTATCAGGACGTGATCGCCTTCGGGCATTTGTTCCTCACCGGGCGCCTTCGGGTCGAGCGCGTCGTGGCGTTGGCAGGCCCGCCGCTCGAGAGCCCGACTCTGGTGCGGACGCGCGTCGGTGCGAGCGTGGAAGACCTCGTCGCCGGACGCCTTCACGACAAAGACGACGGCCCCGTGCGCCTCGTCTCCGGATCCGTCCTCGACGGACGGACGGCGGAGGACGCCCGCGGATTCCTCGGGCGCTATCACTTGCAGATTTCGGCGATCACGGACGTGCGCGAGCGACCGTTTCTCGGATGGCTGCGACCCGGCCTCGACAAGTTCTCGATCAAGCCCGTCTTTGCATCCGCTCTCGCAAGACGGGGACGACGCTTTTCCTTCACGACGTCGCTGGAGTCCGACCCCGGCCCAATCGTTCCGATCGGAAGCTACGAGAAGGTGATGCCACTCGATCTGCTGCCGACGCCGCTTCTCAAGGCGATCGCCGTCGGTGATACCGACAGAGCCCAGGCGCTAGGCGCGCTCGAGCTCGACGAGGAGGATTTGGCTTTGTGCGGGTTCGTCTGTCCCGGAAAAAACGACTTCGGGTCTCGTCTCCGAAAAGTTTTGAACTTGATCCAAAAGGAGGGATGAGAGCGCGTGCGTAACGAGTTGTTCGCTCCCCTTCGGACGTCGATCGACGTCTTCCTCCGATCACCGGGGCGGACGAGTCGAGGCGCACCGCACGTTCGCGACGCCATCAACCTTCGACGCATCATGCTCGTCATCGTCGTCGCAGCGTTGCCGGCAGTGTTCATGGCGATGTGGAACACCGGTTACCAGGCGAACCTCACGATGGCAAGGATCGGGCTCGCCGAAGCTCCAGGTTGGCGCGGCCACGTTCTGAGTGGGCTCGGCTACGACGCCGACAGCCTCTGGGCCAACATCGTGCACGGGGCTGTCTATTTCATTCCGATCTATGCCATCGCCATGTTCGTCGGCCGTGCGTGGGAGCTCTTGTTCGCGGGCGTTCGGAGACGGCCACTCATTGAAGGACTTTGGGTCACCGGCCTGTTGTTCGCCCTCAGCCTTCCGCCGCTGATCCCCCTATGGCAGGTCGCGCTCGGGATCAGCTTCGGCATCGTTGTCGGCCAAGAGCTCTTCGGTGGATACGGCCGGAATATCCTACACCCCGCTCTCGTCGGCCGCGCGTTCCTCTACTTTGCCTATGCGAATGACATGTCCGAAGACCGAATCTGGATCGCGGTCGATGGATACTCTCGTGCAACACCGCTGTCCGCGCTGCAGGCCACCGACCCGGAAATCGGGATGGACGTGATCGACCCGAGCTGGGCCGAGGCTTTTCTCGGCACCATCGGAGGCTCGATGGGTGAGACGTCCGCATTGGCGTGTCTGATCGGAGCGGCTGTTTTGATTGCAACCGGTATGGGTTCTTGGCGTGTCATGCTTTCCGCCTTGATTGGAGCCACGAGCGCCGCCACCCTGTTCGTCCGCGCGGGTAGCGAGACCAACGCGATGTTTCTCCTGCCGCCGGAGTGGCACGTCGTGCTTGGAGGCTTCGCTTTCGGCGTGGTGTTCTTCGCGACGGACCCGGTAACATCCGCGCAAACGAATCCGGGACGTTGGGTCTACGGTTTTCTCGTCGGTGCGCTCTCCGTCTTGCTACGGGTTTCCAATCCGACTTATCCCGAAGGCACTATGATGGCGATCCTGCTCGCGAGCGTGTTCGCGCCTCTGATCGACTGGTTCGTGGAACAGGCAAACATCAGAAGGAGGGCGCGCCGTGGCTAGAGCATCGACCCTCAAGACCTTCCTCGTCGCTCTCTTGCTGGCGCTCTCGTGCGCGGGCCTGGTGTCGGTGACTGCGGTCGGACTCGCAGACCGCGTGCAGGCCAACAAGAATAGCGAGCGCCTCGCTAGCACGCTGCTCGCCGCGGGGGTCGACGTTCCCGAAGACGTAGAGTTTCGCATCGTCGAGCTCGACACCGGCGATTACGTCTCGTCGACGGACATTGGCACCGGAACCTTCGACCAGACAGAGGCTGCGAGCGATCCCGCGCTCAGCGACCCCGTGCCTGAGGACGACGACTTCGCGGAGATCGGCCGGCGCGAGCGCTACGTCTACGTAGGGCTCGTCCATGACGGTTTCCAGCTCGAGCGGCTCGTTCTACCCGTGCGGGGCATGGGCTTTGGCGGGATGATGCACGGCATCATCGTGCTCGAGGGAGATCTCGCAACGGTGCACGACTTCTACTTCATCGAGCACGAGGAGACTCCGGGGTTGGGCGCCGAGATCACAGAGCCGAGCTGGAGGGCGAAGTGGCGGGACAAGCACATCTACGACGACAACGGCGAGGTCCGGATTGAAGTGCTGCAGGGCGCGGTAGAGTCTGCGTCCGCCGATGCCCATTACCAAGTGGACGGTATCTCGGGCGCCACCATCACCTCCGAGAGCGTCACGCTGCTGCTGCAGTACTGGTTCGGCGAGAACGGTTTCAAGACCTACCTCGACCGTCTAAGGCGCACGAGGGGGGACGGTGTCTGAGCCGAAAGCCCGTGACGTTTTGTGGGAGCCGGTCTTCGACCGCAACCCCGTCACACTGCTCATCCTCGGCATCTGCTCGGCTCTCGCGGTGACGACGAAGCTCGAGACCGCCGTCGCCATGTCGATTAGCGTGACCGCCGTCATGGTTGGCGCGAGCGCCGTGCTCAGTCTCATTCGGCACCACGTGCCCGACACGATTCGCTTGTTCGCGCAGATCAGCATCATTGCCACGCTGGTGATCGTCGTGGACCAGGTCCTTCAGGCTTTCTTCTGGGAGTTGTCCAAACAGCTGTCGGTGTTCGTCTCGCTGATCGTCACCAACTGCATCGTCATGGGCCGCACCGAAGGCTTCGCATTGAAGCACCCTCCGGCCCTCAGCGTTGCGGACGCTGTTGGCAACGGGATCGGCTACAGCCTCGTTCTCGTCGCGGTCGCATTCGTGCGCGAGCTCCTCGGAAGCGGCAAGCTGTTCGGGTACCCAGTGTTCGCACTGCAGAGCGAGGGTGGGTGGTACGTGCCCAACGGGTTCATGGCCCGGGCGCCCGCGGCGTTCGTGCTGATCGCGCTCCTGATCTGGGCTCTGCGGAGCTTCAAGCCCGAACAAACCGAGGGCCAAACCAGAGGTTAGTCCGATGGAGCATTATCTCGACCTGATCGTCCGGGCGGTGTTCATGGAGAACCTAGCCCTCGCGTACTTTCTCGGCATGTGCACGTTCCTCGCGGTGTCGAAGAACGTAAAGACGGCCCTCGGTGTGGGAGCGGGAGTGATCGTGGTGCAGACGATCACGGTGCCGCTGAACAATGTGATCTACCACGGGTTGCTCAAACAAGGGAACACGCTCCTGCCGCGCGTTAGCGAGCTCGACCTGACGTTTCTAGGGCTCATCGTCTACATCGGTGTGATCGCGACGATGGTTCAAATCCTCGAGATGGTGCTCGACCGATTCTTCCCCATGCTCTACAACGCACTCGGCATCTACCTGCCGCTTCTCACCGTCAACTGCGCGATCCTCGGCGGCACGCTGTTCATGGTCGACCGCGGCTACAGCTTCGGCGAGAGCGTCGCTTACGGCTTCGGAACGGGAACCGGCTTCGCAGTAGCGATCGCGGTATTGGCGGGCATTCGAGAGCGCATGACCTATAGCGAGCCGCCCGCGGGTCTGCGCGGGGTGGGCATGGCGTTCCTGGTCACCGGGCTCATCTCTCTAGCCTTCATGGCGTTTACCGGAATCCGGCTATGAACGAGATCACAGTTGCCATGGGCATGTACGCGGGCATCGTGCTCGTGCTCGTCGGCCTCACCGTGCTCGCGAAAATGACCCTGATCCCCCGCGGAGACGTGACCATCCGAGTGAATCAACAGCGGGAGATCACCGTGAATCGTGGCGGCAAGCTTCTTCGCGCCCTCGAGGCGAACGCGGTTTTTGTCGCCTCCGCTTGCGGCGGCGCAGGCACGTGCGGCCAGTGTCGAGCCAAGGTGTTCGCCGGGGGCGGATACATCCTGCCCACCGAGCGCGCCCTGATTACCAGGGCGGAGGCCCGGCAGGGGTGGCGCCTAACGTGTCAGGTCCCGGTCAAGGATGACCTCGACGTCGAGGTCCCAGCCGAAGTCCTCGACTCGAGGAAGTGGGCGTGCCGAGTGCGATCCAACGACAACGTCGCCACGTTCATCAAAGAGCTCGTGCTCGAGCTACCCCCAGGTGCGGCGATGCCCTTTCGTGCGGGCGGCTACGTGCAGACCGAATGCCCGCCGCACACCGTCAACTACCAGGACTTCGATATCGTTCCCGAGTATCGCGAGGACTGGGACAAATATGACATGTGGCGATACGTCTCGACCGTTGACGAACCGGTAACGCGAGCGTACTCCATGGCGAACTATCCCGGAGAGAAAGGCATCATCATGCTCAACGTTCGTATCGCCTCACCGCCCCCCTCGGCTCCGGAAGGAACACCGCCCGGCAAGATGAGCTCATACCTCTTCGGTCTCCACGCTGGGGACGCCCTCACCGTCTCCGGACCCTACGGCGAGTTCTTCGCCAAAGAGACGGACGCCGAAATGCTCTTCATCGGCGGCGGAGCGGGCATGGCGCCGATGCGCTCCCACATCTTCGACCAGTTCGAGAGACTCCATACAAAACGGCGGGTCAGCTTCTGGTACGGAGCGCGTAGTCTCAAGGAGGCTTTTTATCAAGAGGATTTCGAACGCCTCGAGACACAGCATAAGAACTTCTCCTGGCACCTCGCTTTGTCCGAGCCCCGCCCCGAAGACGAGTGGACCGGGGAGACGGGTTTCATTCATCAGGTCGTGCTACAGCGTTACTTGGCGAGTCATCCCGCTCCTGAGGACATCGAGTACTATCTTTGTGGGCCGCCGCTCATGGCTCACGCCGTAGTAGCCATGTTGGAAGATCTCGGCGTCGAGCCGGAAAACATATTATTCGACGATTTCGGTTGAAGAGGGATTCGCAACGATGGATGAGCTCAACACAATTTGGATCGTTTTCGGCTCGGCCTTCTTTGTCTTCGTCCTCACGCTGCCCGTCCTTGCCGGGCTCAACGGCGCCTGCTCCGGACGGTGCGACGCATCGGGCGAGCCCCAGTGTGATCTTTGCCCCCAACGACACGCGGCAGATGCTGCGGACAAGGGTGCCCCATGAGACCGACTCCTACGGCGCACGAGTCGCAAACGATGAAGCGCGTTCTCAAAGTGAGCGATATCATGCGACGCGACTTCGCTGTCGTGACTCCCGAGACATCAATGCGGGACGTCGCCAAAACGCTTCTAAGAAAGAAAATCGTCGGCGCCGCCGTCATCGACGAGAACGAGCGTTTCCACGGATTCGTCTCGACGCAGGGACTCATGCTTGCCGTAGTCGATTTCCTCAACGACGAGATTCCCGTGGGTCCTATCCAGTCCTACTTCGATCCCGAGCCGCCGGCGCTCACCGAGTCCTCCTCGGTGATGGCGGCGGTCGAGGCGTTCGTCAAAAGAGGCCGTGCCAACCTGGCGCTACCCGTCCTGTGTGACGGGCGCCTCGTCGGCGTCGTGACTCGCCTCGACGTCGTTCGCGCCACGATGGACTACTTCGCCGGAGCGAAAGACACGAAACCGGGAACGCTCTACCTCAGCGCGCTGGAGAGAATGGACGAAAAGCCGCCGTTCGAGAGCTAATCCGAACTTACGTGGAGGAAGAACGATGAAAACGACAACCCTGGTCATCGCGGTTAGGCTGGCCGTCGCGTCCGGTGCGACGCTCGCTGGAGCGCTCGAAACGAGTGGGCAGAGTGAGCCGAACGAGCAAAACGATGTGGGGAATGACGCTTTCGTCTCGAACAGCTGCAATCGTTGCCACGCAGTCGAATCGTAAGGGATCGCGGCGACGGCCAAATCAAAACGGGTTCGGGGACCGGACTTGAGCGACATCGCAAAAAACCGGGACGCCGAGTGGCTCGCAAAATACGTCGAAAAGGAAGTCCAGGCCAACGACAAAGACCATGTGGTGGCGTGGAAGGGCAGCGACAAGGACCTCCAGGCGATCGTGGCCTGGCTCACGTCGCTCGAATAACCAACCCCGCTCATTGCCAACGGTCGGGTGACCCACAACCCGCTCGAAGTGTCAGATCTTCGGAGCGCCTCCTCTTCGACTACAATCCTGCGCACGGCGGCTTTCTGGCGGTGGGGATGTGCACGCTCGCACTAGTGGGACTCGACGTTGCGCGCGCCCGTGACTAGGGTCGTGGGTCCCCCAATCTAGGTAGCTCCCTAGTTCGACACCGGGCGCGCGTGCACTAAAATCTACGAAGGGGCGGGTACTCGGAAACACGGTGACAGGAGGAGACACGATGAAGCGCTTCAATCGTTGCCATGGTCGGCCGGGCGGTTGCCCCCGTGGCTCGTCGCATCAAGGTCTTCACGAAACCAGAGACGTCGCAGGCGCAACCGTGACTTGGGGCGGGGGGCGGTCGGAGACGACAAAACTCGGAGACACCGGCGAGCGGGATGATCCGATTCGAGCGTTTCTTGCGCTTTCTCTGATTATGCTCGCATCGGCAGAGGATACTGGTGCGCTGCGATCGCTCGCGGCGTTGGTTCGGACAGCCCGGAGCGTGCGATCATGGTACCTTCGTGCGGTGGTCGGACTCCGCGCCTTCGTGACGTCTTCGGACTCGGAAACAGCGCGTTGAGCACGACGACGCGGCTGCCGCAAGCGTCGTACGCCGCTCGTGCCGCGCTTGACGAGGCGACGACAACGACGGCATTTCCCCACAGTCGTGGTTCTCAACATTATTAAGACCGCCCCAACAGTCACGGGCGCGGTCTCTCCGAGAAACCGCTAGTGTCGCACCTTCCTATCATCGCTCGTTTCGCTCCCCCGGTGACGGAAACCCAGGTGGCCCAGGTCGAAGCTCTCGCTGTAGAGCTCAGCCAGACGCAAGAGCTCGACCTCGATGAAACGCTCCGGCCTTTGGCCGGGACGGAATGGCCTGACGCTCCGGAGCTCCACATCGACGACCAAAGTGACATCAGCTCGCTAGCGCTGCCGTACGATACGAGCTATATCCAAGACCGCGCTCGGATTCGGGCCTCCACGGGCGACGTCGTAGCCTGCAATCGGGCTCCAACTCCCGGCTACGAGGACTATTGTCGCGATCACCTCAAACTCGGCAGCGTTGAGTGGCTCTCGCCCGAAGCGCAGGGACATCCACGAAATCTGGCGAGCCACACGTGGACGTCCCGGTCGGTTCGGCGTGAGCTCATCCACGCCGCGCGCGCCAAAGGACTGCGCACCATCCATCCTCTGATGGGAAGCCAACAAACCTGGCTTTTGGCCCTCCTGCTCCATCGAGCGAGCCGCAGGCCAATCCAGGTTCTAGCGCCACCCCCCAGACTCGCTCGGTGGGTGAACGACAAGACCGAATTCGCAAAGACAGTGACCGCGCTTTTCGGCGCGGCCTCCCTCCCCCTCTTCGCCGACGGAACCAGCCTCGCGCTCATCAGCCGTCACGTCAAAGACATCGCCGCCGCGTATGCCCACGTCGGCCTCAAGCTTCCGGATTCCGCGGGCGGGGCGGGTATTCTAGTCGTTTCGTCGCGTAGGTTTCGAAGTAAGAGTCTCGATGCGGTTGCCGATGACATGAAGAAGCTCGTCCGCGCGATTGGTTGGCGGAGCGGCGAGCGGCTTCTCGTCAGTGGCTGGGAGTCGGCGGTGCTCGCATCACCCTCGGTGCAAGTGTGGATACCGCCCGGGCGGGATCTGCCTCCTCCAGTCGTCGAAGGTATCTTCGAACAGACGATAGAAGGCACCCGCTACGAGTTCGTCGGTACGCGCCCAGCCTCTTTTGCGCCGGCGGTTACGGCGCTCATCGTCACACGATGCTGGTTGATGGCGTTTCTCTATCAGCTTCTCGGCTATGTCGGGCGCTGCTCCTTCGACCTGGTTCTCACCGGGAACTCGCGCGAGGATTGCCGTCCCGTGCTCATCGAGTGCAACGGACGCTGGGGTGGCACTTCGCTTCCCATGACGCTGATGCACCGTTTGTTCAGGGGCGATCCGCCCGCCTATATCGTTCGCACGATCACGGTGCGCGGTCTGGCTCGAATCGGCTTCAACACTCTGCTCGAACACCTCGGCGACGATCTTCTCGATCTCCGAACCGGACTTGGCCGGCTAGTGATTTTCAATCCCGCGCGTATAGCGACGCGATCCGGGTTGAGCTACATCGCGCTCGGGGAGAGCGACGACCAATCGCGCCGCTGGGCCGAGGAGGAGGTCCCTCGTCGCCTCCGCGAGCTCACTTGTGGCGACGCGAGAGCACCCAAACTAGGCCTCCGGTAATCTCGACGTCAGTAAGCGCGGAGTGTTTCCGTCGTCGTCGCGGTACGGCCCGGTGTCAACGGCCGCCGAACCGCGGTCACCTTGGAGGCGAACCGACGCATCAAAGAACCGCCGACAGGACGACCAAGCCCGCGAACACTCCAAGCGCGATCCAGACAGCGCTCCAGTCGATGGGTATCTCCGAGCTTCCATCGGGGACCGGTTGTGCACTTGGATCCAGGTATTGATAAAGCCGATCCATCGCCGGGGTGGAAATCGACGTCGTCCCGGCCAGTCGGCGGAACTCATCGGCAATGGCCTTCATCTCATTGCGTGCTCCGTGCGCGTGACCGAGCTTGATGCTCGTCGCGTCGCTCTCGACCATTCGTCGCATGATTACGACGAGCAGCGGCTCCGGAATCCATTGAAAGATCCGGTGGCTTTTCGGCGTGACGGGAATGCCGCGCGCACTCAGGATTCTGTAGCCCTCCCGAATCGCTCTAAGCAAGAGTACCAATGCGTCGCGAGTTCGAGCCAGCCGGCCGCCGTCAACTCCGGCCATGTACAGGGCGTTGGCCGTGGGACTGATCTCGGCGACGTGGGTCTTGAGCCACGCGTCCATGTTCGAGCAAATCGACACAGGAAATCCGGCCGCTTTGAGGACGTCGCCAATCGCGTCGATCCGTGGGGACGGGACGCCGTCGAGCTCTCCGATCGTTGTGGGCTGCTCCTGCGCCGAGGTAATCAGGTAGCGGATGCGACCATCGTGGGCCACGGCGGCGGCCCCGGGAAACCCGAGGAGCACTCGCTCGCGCCCGAGCACGTCGATCATCTCTCCAGGCCCTGCGGCGTTGTTCCCGAAGAACAACACGCTGGGTGTTTGCCGATTCGACGCGAGTATCGGCAACACTTCCGAAATGTGGTTCTTGGGCAGGATGACCATGGCGAGATCATAATTGTCGTCGGCACCGAGTCGCTCGACGGTTGGGACCCGCACAGTGTCGTGCGTTCCAGTGACGCTGTCTTCGAGCTGGATTCCGCGCTCGCGGATGTTCGCGAGACGCTTCCCTCTCGCCAGGATGGACACGTCGTGGCCAGATTTTTTCAAGAGCGCCGCATAGAGGCTGCCCATGTTGCCCGCCCCGTAGACTAGAATTTTCATCTGTGCAGCAGACATTCCAATAGGGACTCGAACTCAGAATACGTCAACGGAGATCTCCGGTCGAGAGTGCCCGTCGTCGAGTGAACCAGTCTAAACCTTAACGGGAAGCCTGCGTCCTGAGTAACTGGGGACATCCCTTATACTCCCGTCCTCACCCCCTAGCGCTAACTAGTGCATGGACCCGCTGATCCTGTCGGTAAATTCCGACGTCATTCTTGGTGCTGACAAGGTGCTTCGACGAATTCATATCTAGATATTTGCCGCCTTCCGCAGCGAGCTTGTCGAGCGTGATGGATAGGCCGTAGGCCGAACTGCAACGATGCTCGCAGCGAAGTCAGCGCCGAAAACGGCCAGGAATTTACCGACAGAATCAGCGGGTTCGTGCACTAGGGCACTTTCACCTTCGACCTAGGGAAATCTACAGTTCCTCGTGAATGCAGTCACCTCTACCATCGGAGACGCGAGCAAGATAGGTCGCCTCTTCGGGAGGAGCACGGGGCATGAGCTCTCCAAAGTATGTTCGCTTTTTCAACGACATCACCGTGAACGATGTCCCCCTCGTCGGCGGGAAGAACGCATCGCTCGGCGAGCTTTACCGCGAGCTAAGTCCCAAAGGCGTTCCTGTCCCGTTCGGGTTCGCCGTCACCGCGGACGCCTATCGGCACGTCTTGGACGAAGGTGGGGCATGGGAGAACCTCCATGCCGCTCTCGACGCGCTGGACCCCAACGATGTTCAGGATCTTGCCGCGCGTGGAAAAAGGGCGCGTGACATCGTCTACGCCACGGAGTTTCCTCGCACGCTCGTTGACGAGATACAGGATGCGTACCGCATTCTCGAGCAAAAGTACGGTCCCGACCTGAGCGTCGCAGTGCGGAGCTCCGCCACCGCCGAGGATCTTCCCACCGCAAGCTTCGCGGGACAGCAGGAGACGTATCTCAATATCAAAGGCGAGGCGATTCTGATCGAAAGCTGCCGACGTTGTTTTGCGAGCCTTTTCACCGACAGGGCCATCCACTATCGAGTCGATCAAGGCTTCGACCACTTCAAGGTCTACCTATCTGTCGGGATCATGAAGATGGTGCGCTCCGATTTGGCTTCGAGCGGCGTGATTTTCACACTAGACACCGAATCCGGTTTCCGCGACGTGGTCTTCATCACCGGTTCCTACGGGCTTGGTGAGAATATCGTGCAAGGCGCAGTCGCACCCGATGAGTTCTACGTGCACAAGCCGACTCTCCGACAAGGCCACAAAGCCGTTCTTAGACGACGTCTCGGAGAAAAGAAGATCAAGATGGTGTACACGACCGGAAGCTCCCGTGACACCACCCGGAACCTCACCACATCGCGTGCCGAGCGGGAGCGCTTCTGCATCAGCGACGAAGACGTACTCACGCTGGCCGACTACGCGATCCGCGTCGAAGATCATTACAGCGAGAAGGCCGGCCACAACATGCCCATGGACCTTGAATGGGCCAAGGATGGTCTCGATGGCAAGCTCTACTTGGTGCAGGCCCGGCCGGAGACGGTGGCCTCTCAAAAACAAGGCGGTATTCTCGAGGAATACGAGCTGAAGGGTGGAGCGCCCGTTCTGCTGACGGGCAGGGCCGTCGGCAGCAAGATCGCCAGCGGCGCTGCTCGCCTCATTCCGAGCGTCGCCGAGCTCTCCAAGTTTCAGCCCGGCGAAGTCTTGGTAGCGGACACTACGACGCCCGACTGGGAGCCTGTCATGAAGAAGGCCTCGGCCATCGTCACGAACCGCGGCGGACGTACCTGCCACGCGGCGATCGTCGCCCGGGAGCTGGGGATCGCTGCGGTCGTCGGTGCCGAGCACGCCACCCAAGAGCTCCCGACAGGCGACGTCGTGACGGTATCCTGTGCCGAAGGCGACATCGCGAAGATCTACAAAGGCGCTGTCGAGTTCGAAGTGCACCGACAGGACGTCAGCGGCCTCGAGCGCCCCAAGACCGAGATTCTCGTCAACGTCGGTAACCCGGATATCGCGTTTCGGACCAGTCTCATTCCCAACGACGGAGTGGGGCTGGCGCGCATCGAGTTCATCATCAGTGAATATGTGAAGGCCCATCCCATGGCATTACTCTATCCGGACCGCGTCCAAGATCCCCAAGAGCGCGACAAGCTCGAACGCCTGACGCGGCATTACCCAACGGGTGCGGAGTTCTTCATTGAGAAGCTATCCGAAGGTGTGGGCACCATCGCCGCCGCTTTCTATCCAAAACCTGTCGTGGTGCGGATGTCCGACTTCAAGTCCAACGAATACGCAAGCCTGCTCGGTGGAAGAGCCTTCGAGCCGGTAGAAAGTAATCCCATGCTCGGTTTTCGCGGCGCCTCCCGATACGCACATCCGTCGTACGCAGAGGGATTCGGCCTCGAATGCGCCGCGATGCGGCGCGTCCGTGAGGACATGGGCCTGACGAATCTCAAGCTCATGATCCCCTTCTGCCGTCGTGTCGAAGAAGGCGAGAGAGTACTTCGCGTCATGGCCGAGCATGGACTGGAGCGCGGAGACGGACTCGAGATTTACGTCATGTGCGAGATCCCCAACAACGTCGTCCAAGTCGATGCCTTTTCACGGATCTTCGATGGCTTCTCCATTGGTTCCAACGATTTGACCCAGCTGGTGCTGGGAGTCGATCGCGATTCCGAGATCGTCGCTTTCGACTTCGACGAGCGCGATCCCGGCGTGCTCGAAATGCTGAAGCTCGCGGTCCAGGGCGCGAAGCGCAATGGACGACACGTCGGCATCTGCGGCCAAGCGCCGTCGGATTATCCGCAAATCGCAGAGTACCTGGTGCGACTCGGCATCGACTCGATGAGCTTGAATCCCGACACCGTGGTGGCCACAACGGTCCGCGTCTTAGAGATCGAGAAAGAACTAAAGCGAGAAACCCGTCACGAGGCGTGACGATTATCGCAAATCTCTAATGGATCGCGCGAGACAACTCACCCTCACCAGTCGCCCGGGCGCTGATGACTGATGCGATGCGTCACTGTTTCAAGGGTTGCATGAGGTGTGCGACGGCCCCGGTGGGATCTGCCGCAACGCACACGCGGCCCACATCAGGGACATCATGTGGAGCCACCAAGACGCTTCCGCCGAGCGAAGGAACTCGCTGCGCACACTCGTCGATGTCCTCCACTGCGATGTAGGAATGCCAGTACGAACCTTTACCTGGTGTGTCGGACGTCGGGTTCATCATTCCCGCGACATCCTCGCCATCCCTCTGGAACAGAGTATAGGTGCCGAAGGGTCCCGCATCGACCTCTCTGCGTGTCCAGCGGAACAGCCGGCCGAAGAACTCCCCGCTGGTCGGTTGGTCGGTAGTAACCAACTCGTGCCATACGAACGGACTCTGGTCTGACATGAATGGTCCCTTTCATCGAGAACTTGAAAGCGATTATTCATTTTTCGGACGCTACATTCTCTTCGACATCGATTGGCCCGGCTCTTCCTCGACCCAGATCTCGCCGGCCGGAAGCGAGTGCTCCAACCACATGGCGAAGAGCATCTCGATCCCCTCACAACTCTCCACAAGCCTCTTCAGCAGGTCTCGCTCTTCCGCATCCATTCTAATAGACCCTCCGCCGGCACAGGTTGCCGGTCTTTCTTGCACGCTGCTCCGTCGTTAGACTCCAGACCGGACATTCCCACTGCCCACAAACCACTGCTAACTCGACGGCGGACGGGTCGGCAAATGAACCAACCCGTCCGCCGCGAGCGTTCGCCGAAAAAAGACACGCGTCACTTGACGCTGATGTGTTTGCCCTTGGCTTCCTCCGTCTTCGGAAGCGTCACGTGCAGGACACCGTCCGTGTAAGTCGCGTCGACCTTGTCGGCGGCGACATTGCTGGGAAGCGTGAAAGAGCGTGTAAAGCTTCCATACAAGCGCTCCTTCCGGTAGTAGTCTTCTTTCTTCGTTTCTTTTTCTTCGTTGCGTTCTCCTCGAAGAGTCAATTGATGATCTTCGACCGTCACGTCGATGTCTTCTTTCTTGATCCCGGGGAGCTCGGCATCGATGACGATGTTGTCTCCCTTCTCGTACATGTTGACTCGCGGGTTCCAAGCGCCGAGAGTCAGGCCACCATTCTCTTCTTCACCGAAGGCGTCTCCGAAGATCTGCTCCATGCGCGATAACAATGAAGGACGTTCCCAACGTACTAGTGCCATGATTTGTTTCTCCTTTCTAGTCATCAAAGTGTGACCGATGGGCTCAGCAACGGTTCGGGTGTCGGTTGCTCGTTGGGGCGTTCTTCCGAGAGCACCGAACCGACTCCCATTCTTGCAAGTGTCTCGACTACCCGCTCCTGCCTTCCCCAATCGCTCCAGTAAACTCCCTCCAGACGCGTCAACGCTACATGCCGCGCCCCCGCTTCCATGATATCCGCGGAAAAATCCCGCTCGGGCATGACGTCGTAGATCTGTTTCAAGGCGTTGTCCTCCTCGGACGTGTCGACGCAATCTCCGAGCTGCACAAACAGCGGCATGATCTCCGGCACATGGAGCCAGCCCAAACGCCACAGCAACTGAACGCTGCCGGTTATGACGAATGTGTTCCAGAAAGCGCCCCGAACGTTTTTCAGCGCGTCGCGGCCAGGCTTCTCCATGAACCGGTCGACATTCCACAGTAACTGGCCGTCGGCGGATGCGATCTCCGTGCCCCGCTGAATCCACCCGTAGTCTCCTTCACTCTCATCGGCCTCCACTCCCAGGACGACTGGGCGGCCACCGAGCTCGGTGCTCGCGGCGAGCGCCCCCGAGACTGCGTCCGTGAAAGCGTCTTCCGGATGCACGAAATGATCCGACGGGTAGATGGTGACCATCGCATGGGGGTCACTCGCCAACACATACGTCAACGGCAAGAAGATCCCGGGGGCGGTTCCGCGGTTCTTCGGCTGGAGGATCACGCGGCCCCCTTCCCTGCCCCGCATTTGCTCGCGGAGGTAGGGCTGGTGGTGTCGGGCCGCGACGATGATCCGGCGCGTCGGTGAGGTGATCGTGTCGGCCCGGTCCACCGTGTGCTGCAAAAGCGAGCGCGTGCCGAGGAACGTGCAGTACTGCTTGGGCCTCGTCTCGCCGAGCCGGCGGCGAACGAACGGTTGGAGCCGCTCGCCGTCCCCGCCGGCGAGAATGATGGACCACGAGTGGGCACGACCGCTACCGTGTTTCACACGCCCGCTCCTGACAACGTTGGCTCGTGCGTCGAGGCCGACCGCGACGTTGCGCCCTCCACGAGCGAGGGGTCGTGTGCCCCCAGAACGAATCGGCACCCGCCGTCCAAACTCTGTTCGAACCGCAGGCTCATCCCCAGCGACTCGGCCGCTTTCCGACAAAACGCCAGACCTACGCCGGAATCCGAAGGTATGCCGGATCGACGTAACGCTCCTGGCTCGAACACTCTGTCTTCGATCTCCTGGGGGATACCAGGGCCATCGTCCTCGACAACGATTTGAAGCTCTGGGTCGGTCTCGACAGCAAGCTCGATCTTCGTTCCCGGAGGAGTATGACGAAGCGCGTTTCTCGTCAGGTTGTAGAGAATCCGACGGACGATCCGCTCGTCCGTCTTGGTGATGGTGCTGGAGCTCTTCCTAGCTCGGAAGTGGAGTGCTTGCTTTCCTCGCTCGGCAACGGGAGCAAAGGCGTCAGCGGCGCTTCGGGCGATCTGTCCCAGGTCGACGGCCTCCAGCTCGGGCCGTAGCTCACCTCTCTCCGCTTGACCGAGCTGAAGCAAGGTCACAACCAGCTCGGAGAGCTCCTGGCAGCGTGCCAGCGCCGCCTTCAAGCCCCTGTGCTCAGCGAAGCTCAAGCCGTCGGGTCGTTCCGTCAAAATCTCGAGAAACGCCATGATCCCCGCAAGAGGGTTCTGCAGATCGTGGACGAGCATCTCGACGACGTGTCGCTCGAGTCCCCCTTCCTGCGTCCCGGTGCCGGACCGGACGGGTTGTGCTATCAACCGTGCCTGGACCATGAACATCCTCCAATGCTGCCCGCTGACTTACAAGGACAATCTAATGGTCGAACGCCGGCACGGGAACTGGGGAGCTACCTAGATGACGAATCAGAAAACCCTGGTATCGGCTCAACGGTCTCTCGCGCTCACGGACACGAAAAATCCCTGCTCCATGACAACAAACTGTCCTGACTTCTGGGCCAGTCCTTCGTTCTGTCCGGAAGGGTCGCCAGGCCCGCGTCCCGGCGCAAACGTATCGTGCCCGGGCACGAAGACGACTTCGCTTTTGTGGCGATGCCTCACGGACCGTCCCCTGTTTCGATGCCGGCGCCTTTGCAGCAGCGCGCGACTAGATCCCCTTCCGGAGCGCCGGCGACACATACTCGTTGCCGGCCTGAACTTCACGAATGGCGCGTGTGAGCTCGGAAACCCCGGACGACTTGACGACATAGCCCGAGGCGCCAGCGTTGAGCGCCTCGGTGACGTACACTTCATCGGAGTGCACGCTCATCATCACGATCTTGACTTCAGGCATCATCGCCTTGACGTGCTCCGCGGCTTCGATGCCGCTCATTCCCGGCAGCGAAACGTCGAGAACGATGACCTGTGGGCTGAGCTTGGGGGCCTCGAGCAGTAGCGCTTCGCCGGAGTCTGCAACGCCGACGACGCTGAACTCGGCGTTCAACGCCTGTCGCAGATCGTGAGCCAGCTCTTCGTGATCGTCGACTAGAAACACGCGAGTCTTCGCCATTGTCGGTTTCTACCCCACGCGATCTTTCGCGACTTCCCCCCCGCGTGCCGCGCGGATGCTGTAGGCCAAAGCGTTCAACGCCCTCATGACGTGCGCAAAACTACTCCATCGATACGCCGACCGGAACCCGAAGAAACCCTAGTTCGGTGGAGAAGGATCCCTAGCAGACTGCTGAAAAAATGCCGTCGCAGCCCGCGCAAACAACGGCGCGCCACAATTCAGGATGCGATCCGGCCCAATCGTCCGCCTTCCCCCGCCTTCGAGGGGAACGAGATGTCTCGGGGACTGCGCACCCATGGCGTCTCATCAGAAAAACGGGCTGACGACACACAACCGCGCGCTCCGTCAAACGAGCAGGTGGCAGTCGCACTCGGCGCAGCAGAACAGTCAGTGCGCATCGAGTGCTCTATGCTTAGGCCTTCCCGACGCTGGGGGTTTTTCCATTTCGAACTAGGGAGGCTCCGAGTTCTACCCGCACACGACAAACACTAGAGTGGTTTGTGCGTGGGGTTTGGTGGCGGGAGCGGTACTGCTAGCGCTCGAGACCCGAGTCCTAGCTGTTCGGTTGGGCCGCCACCGGCCCCGCGAACCGAAGGAGATGAGAAGCACCGTCGTTTACAACGAGGCCAGCCCATGGGCGACAGCGTACTTCGTCAGCTCCGCCGTGGAGTGAAGGTCGAGCTGTTCCATGATGCGGGTCTTGTGGAACTCGACGGTCTTCACGGAAACATCGAGGACGCTGGCGATCTCCTTCACGCGGATCCCGCCGCCCACCGT
>CAMYKY010000057.1 GCA_947259165.1 uncultured Acidobacteriota bacterium | reverse complement strand
CCGCTCGACAAGCTCGCTGCGGAAGGCGGCAAATATCTAGATATGAATTCGTCGGAGCGCCTTGTCAGCACCCAAAATGACGTCGGAATTTACCGACAGAATCAGCGGGTCCATGCACTAGTCCACCTAGATTCAATCGGGGAAGGGGACTTGGGGCATGCGGGGCCACGCCGCGGCTAAGCTGAATTGCGTTGTTCGAACCACTGGACGGCGAGGCGCATGACTTCGGCGGAGTTTTGCAACTCTAGCTTGTCTTTGATGTGGGCGCGGTAGGTTTCCACGGTTTTCGGGCTGACCTGCAGGCGTTTTGCGATCTCGGCCACGGTGAGCCCGCGTCCGATCCACTGGAATACCTCGAGCTCTCGGTCGCTCAGTCGGTCGATGCCCACGGCGTGGGAGCTGCCGCCAACCATGCGTCGCAGGAGCCGACCCACCATGCGCTCGCTGACATAGACGTCACCTTTGAGAACTTTGCGAAGCGCGGTGAGCACCTGACCCGTGGCCTCCTCCTTCATGATGTAACCGTGTGCTCCGGCTCGGAGTGCGCGCTCGGCGTACACGGCTTCGTCGTGCATCGAGATAACGAGGATGGGAACACCTGCATGAGTTGATTTGAGACTCTTGATGAGCTCGGTGCCACTCACACCTTTGAGCATCAAGTCGACGAGTGCGATGTCGGGGTCGAGCTCAGCCATTGCCGAGACCGCGGCATCGGCATCGCTTGCTTCGCCGCAGACCTTCAAATCGGGCTCTTGCTCGATGAGCTGCGCGAGGCCTCGGCGAACGATAGGGTGATCGTCGACAATGAGCACCCGAGCCTCGCGCGACGTCGCGCCGAGTGTGCCCACGGTCGTTCAGCTCCCGTTCTCTTGGACGATGCGGATACCCGCGCTCGCACCGATGCGCGTGGCTCCTGCCTGGACCATTTGTTTCGCAGTTTGTCGGTCGCGGACGCCGCCCGCAGCCTTGACACCCATTCTTTCACCGACCACTTGGCGCATGAGGGCGACATCTTCCACGGTGGCGCCTCCAGGACCGAATCCGGTCGAGGTCTTGACGAAATCCGCACCGGCGGCCGCGGCGAGGGTGGAGGCTTTCATCTTTTCGTCGTCGTCGAGCAGTGCGGTCTCGAGGATCACTTTGCTCAACGCGCCACCCTCCCGGCATGCTCGGACGACTCCTCGGATATCGTCCTCGACGGTTTGATAGTCCCGTGACTTGAGAGCTCCAATATTGATGACCATATCTACTTCGCTCGCGCCGTCGAAGACCGCGCGCCGAGTCTCGTAGGCTTTGACGTCGGAGGCGTTGGCGCCAAGAGGGAAGCCGGCTACGGTGCACACGCCCACCCCGGTACCCTGCAGGATTCCTGCAGCGAGGCGCACCCAGGTGGGTTGGATACACACGGTTGCAAATTTGTACTCGGCTGCTTCCCGGCAAAGCTTTTCGATCGCGTCTTGATTTGCGTCCGCTTTCAGGAGGGTGTGGTCGATGAGTCCGGAGAATCCGGCGTGTGGGGCAGACGCTGTCAGACCGAATCTATCCGCGCCGCGCTCCACCAGCGGGCGCATGATGTCTGGGCATTCACCGTGACCGAGCTGGTGACACGCGCAAGGAGGCTCGGCGCTTCCCAATTGCGCCATCACCGCATCGGTCACGAGCTCGGTGAGACGCTCCAAGTCCCAAGGAGAGGTCATAGCTTGCGATAGTACCTTTTTTCGACGTCCGTAATCTTGGCGACTCGTGCCTTGTGACGCGACTCCGTATGCTGCGCGGTCATGAAAACGTGGACGAGTTGGGGAAGCTGATCCGGTGTCATGAGCGTCGAGCCGAGCGTCATCACGTTGATGTCATTGTGCTCCCGCGCGTTTCTTGCGCCTGCCTCGTTGTAGCAGGCTCCGGCCCTTACGCCTGGAACTTTATTGGCGACGATCGCCGAGCCGATACCGGCGCCGTCGATAACGATGCCCTGCTGGGCGTGCCCGACGGCGACCGCGAGAGCGACCGCGTGGGCAAAGTCCGGGTAGTCGACCGAATCCTTGGAGTAGGTGCCGTAGTCGACGAAGGTCGCGGGGAGCTCACCGAGGTAGCGCTTCAGGGACTCTTTCATGTCGAAACCGCCGTGGTCGGAGGCGATGGCGACGCGGGCACGCGCGCGCTCGAGCGTCGCGACGGCATGTTCGATGACACGAATCTTCCGCTTTTGCACCCATTCCCGGGCAATGTCGGTGAGGAGAGTCCCCGGAGCGATATCGAGGATGCCTCCTTCGGGTATCGCTTGGACATCTTCGGCCGTCACGATGCGGCGTTTGGTTGCGGCCACGTCAACTTAATGTATGACGCGCCGGCATGGGGTTGCAAGCGTTCGGTGCTTCATAGGCGTGGTTCTTGCCTCCGTGCTAACATTTGGGCGGGATAGCGTAACGTGCACAACGAGCCGGAGTTCTTCGTGGGGATGGAGCGTCTTTCCGAGGAAAGCTCGCCCCGACAGAAGTGGGACCGGTACCGGCGCTCGATTGCTTCTTCGGGCATGGCTCATCTGTTGTTCGTCGTGTCACTGCTCGTCGCACGTCCTTTATTGAATTGGTTGGGGGACGAGACGTACGTTCCCGGCGAGGTTTCGATTCGATTCTACGACCAGGGCGGCAAAGGCCAGGGTGGCGGTGGCGGCGGCGGTGGGAGTCGTGGCGAACGCATCTCGGCCTTCGTTCACATCCCCGATCTGCCTGCCGACGCGGTGACGGAAGATCCCAAGCCGCGGAAGGCGCCTGTCGCCCCACAAAAGCCCCGACAATTGAACTTCGACGAGTTGAGCGTTCCCGATTTGCCGACCGAGTCGGAAGACGTGTTCGCGGGGATCTTCTCTCCGGACGAGACTGAGTTTCCCGGGCTCTCGCTGACGGACTCTCGCGACCTGGGCGGCCTCGACACGACGCCGAGTGCTGGGGAAGGTGGCGGGATCGGAGGCGGTGCGGGCAGCGGTGTTGGCACCGGTGAAGGTTGGGGCGTCGGTCCAGGTCGCGGCGGCGGCTTCGGCGGCGGCGACTACTCCCCGGGTGCCTGGGACATCGAGCCTGTCGTGGTCTTCAAACCGCCGGCTCCCGCATTCCCGCCTTCCGCTCGCGAGAAGATGGTGCGAGGCGAGGTCATTCTCCAAGTGTTGGTGAAGCTCGACGGGACAACGGAGGTGGTTGGCGTGATCAAGTCCCTGCCGTACGGCTGCGTTGAGACGGCCAAGGAGAATGCGAAGGATTGGCGCTGGAAGCCGGCGCTCAAGAAAGGCAAGCCGGTCGAAGCCCTGGGGATCATCATCGTTACCTTCGATATTTTCTCGCAGGCCAGCACCAGGAGCTGAGCGCCCCTAGATGGCTCTGGTAACGCTGATTAGCGAAGAGCAGATCGCTGTTCGTGTGCGCGAGCTCGGCAAACAGATCAGTGCCGACTACGACGGCAAGACCGTTCATCTCATCTGTGTTCTCAAGGGTGCGTACACGTTTCTCGCCGACCTTGCCCGCGTCATGGAAATACCCGTGACCATGGATTTTCTCGCGGTGTCGTCCTATGGAAAGGGACAGACCTCGAGCGGGGAAGTGCAGTTGACCAAAGACCTCGACGTGTCGATTGCGGGCCGCGACGTCATTGTTGTGGAAGACATCGCTGACACGGGCCTCACCCTGAACTATTTGCTGACGATGTTGCGCTCCCGCCAACCGGCGACGTTGAAAGTCGCTGCATTCTTGTCCAAGCCGTCGCGCCGCCAAATAGACGTCGACGTCGACTATGTGGGCTTCGAAGTCCCCGACCGTTTTGTCGTCGGCTATGGACTCGATTCCGACCAACTCTACCGCGAGCTACCGTATGTGGCGGTGATTGAGTAGCCGTGTTTCGTCGCAGCTTTCGGCATTCGGCATCCGGTTGCCATGCTCCCGCCGGTAATTAGTGCAATCGCTGTAACGGCCGATGTGCCAGCAGGCGAGGTAGCCGTTCGCGGCGCGACACGCATCAACCGGATGCTACGGGTCGGTGTCGTGACTCAACCACGACCGCCGTGCAGATCGTGAGTTTGACCCGTTCACCGGCACGCGCATGGCAACCGAATGCCGGATGCCGGTAGCCGAATGCCGCTACGAAACGCGCCTAAAGATCTCGCTTGTCGAAAGCGTAGGGAATGAGCTCACTCAGCTGAAGTGTCGCGCGTTTACCTAACGTACTCACCATGAACACGGGGATATCGCCGCAGAATTCCCATAGGAGTTGACGGCAGGCGCCGCAAGGGGGCGTCGGTCGTTCGGCCGCGGTTACGACGGCGATCTCGGTGAAGCTCCGCTCGCCTTCCGAGAGCGCTTTCCACAAAGCAACACGCTCAGCGCAAACCGTGAGTCCCAGAGTCGCGTTCTCCACGTTGCAGCCAGCGAAGATCGCGCCCGAGTCTGTTCGCAACGCCGAGCCGACCTTGAAGTTCGAATAGTTGGCGACGGCGTTGTCTCGCACCGCGGTGGCGGCGTCGACGAGATCTTCCGGAGCATCACTCATAGCGACGGGTCTACCTTCTAGGACTGTTTGTGAACAATGGGCAGGAGTGACGTCATCAGCTCAATGAACACTGATTGAACCTGGCGTCCGATCTCCATGACCTCGAGGTGATTGATTTTTTGCGGCAAGATTCCGGCGGCCATATTGCTGATGCACGAAATGCCGAGCACGCGGACACCCATTTGGTGGGCGGCGATCGTCTCGAGCACCGTCGACATGCCGACGGCATCCGCACCCAGCGTGCGGACCATTCGGATCTCGGCAGGTGTTTCGAAGCTCGGTCCCAGAAATGCGGCATAGACGCCTTTGCGCAAGTTGAGCCCGATGCGGCGCGCTGCCTGGTCGCATGTCTCTGCAAGCTTTACATCGTACGCCGAGCTCAGGTCGGTAAACCGTTGCCCGAGCTCCGGAAACTCTGCACCCACAAGGGGATTGAGTCCCATCAAATTGATGTGATCGGTCATGAGCATGAGCTCGCCGGGCTTGAATGCGGTGTTCACGGCGCCAGCGGCATTCGTCAGTATCAGGCTTTTGACTCCGAGAGTTCCGAGCACCCGCGCGGGGAAGACAACATCATGCGGGGAGTAGCCCTCGTAGGCATGAACCCGCCCCGACATGACATACAACGGGACGCTCTCGAAGGTTCCTACTAGTAGTCGTCCTTTGTGACCGGTCACACTCGATCGCGGGAAATGCGGGATCTCCTCGTAGGGCAAACTCGTGGCACCCGCCAGGGAATCCGCGAACCCCCCGAGCCCGGAACCGAGCACGACCCCAATCGAGGGCCGAAGCTTTGACTTCGACCCGACAAACGTTGCTGCTTCCCGAATGTTCTCGACTAGATTCATAAAAACCCACCACGGAGACACGGAGGCACGGAGGTTTCACGGAGTCGTGGAAACAAACAGTTCTCTGTACGTGGGATCACTTCGTGAGTCCGTGTTTCCGTGTCTCCGCGGTGAACGAGCATTTCCTAGTTTAATAGGCCGGCGATGGTCGCGGTCATGAAAGTTGCCAGGGACCCTCCGATCAGGGCTCTGACGCCTAGCTTGGCCAGGTCTGCTTTTCTCGATGGGGCGAGCCCGCCGATGCCGCCGATTTGGATTGCGATCGAAGCGATGTTGGCGAAGCCGCACAGAGCGTAGGTAGCGATGAGCTCGGCCCGGGGCGAGATCGCTCCGGCGGTAATGAGATCGCCGAGCGATTCGTACGCAACGAACTCGTTGATGATCACCTTCTCACCAATGAGGGTTCCAACGAGGCCCGCTTCACCCCACGGCACACCCATTACGTAAGCGAGCGGCGCGAACACTGACGCGAAGATCTGCTCCAGGGATGTCCCAAGGTATTGCAAGGGCCAGTTGACCAGAGCGATGAGGGAGACAAACGCAATGAGCATAGCGGCGATGTTGAGCGCCAGGGTCATCCCCGCTCCCGCGCCCCGGGCAGCCGCGTCGATAATGTTGACTTCCTTGCGCTCGATGTCGAGCGTGACCTTTCCTCGGGTGAGGGGCTCGCCCGTTTCCGGGACGAGCATCTTCGCCATCACGATCGCCGCGGGTGCGTTCATGATGCTCGCAGCGAGCAGAAACTCGGCTTGTGCGCCAAAACCGATGTAGACGCCAAGCACGGCACCCGAGATCGTCGCCATGCCCCCGACCATGACGAGCGCCACTTCGGAGTACGTCATCTTGTCGATGTACGGGGCGATGACGAGAGGCGCCTCGGTTTGACCCATGAAGACGTTGGCAGCAGTGGCTAGGGACTCGGCGCCGCTCGTTCCCATGGTGCGAACCATGATCTTCGCCATGACGCGCACGATGAATTGTAGCAACCCGATGTAGTAAAGAACGGAAAACAGCGATGAGAGAAAAATAATGATGGGTAGCGCCTTGACCGCGAAAACGAAACCGAGGCTTTCGTTGTTTGCGAGGTTGCCGAAGACGAAAACCGCGCCTTCATCTGCCTTGCTCATGAGCCCGGTCGTGAGATCGGCAACGCGGCTCAATATCGCGATCCCAACGGGAACCTTCATGACGAATAGCGCGAAGATGAACTGCAGGACGAGTCCCCACACGATGACGCGCGGCTTGATCGCTTTTCGATCCAGCGACGCGAGGTAGGCGATGCCGATGATGACCGCCAGCCCCACGATCCCGATATACCGCTCCATCATGTATTCCTTTCGAACGAGCTCATGACCTCATGGACGAGGCGTCCCGTCGCGGGAGGAGTATCCGCGATTTCGAGCGCACGTTCCACGAGCGCGTCGACCTCCGGGAGATTGGCGTCGTCGTTGAAATGAAACGTGACCAGCGGCTCGCCCGCTCCTACTTCGTCGCCCAGCTTTTTGTGCATGACGAGTCCAACTGCCGGGTCAATCACATCTTCGATGGTTTGCCGGCCCGCGCCGAGCATCATGGCCGCACGGCCCACCGTTTCGGTATCGATGGCCACAATATAGCCGCCTTGCCGAGATTCTAGGACCGCCTGGCGTTCCGCTTGCGGAAGCCGGGACAAGTCCCCGCCTTGAGCACGGACGAGCTCTTCGAATTTCTCTAGACCCTGCCCGGAGTCGAGCATTCGCTCGGCTTGATTTTGTCCGTCCTCAATCGTCGCGGCGACGCGGCCGAGCACCAGCATGTGGGCGGTGAGCGTCAACGATAGCTCGGTGAGGTCCGGTGGACCTTCACCGCGGAGTACCGCGATCGACTCTTCTACTTCGAGCGCGTTGCCGACGTAGTTTCCAAGAGGTTGATTCATGTCCGTGAGGAGTGCCGTAGTCTTCTTCCCCATGTGCGAGGCGGTTTCGAGGAGCAGCGTCGCCAGTGCGCGGGCGTCGTCGACGCTCTTCATGAACGCACCACTGCCAAACTTGACGTCGAGCACCAGGCTCGAGATGCCTTCGGCGAGCTTCTTCGACAAAATACTTCCGGTGATCAACGGGAGGCTGTCGACGGTCGCGGTCACGTCTCTAAGAGCGTAGAGTTTGCGGTCGGCCGGCGCGACGTCTTCCGTTTGGCCGATGATTGCACAGCCGACCGTTCGCACCACGTTCTTGAACCGCTCTTCATCGAGACGGACATCGAAGCCGGGTATCGACTCGAGCTTGTCGAGCGTGCCACCTGAGTGGCCGAGAGCTCGCCCCGAGATCATGGGAACGCGGACGCCGGCGGCGGCGGCGAGCGGGGCGATGATGAGCGACGTCTTGTCGCCCACGCCTCCGGTGCTGTGCTTGTCCACCTTTTCGCCCGGAATGCAGGAAAGATCGAGGGTCGCGCCGCTCGCAAGCATTGCTTCGGTGAGGGCGCGAGTCTCTCCGATCGTCATCCCTATCAGGCTGACGGCCATGAGGAACGCAGACATCTGATAGCTGGGGATCTCGCCAGCGGTGAAGCCGTTGACGAGAAACTCTATCTCGTCCCGCTCGAGCGCGAGCCCGTGTTTTTTCTTGAGGAGGATGTCGACCGCTCTCATTGCGAAGGGTTATGATGATAACAGCTTTACCGAAACGAGCTGAATGGGGCTGACGCGGGCGACCAACGGGCCGCGGCTAGCAGAGAGTAGAGAACTCACGTGACACTTCATCATGTCCAACACCCGCTCATCGAGGAAATTCTCGCCGATTTGCGGGATGAATCGACGCCTCCGGAACAGTTTCGTCAGCTTTCGCGTCAGTTGACAGCGCTGCTGGCGTTCGACGCATCGCGCGACCTCCCGAGTCGGACCGATACCGTAACAACGCCGATCGAAGAAGCCGACGTCAAACGGCTGGACGCGGATATCGTCTTGGTCCCGGTGCTCCGCGCTGGAATGGGAATGCTGGACGTGATGCTCTCGATTTTTCCGAAAGCCTCGGTGGGCTACGTCGGGTTGGAGCGCGACGAGTCGACGGCCGTGGCGCGGCAGTACTATCGCAAGCTTCCGAAACTCTCCGGGCGTTTCGTGTTTTTGCTCGATCCGATGCTCGCGACCGGCGGCTCCGCGAGTGCCGCAGTTTCGGTATTGAAGGAGCAAGGCGCCACGAAAGTGCGGCTGCTTTGCGTTGTCGCCGCGCCGGAGGGTATCGAACGCCTGGCGACGGACTTCCCGGATGTGGATGTTTACACCGCCGCAGTCGATCGCTGCCTGAACGAACAAAAATACATTGTTCCCGGGCTGGGCGATTTCGGCGACCGGCTGTATGGAACTCAGTAGCGCAGCCCTGTCGCGCGATGCTTCCGTGGATCCAAGTCACATTGTGCGCGTTCGTGCCCGTGCCCGATAGTCTTCCGCGACTTGCCGCTTCGGGAACGGTGGCGGCGGGAACACGGAACAACCTCGTCAGCCCTAAGATAGGTGTCAGTTACTTTTTTTGACCACTTTCGCACATATTGGTTTCGCGTACGGGCACGTACGCGGGCACGGGCACGATGGAGGTCTGGACAGGCTGGAGAGAGTAGAGGCTAGTCTCTCTGACCCCTCCGTGCCTCCGTGGTGAAGCGGTTATCCGAGATCGTATAGAATTAGAGCGTTATGACGTCACGAGAACATTCGCGGCCGGACGAGAATGTCGCGGCGGCGATCCCAGCTTGCGTTTCCGGGTGGCTCGTTCCTGGGCTGGGACACTTCATGCTCGAGCGAAGAGGGCGAGGGCTGATTTTTTTTGGAGTGGTGATGTCGTTGTTCTCGCTCGGGCTCTATATGGACGGGGCGCTCGTCGAGCTCGACAGAAGTGACTTGCTGGCGTTGTTTGGGGGCCTGGCGGAGCTCGGGGTGGGCTTGCCCTACTTCGTCGTAGACCTCCTCGGACGCGGCGGCGGTGACGTCACCGCCGTGACGTACGAGTACGGGTACACGTTCTTGATCGTCGCGGGACTTTTGAACATGCTGATCGTGCTCGATGTCTTTGACATTGCCGTCGGTAGAAAGGACTAGCGGTTCCCTTGGCGAGCCATTTCTTGGTTTTGAGCATTTTCGCGTTACTCGTTTCCATAGGGTTCGCCCTGTTGATGCGCGACACGAGCAAAGAACAGATCCGATTCGCGATTTTTTCCTTTGTTTGCTTCGTTGGCTCGGCGTTCGTTATCGGGTGGCTGATGTACCCGTTTCCGTGAGCTCGGCGTTTTGGCGCTGGTGGGGGCCACTCGGGCTCTACATGGCGTTGATCTTCTTCGTTTCCTCGAGACCTCGGCCGGCAGGGCTAAACCAGGCCCCCGACTTGCTGCTTCACGGCGGAGCCTATTTCGTGATGGCGCTTCTCGCCGTACGGGCGCTGGCGAAAGGCCTCCGCGAGCGGGCCTCGCTCACCGCGCTGTGCGGCGGCAGTGCTCTTGCGATCCTCTACGGCGCGACCGACGAGCTACATCAGTCCCGCGTTGCCGAGCGGGTGGGGAGCTGGGCTGACTTACTCTACGATGGAGTCGGTGCGGTGATGGCGGGTGCGGCCTTGAGTGTATTTTGGAAAGTCCAAGGAGATCGACGGTGACGACGATCAAGAAGGTCGGGGTCGTGGGGTGCGGCCTCATGGGCTCGGGTATCGCGCAGGTCGTCGCCGCGGCTGGCTACGACACGATCGTTCGTGAAGTTGACGACACCCGCTTGGCTGAGGGGGTCGCATCGATTGACGGGTTTCTCTCCAAGGGCGTTGAGCGTGGCAAGCTCTCCGCGGAGAAACGTGACCAAGTTCTCGCGCGGATCCAGCCAACAACGCGTCTTGCAGATTTGTCCGAAGTGGATCTCGTGGTCGAAGCAGTGATCGAGGACCTCGATGTCAAAAAGGCGTTGTTCGTCGAACTCGACGGCGTGTTGCCCACCGAAGCCATTCGGTGCTCTAACACTTCCTCGTTGTGTATTACTGAAATCGCTGCGGCGACGGCGCAACCTCAACGGTTCGTTGGTCTCCATTTTTTCAGCCCGGTGCCGTTGATGGGTGTCGTCGAGATCATCCCCACGTTGATGACGAGTGCGGAGTCGACGGCGACGGTCACCGAGTTTGGCCGGAGCCTCGGCAAAACCCCGATCCTCGCCCCCGATCGTCCTGGTTTCATCGTCAACCGACTTCTAGTTCCGTACCTGCTCGACGCCATACGCGCGCTCGAAGAAGGCGTAGCGACCCGTGACGACATCGACACCGGGATGAAGCTCGGCTGTGGGCACCCCATGGGGCCGCTCGAGCTTCTCGACTTCGTTGGCCTCGACACCACCTACTACATCGCGAATATCATGTACGGAGAGTTTCGCGAAAAACGCTTCGCCGCGCCGCCGCTACTACGGCGCATGGTGCTGGCGGGACACTTGGGCCGGAAGTCCGGCAGGGGGTTCTATGACTACGAGTGATCCCATGCAGTTCGACAATCTGACGGTGACGCATCGTGATGCCGTGACGACGATCGTGATCGACCGGCCGAGCAAGCTCAATGCCTTGAACGCGGAGACGTTGTCCGAGATCGAGCGGGCGTTCGACGCGGTCGACCATGACGAGTCGGTGCGAGCCGTGATCGTGACCGGCGCCGGGGATAAGGCGTTCGTCGCTGGCGCCGATATCAAAGAGCTTGCCAAGGAGACAGCGACGAGCGGCCACCTTGCAGCGAGGCGTGGCCAGGAAATCTTTCGGAGGATCGAAGCACTGGGAAAACCCGTCGTCGCCGCGATCAATGGCTTCGCCCTTGGGGGGGGACTGGAGCTGGCGCTTGCTTGTCATTTGCGAGTTGCCTCCGATCGCGCCAGGCTCGGGCTTCCGGAAGTGACCCTCGGGGTGATTCCCGGCTACGGCGGTACCCAGAGGCTCGCTCGCCTCGTCGGTCGTGGACGCGCGCTCGAGATGATCCTGACGGGCGCTCATGTCGACGCGACCGAAGCGCATCGCATCGGCCTGGTCAATCGAGTGGTTCCTGCAGCGGAGCTTCTGGATGAGACCGACAAACTCGTGCGCTCCATTATCGCCAATGGTCCCGTGGCGTTGCGCCACGCACTTCTCGCTGTCGATCAGGGGCTCGAGATCGACCAGGAGAAAGCGATGCTCGTCGAGGCGGCGTTGTTCGGAATTCTTTTCGGTACCGACGATCTGCGCGAAGGGATGAGCGCGTTTGTCGACAAGCGCAAGGCCGAGTTCAAAGGGCGATAGAAGTGGCAAAAGTCTGGGAGGGTAAGCCGAAGGGCGAAGGCCTACGATTCGGGATCGTCGTTGCGCGATTCAACAGCACCGTCACCGACAAGCTTCTCGAGGGCGCACTCGCGGCCTTGGCGCGTGCGCGCGTCGAAGACGACGAAATCGAAGTCGTCAGAGTACCTGGTGCGTTCGAGATGCCGTTGGCGGTGCAGCGCCTGGCCGAGACAGGGCGCGTTGCCGGCGTGATTTGCCTCGGTGCGATTGTCAAAGGCGGGACGCCTCATTGGGACTACCTGAGCGCGACGGTGACGAGCGCGCTGGGCGAAGCGGCGTTGTCGACGGGAGTGCCGGTGACGAACGCACTGCTGACGACCGAGACGATTGCGCAGGCGCTCGAGCGGGCTGGCAAGGGGTCCGACAACAAGGGCTACGATGCCGCGCTCGCCGCGGTCGAAATGGCGGAGCTGTACCGTCGCCTCATCCAAGAATGAATCATCCCTCGGCCATGACTGTCTCTCTAGTTCTTCATTGCGCTGGTTTCTGAAGCTCATGGGGGCGCGCAGGAAAGGGAGAGAGCTGGCACTTCAAATGCTCTATCAATGGGACGTCACCCACCAGCCGCTCGAGCAAGTCGTCGAGTCAACCGACGCGCTCCAGAAAGCTGGAGATGAAGCGCGTGCATTTGCGCGCATGCTCGTGGGAGGAGCGATTCGTCGCGGCAATGAGATCGACGCGCAAATCTCGCGGCACTCGGATAGCTGGCGTCTTGATCGAATGGCGACGGTTGATCGAAACATCCTGCGAATTGCGATCTACGAGTTCATGGAGACGGAGACGCCCAAGAGCGTCGTTATCAACGAGGCACTCGAGGTTGCCAAGCGTTTCTCTACGCCGGACGCGGTAAGCTTCATCAACGGCGTACTCGACGCCGTCTGCGCTAGCATCGAAGCGCCTTCGGAGAGCGAATAGTGGGAATCGACGAACGGATCGAAGAGGAGAGGCGGACAAAGCGCTCCGACCTGCGCGAGCTCGGGGTCGACGTATATCCCACGAGCTTCCATCGCACGCACACCGTCTCGGAGGCATTCGAGACGTTTCAGGACAAGACCGCCGAGGAGCTCGAAGCGACCCCTGTGCAGGTGCGGACCGCGGGTCGCATCGTCGCCGCGAACAAGTTCGGCAAAGCCGGCTTTCTCCGATTGAGTGATGGCGCCGGAAGGCTTCAAGTCTACATACGAAAGGACGAAGTCGAAGATCCCGGCTTCGCTATCTACAAGAAGCTCGATATCGGGGACTTCGTTGGCGTCGAAGGCCCATTGTTCCGTACCAAGACCGACGAGCTCACCGTTAACGTCAAGAAGCTGACGTTTCTGGCGAAGGCGCTCAAACCGTTGCCCGAGAAATGGCACGGCCTATCCGATATCGAGCTTCGCTATCGACAGCGCTATCTCGATCTCATCGCCAACGAGGATTCCCGCGCGGTGTTCATCAGTCGTAGCCGTCTCATCCGAGAGATTCGCATTTTTTTTGACGAGCACGGATATATCGAGGTCGAAACACCGATGCTACAGCCCATGGCGGGCGGGGCGGTGGCACGGCCCTTCAAGACCTTCCACAACGCACTCGGGATCGATTTGTACATGCGCATTGCGCCCGAGCTCTACCTAAAGCGATTGACGGTGGGTGGTCTCGAAAAGGTGTACGAGATCAATCGGAACTTCAGGAACGAGGGCATCTCCACGCGTCACAACCCGGAATTCACCATGCTCGAGTTCTACGAGGCGTACAGCGACTGCGAGGGCATGGTGGCTTTGACCGAAGAGCTCTTGTCTCGATTGCAAGATCGCATGAACGCGGGAAAGCCCGTGAAGTACGGTGACCTCGAGATCGACTTCACGCCGCCGCTGCGCCGGATGACTATGCTCGGTGGCGTCCGCGAGGCCCTGGCTGAGAAGGACATCCTCCTTGACGAGGAGGCTCTGCGCAAGCGCGAGCGACTCCTCGAGCTCGGTCGCGAGCTGCACATCGACCTCGACGACAAAGCGCCGTGGGGGAAGCTCCTTGCCGCGCTCTTCGAAGACCTCGTGGAGCCTTCTCTCGAACAGCCGACCTTCGTCTTGGACTACCCCTTGGATGTGTCTCCGTTCTCGAAAAAAAAACCGGACGACCCGGACCTCGTGGAACGTTTCGAGCTGTTCGCGGCCGGGATGGAGATCGCCAACGGTTTCAGCGAGCTCAACGACCCCGATGACCAGAGGGCTCGCTTCGAGGCTCAACTCGAAGAACGCGCCCGCGGAGACGCCGAAGCGCACGAGATGGACGAAGACTACGTGCGCGCGCTGATGCATGGACTTCCCCCGACGGGAGGGGAGGGACTCGGCATCGATCGATTGGCCATGCTGTTCACCGATTCTCATTCGATACGGGACGTCATCTTATTCCCCCACCTAAGACCCGAAGGCGGTAGCGCGGACGAGGATTAGCCGGGTGGTTGAAAGACGCACCATCCACGAGAGTGCGCATTGAGCGGACCTGTGAGCGGAGCGAGCCCGGCGCGAGTGGGCCGAGGACGAGAAGCCGAGCGAGGAGCGAGGCGTCCGGCGCACGAACGAAGAGAGAGTGCGCATTGAGCAGAATGATGCCGTTCGAGCTTCGCATTGCGCTTCGGTATCTCATCGCCCAGCGGCGGCAGCTCTTTATTTCCGTGATCTCGACGATCTCGACGCTCGGAGTCGTTGTCGGCGTCATGATTCTCTTGATCGCGCTCGCCATCCTGACCGGTTTCCAGGGAGAGTTGCGCTCGCGCATTCTCGGTGCGGCCGCCCACCTGAGCATTTATAAAGGTGGTGGGCAATCGTTCGACGACTACCGCGACGTGATCGCGAAGCTCGGTGGGATCGATGGCGTCGTCGGCGCGGCGCCCGTACTCTACGGCAAAGCTCTCGTCTCGAGTGCGACCGGGTCGGGTCTGGTGACGCTCAAGGGCATCGACCCGAGGCAAGAGGCGACGGTTACCGAGTTCGGGCAGAAGATGATGGTGGGTGGGCTCATGCGTCTGGTAGAGGCGAAGCAAGACGACGTCGGCAGGGATCCTGCCGACGCGCCTCCTGGAATCATCGTCGGCGAAGAGCTTGCAATGACGCTCGGGGTCTTCATCGGCGACACCGTGAAGTTGACGACCCCCGAAGGGCACTTGACGCCGTTTGGGATGATCCCTCGCACCCGCAGTTTTCGTATCGTCGGTATTTTTCGGCTTGGCCTCTATAACTTCGACAACTCGTGGGCGCTGCTGCATCTGCCGGATGCGCAGCGACTGTTGGGAGTGGGCGACGAGGCCATGTACGTCGAGACAAAAGTGCGTGACCTTTTCGGGGTCGAGAGCGTCGAGGTCGACGCGCTGGCGGCGCTTGGTTCGGACTACGGTTCGA
Organism: uncultured Acidobacteriota bacterium; assembly: GCA_947259165.1. Lineage (GTDB taxonomy): Bacteria > Acidobacteriota > Vicinamibacteria > Marinacidobacterales > SMYC01 > CAMYKY01. The sequence goes on along the minus strand of CAMYKY010000057.1, from coordinate 10,476 downwards.
TGAACTGGAAAGAGACGAACCGGAGTCTGTTTTCCGCGTTCTGGCTCGAGAAGATGGTGACGACGATCTTCATCAGTTTCATTGTCGGCGTCGCCGCACTCAATATCGTCGCGAGCCAAATCATGATCGTGATGAACAAGACCCGGGACATCGCCATCCTCCGGTCGATGGGGGCGAGCGCGAAGAGCATCATGCGCATCTTCATGCTCCAAGGAATCATCATCGGCGTGGTCGGAACCGGGATCGGTGCGGTGCTCGGCGTGGGGATTTCCTGGGTGCTCGACCACTACCGAGTGGTGACGATCCCCGAGGACGTTTATCAAGTTGCTTACGTGCCGTTCACGTTGCTTGTTTCCGACTTCCTTCTCGTCGTGGTCGCGGCTCCGTTGATTTGCTTTTTGGCCACACTCTACCCGGCACGACGGGCGGCGCAGCTAATCATTACTGAGGCGCTTCGATTTGAGTAGTCGGTATTTCGCTGTGAGGGCAGCTTCGAAGGAGCACGGACGATATCTCATTCCTTCGAAGGAGTCCGATGCGGACGATTCGTTATGCGGCATACGGCGTACGGCGGGCCTCGATTTGAAGGCGGCTCGGTGCAGTTGATTCGGGCGACGGGGCTTCGCAAGAGCTACCGCTCGAGCGAGCGGCGGGTCGAAGTGCTTCGAGGGGTCGACATCTCTGTCGATCAAGGCGAAATGGTTGCTATCGTGGGGGCGTCGGGAGTCGGCAAGAGTACGCTCATGCATCTACTCGGGACGCTCGATGTTCCGGACGAGGGGTCGGTTTTTCTCGGAGAACAGGACGTGTTCTCCATGGATGAGGACGCGCGCAACCGCCTCCGGAATCGAACGATCGGTTTCATTTTTCAGTTTCATCACTTGCTGCCGGAGTTCACAGCGGCCGAGAACGTCGCGATGCCGCTTTGGATCGCCCAGTCGGACGAGGCCGAGGCGATCACGCGCGCTCGGACCCTCCTGTCCGAGTTGGGTCTCGCGGAGCGGGTCGAGCACCGACCCTCGCAGCTCTCCGGTGGCGAGCAGCAACGCGTCGCCGTTGCGCGAGCCCTCGTCACCGAACCCGCGTTGGTCCTGGCGGACGAGCCGACCGGCAATCTGGACACTCGAAATAGCAATGAGCTGGTGGCGCTGTTCCGAGAGTTTCACGAGAAACGCTCCCTGACTTCCTTGATCGTGACCCACAGCGAAGCCATCGCGGCCGTCTGCGACCGAGTCTTGTACATGGAAGACGGTAAGCTGGCGCCGAGCTGACCGGATGCCTAGAGCAAGGGGAGAAGGGGATGGACACGATTCGTGTTTGGAGATGAGGGGATTGCCGAGGGTGTTCAATCCTCAAATCCGCTTCTATCCCGTCGCCGTCAGTGACGTCGCACAACGCTCGCCCGCCGAGTACCGAACGCCGTATACCGTATACCGGATGCCGTCTGCCGATTGTGCTATGCTTCCTAGGATGCTCACAAACGCCGCAGCGGCTGAACCCTAACCTACGCAGTGATTTAGGCGCGTGTGATATAATTCCGATTAGCACTAGCAGCAGTTCGGGTGGAGGACATGTTCGAGCGATACACCGAACGAGCGAAGCGGGTTATCTTCTTCGCTCGCTATGAAGCAGCCCAACTCGGTAGTAATTCCATTGAGACCGAGCATCTTTTGCTCGGATTGATCCGTGAGGGCAAAGGGCTCACCAGCCGAATCTTTGCGAAGTCTCACCTTTCTATGGAGAGCATCCGCAAGGAGATCGAAGGACGCATCGTCATTCGTGATCAGGTGTCGACTTCGGTCGAGATCCCGCTCTCCGCGGAGTCCAAGCGCGTCTTGACCTACGCTGCGGAAGAAGCCGAGCGGTTGGTGCACAACTACATTGGCACCGAGCATATCCTTTTGGGGATCCTTCGAGAGGACAAATCGGTCGCGGCGAGCATCCTCCACGAGCGTGGACTCCGAATCAACAGCGTTCGTGAAGACATCGTTCAGGAGCTCAACCAGAAAGCGACGATGTCGAAGGCAAAAGAGACGCCTCTGCTGACGGAGTTCAGTCGCGATTTGACGGAGGCGGCGAGCCGCGGGCAGCTCGATCCTCTGATTGGACGCGACAGCGAACTCGATCGCACGATTCAGGTTTTGTGTCGGCGAACCAAGAACAATCCCGTGCTGATCGGCGAGCCCGGGGTCGGCAAGACGGCTATCGTCGAGGGGCTCGCGAACAAGATCGTGCACGGAGACGTGCCGCTGTTTCTCGCCGACAAGCGCATCCTCGCGCTCGATATCTCTCTCATCGTCGCTGGGACCAAGTACCGCGGTCAATTCGAAGAGCGCCTCAAAACCATCATGAAGGAGCTCACCGAGAACCCGAACGTCGTCATCTTTATTGATGAGCTCCACACCCTTGTGGGGGCGGGCTCGGCCGAGGGCTCACTCGACGCGGCGAACATTCTCAAGCCCGCGTTGTCGCGTGGCGAGATTCAATGTATCGGAGCAACGACGCCGGGCGAATATCGCAAGTATATCGAGCGCGATCGAAGCCTCGAGCGGCGGTTCCAGGGCGTCAAAGTCTCGAGTCCGAGCGAAATCGAAACCATCGATATTCTCAAGGGCGTGAAGGAGCGGTACGAGGATTTTCATCACGTCAATTATTCGGACGAAGCGGTCGAGTCTGCCGTGTACCAGTCGCATCGATACATCACCGATCGATTCTTGCCGGATAAGTCGATCGATTTGCTCGACGAGGCGGGTTCTCGTGTGAAGTTGCGCGAGTCCACGTTCTCGACCGAGTTTGCCGATTTGCGCAAACAGATTCGCGTGATCGCAGACCGGATGGACAACGCGATCGCCAACAAGGATTTCGAACGCGCGGCCATGTATCGCGACGAGCAAATCGCTCAGCGCGAGAATTTGCAGTTTATCCGCGAGCGTTGGGAGCTCAAGAATTTTGACCGGCCGGTGGTCGAACGACGCGACATCGACGAAGTCGTGTCGCGGTGGACAGGTATTCCATTGGCGTCGATCAAGGAAGAAGAGAGCGAAAAACTCCTGCGCATGGAGGACGAGCTCCACAAACGAATCGTGAGCCAGACTCAGGCCGTCTCCGGCTTGTCTCGGGCCATTCGTCGCTCGCGTGCAGGGCTCAAGAGCCCGAAACGGCCCGTCGGCTCGTTCATCTTTTTGGGCCCCACCGGCGTGGGAAAAACCGAGGTCGCTCGTTCTCTCGCAGACTTCTTGTTCGGCACCGAGAAGGCGCTTATCCGGTTCGACATGAGTGAGTACATGGAGAAACACTCGGTGTCGAAGCTCATCGGTTCGCCTCCTGGCTACGTCGGTCACGAAGAGGGCGGCCAACTCACCGAGAAGGTCAAGCGGAATCCGTATTGCGTGATTCTCCTCGACGAGATTGAAAAAGCGCATCCCGACGTTTTCAACATACTGCTGCAGGTGTTCGAGGACGGCCAGCTCACCGATGGCCTGGGGAACACGATCGACTTCAAAAACTCCATCATCATCATGACGTCCAACATCGGTGCGCGTTACATCGAGAAAAAGGGACGGGTTGGCTTTCAGTCGAGCAACGAAGATGCCACCTCAGTGCGGATTGAAGACATGGTGATGGGTGAGGTCAAAAAGACCTTCAATCCCGAGTTCATCAACCGCATCGACGAAATCATCGTTTTCGATGCTCTCAATGACGATGACCTTTCGCGCATCGTCGTCCTGCTGGTGGAGCAAATGAACCAGGTCCTGAAGGACAAGAAGCTCCAGATCGCTCTTACGGAAGATGCCGTCGCCTGGATTATCGAGAGCACGTGCAAAGATCGCTCCTACGGGGCTCGGCCGCTTCGCCGCGCTCTCCAGAAGTACGTGGAGGATCCCCTTTCCGAAGCGTTTATCCGTGGCACGGTGAAGCCCGGTCAGCCCGTGGAGATTTATGCAGACGGAGACAAGCTTGGTTTGAGACAGAAGGAAGCGGTCGAAGAACCGTTGTCCGTTTGATACAACCTGACACAGGGAATCAGCAATGCCCAACATGCGTTTCCTCAGCATTCTCTTGTTTCTTGCCCTACCGATGGCCGCCTTCGGTCAGCGTGACAACATCGAACGAATCGACGTTGTCGGCAACGAGATCATCGTTACCGACACCTACCTGAACCGCCTCACCCAGAAGGTCGGCGATCCGTACGACCGGGATGAGGCGCTTCGAGATTTTCGGTCACTTTGGGCGACTGAGTTCCTCGATGACTTGACCCTCGACGTCACCGACGGCGAGCGCGGCAAGATCGTGACCTACACGATGGTCGAGCGACCGCGAGTGCAGGCTCTTGATTTCGTTGGCTCGAAAGAGCTCGACGCCTCCGACATCACTGAGAAACTGGCGGAGGAAGAAGCCGAGATCCCGATCGAGTCCTTCTACGACCCCGCGAAAGTGGTGAAGGCGGAAAGCATCATTCGCGCGATGCTGATCGACAAAGGGCGGACCGATGGAAACGTCACCAGTCGCGTGGAAACGCTAGACGCCGGGGGAGTCCAGATCGTTTTCGATATCAAAGACGAACAGAAGATCCGAATCCAGCAAATTCATTTCGACGGCGCCGAGCAATTCGACGATTGGCGGCTTCGCTGGGGGATGAAAAAGACCAAAGAGAGCCACATGCTCGGGGCTCTCATGGGTGGTAGCACCTATACCGAAGAGCAGTATGCGACCGACGTCGAGGCAGTGCGCGATATCTATCTCAACAACGGATTCGTCGACGTGTCGTTTGGGCCACCCAAGATGGAATACGAGGACGGGAGCTCGCGGTTCTTCTTTTGGAAGAAACCCGCGCGATGGCTACGTCTCACCGTGCCCGTGGTCGAGGGAGAACAGTATCGGGTCGGCGATATCAACATCGAAGGCTCCGACGTGTTTCCGGCGGAGTTCGTCAAGAGCTTTTTCCAACTCATTCCCGGAGAGGTCTACAACGAGTCGACGGTCACGGCGGGAATAGAAAAGCTGCGCGAGCTCTACGGCTCACGAGGGTATATCCAGTTCACCGGGTTTCCTATCAAGGAGCCGGTTCCCGAGACGGATCTCGTGAACGTAACCATAAACCTCAACGAAGATCAGCAGTATTTCGTCAACCTCATCGAGTTCCGTGGCAACACGACGACGCGCGACAAAGTCATTCGCCGGGAGATGTGGCTCAACGAGACGGACGTCATGAACATGGAGCTCCTGCGGATGTCCATTCAGCGGATCAATCAGCTGGGGTACTTCCAGCCGATCGAGGAGCCAGAAATCGAACCCGTTGAAGGAGAAGAGAACAAGCTCAACGTGACCTTGAGGCTCGCTGAGCAAAATCGGAACCAGTTCACCTTCGGTGGCGGTGTGTCGGGACTCGAGGGCGCGTTCGTCAACCTTGCGTTCTCGACGACGAACTTCATGGGACGCGGCGAGACTGCGTCGTTTTCATTGCAGACTGGCTCACGCACCCGGAACTTCCAGATCGCGCTCACCGATCCCTACTTCATGGACAAGCCGATCACCGTGGGCTTCGACGTGTTCAAGCGAACGCTCCGCCTCCCACAGTTCACGCGCGAGGACACCGGCGCAGGGCTTGTTTGGGGCATTCCGGTCAAACGGTTCTCGCGTTTGTTCCTGAACTACAACTACTCGGTTATTACCACATCGGAGCCTGACCCCAACCTCGTTTTGACCTTCCAGGACCAGTTCGTCAACCCGCTCGCCTTCGACCCGCGCTTGTACGGGATCGAGGGCAATTTCATCTCGAGCAAGATTACGCCGTCGTTCGTCCACAACACGACGGATAACCCGATGTTTCCGTACAAGGGCAAACGGTATACGACTAGCTTCGCCGTTGCGGGTGGCGTTCTGGGCGGGACGGTCAACTATTACAAGCCCACATTCGAGGGGATCTGGTATGTGCCGGTGAGCCGCACGACGAACTTCGGCTTCCGCGCTATGGTCTCGTGGTTGAAGGGAACCTCGGACGGACGGATCATTCAAGGCGAGATCGACGAGGAGGCCGGGGATGTCATCCTCGACGTTGAGCAGACGGGCATCCCGTTCTTCGAGCGATTCTTCCTGGGCGGCGAAAACCAAATCCGGGGCTACGATATTCGGACTATCGGTCCCCGGGACCCGCTGGGTCGTTTCATCGGCGGTAACAAAATGATGTTGTTCAACGCCGAGTACTACATCCCCTTGGCGGGGCCACTGCGTGCGGTTCTCTTTTTTGACGCGGGGCAGTCGTATGCGGAGAACACCAATTGGAGCTTGTCGATGTTCCAGGACCTGAGAACATCGACCGGGGCGGAGATGCGGTTTTTCGTGCCCGTCCTGAACGTTCCATTCCGGCTAATTTGGGCATATAATCCGCACCGAGACGCATTCCAACCCGCGACGGCGTTCCGGTTCGGCATTGGTACCACGTTTTAATCCCGTTTGAATCAAAGGAGTAATCAGAACCATGAAGCTATTAACAGTGGCTACCGCGGCCGCGATAGCGCTCGTTCCCGTCTTCGGTGCCGGACCAGGGCAAGCGGCCGAAGCCCAAACCGGTACTGCCGTTACCGGTCCCACGGGGGCGACCACCAAGATTGCCGTGATTGACATCGAGCGCATTGCGGCGGAGTCGAACGAGGGCAAAGCTCTTTTCGAGGATCTCAAGACAGAGAACGAAAAATTGCAGGCGGAAAGCCAGCGATTACAGCAAGAGATCGGAGACTTGCAGGCGAAGCTGAACTCGGAAATCCTCTCGCAGGATGCGAGGCTGCGCCTGCAACGTGACGTCGAGCGCAAACGCACCGACGCCCAGCGTTGGCTCGAGGATGCGCAGGCGGAGTTCGAGGCCAAACGGCAGGACGGCGAGGTCAAGTTTCAGGAAAAACTCGGTCCGATCGTGGAGGCTGTCGCCCAGGAGAACGGGATCGGTCTTATTTTTCGCGCGACCCCGGGTCTGACGTTTGTGCTCGATGCGAGTCTCGACATCAGTCCGCTCGTCGTCAAGAAGCTGGACGAATCCATGGCCGCCCCCGGCGGCACGGGTGACGGTGCAAACCCTCAGTAGCGACGACATTCAAGCGCTCCGGAACTCAGCGAACAACCTCGATGCCCGATAAGGACATCCAGTGGATCATGGAGCGGTTGCCGCACCGGTACCCGCTTTTGATGCTGGACCGTATTCTCGAGCTCGAGCCTAACGAGCGCATCGTGGCCATCAAGAACGTCACGATCAACGAGGAGTACTTTCAGGGTCATTTTCCGGGACTCCCGGTAATGCCTGGGGTGCTCATCCTCGAGGCCATCGCTCAAGCGGGCGGGTTGTTGGTGATGCCGGAGGACGGTAGTGCTGCCGGAAAGAACTTCTATCTCGTCGGTATCGAGCACGCAAAGTTCCGGCGTCCAGTCGTTCCCGGCGACCGTCTCGAGATTCAGGTGAGCCTGGTCAAAGCGCGCCGCAGCTTCCGGAGGCTTGCCGGGCGAGCGGAAGTTGATGGCCACCTCGTGGCTGAGGCGGAGCTCACGCTGACGGGAGTGGACCCAGCATGAAAACGGCAACCGTCGATTGTCATCCTACCGCCGTGATCCATGAAGGGGCGCGTCTGGAAGAGGGCGTTCGCGTGGGTCCGTATTGCGTCATCGGCGAGCACGTCGAGCTCGGCAGCGGCACGGTCGTGGAAGCCAGCGCCGTTATCGAGGGCTACACGAAGATCGGGGAGCGGTGTCGAATCTTCCCGTTCTCATCGATCGGCCTCGAGCCGCAAGACCTCAAGTTCAAAGGTGAAGTGACCGCGCTCGAGATCGGCGATGACAACGTGTTTCGAGAGTTCGTCACCGTACATCGCGGCACCGCGCTTGGCGGCGGTCGCACCGCCATTGGCAATGGCAACTTGTTCATGGCGTACACCCACATCGCGCACGACTGTATTATCGGGAACGCGACTATCTTCGGCAACGCGGCAACACTCGGCGGGCACGTCAAGGTAGACGACTACGCCACCGTCAGCGCCTACAGCGGAGTGCACCAATTTTGCCGAGTGGGAACCTACGCTTTCGTGGGTGGGTACACGGTGGTGACGAAAGATGTGCTGCCGTTCTCAAAGACAGTCGGCAATCGCGCTTGCCTGTACGGAGCGAACGCGATTGGTCTCGAACGCCGAAGCTTTCCGCGGGAGCGGGTCGAACAGATTCGCGCTGCGTTCCGCGTCATCCAGCAATCGAACCTCAACGTGTCCCAGGCAGTCGAGAAGCTCAGTGAGTGTGAACCCAATGAAGACGTCCAGACTCTGATCGATTTCGTGAAGTCATCGGAGCGCGGCGTGATCGTCAGGCGCGGTCGGGAAGATATGGACTAGTGTCCCGTCCCAGAAAAGGCGGCAAATACCCAGGTATGCCATCGCATTCACGCCTCGCCAGCGCACAAAATGACCTCGAGCTTTATGCACAGAACTTCTGAGACGAGACACTAGACCCGCCGGAAAAGGTCAACGCAAAGACGCAAAGTTCATTCTGATGGTAAGACGGCGTCGAGGAACGAATCTCTCTCTGCGGCTTCGCGCCTTGGCGTCTTTGCGTTGAAAGAAGCAGCTCTTCCTTCCACCATCGGGCTCATAGCGGGTGAAGGGCAGTTCCCGTTCATGGTCCTCGCGGAGGCAAAACGCAGAGGCGTCTCCGTCGTCACCGTCGCAATCGAAGGGGAGGCGGATCCAGCGCTCGAAAAGGAGTGCGACCGATTCGGCTGGATCGGTCTCGGGGATGTGTCGCGGTGTGTGAGGACATTCCGCGACGCCGAGGTGTCGCAAGCGATTATGGCAGGGCGAGTCCGGCATGTCCGCGCATTCCGGATTCTGAAGCCGGACTGGCTCATGCTCAAGGTCCTTGCGCGACTCCCGTCTCGAACGACCGAAGCCATGTTGAAGACACTGGCGGATGTCCTGTCGGAAGAGGGAGTGGAGCTGTTGGACTCGACGACGCTTCTGACCTCCTACCTTGCGGAGCAAGGTGCGATGACTCGGCGCAAGCCGAGCAAGCACGAGCGCGAAGACATTCAATTCGGCGCCGCGAAAGCTCGTGGCCTTGCCGCCCTCGACGTCGGGCAGACGGTCGTCGTCAAAGGTAAGTCCATCGTCGCCGCCGAAGCGATGGAGGGCACCGATGCCGCGATTCGGCGCGCTCGCGATGTTGTGGGCGGACCGTTCGTGGTTGTGAAGGTCGCACGGCCAGAGCAGGACATGCGTTTCGACGTCCCCGTCGTGGGACCGAAGACGATCGCTTCTATGGTCGCTGCCGGTGCGAAAGCTCTCGGACTCGAGGCGGGTCGGGTGTTGCTTCTCGAGCGCGACGAGTTTTTGCGGACTGCCGACGAGAACAACATCGCGGTCTATGGGGTCGGAGATGGCTGAGAGGATCCGTATTGGCGTCGTTGGGGTCGGCGAACTCGGCGCGCGCCACGCTCGGATTTACGACGAGCTCGAAGGCGTCGAGCTCGTTGGCGTTGCCGATATCGATCTCGAGCGATGCCGTCAGGTGTCGGAGAAGTATGGGACTCGAGGCGTCGCCGACTTTCGCGAGCTCTCGCCCGAACTTCAAGCCGCGAGTGTGGCGGTGCCGACGGTCGATCACGAAGCGGTCGCCATGGCGCTACTCGATGCCGGCGTTCACGTCCTCGTTGAAAAGCCGATCGCGTCGACGCGTGTGCAGGCGGTCGCGATGACGACGCGCGCGCGCGAGCAGGGTGTTTGTCTCGCTGTTGGGCACACCGAGCGCTACAACCCGGCCGTGGAGGCCGTCCTCGCGCAATCGAGAGACCCGCGCTTTATCGAAGTCCACCGTCTTGGCTCGTTCAGCCCCCGTAGTCTCGACATCGACGTGGTGCTCGATCTGATGATCCACGATCTCGATGTGGTTCTCCAGCTGGTCGGTAAGGAGGTCGCGTCCGTCGAGGCCGTGGGGGTGCCGGTTTTGACGCCGCGAGTCGACATCGCCAACGCCCGCTTGCGCTTCGAAGGGGGCGCCGTGGCTAACATCACCGCGAGCCGCGTCTCTCAGGATAAGACCCGAAAGCTCCGCGTCTTCGAGCCCAACCGGTACGTTTCCCTCGATTATCAGGCTCAGGAGGCGGTGTGCTTCCAGCTCGTTTCGGCCGGAGACGGGCAAAGGCCCAATATCCAAAAAGACGTCCTGAATGTGGAGAATCAGGAGCCGCTCAAATGCGAGCTCCAAGACTTTATCGATGCGGTGGCGACCGGCCGTGCCCCTCGAGTGGCCGGGGAAGACGGCACCGCCGCGTTGGAGCTCGCCCTGCGCGTCGTGGAAGCGATGGCAGACTAGTGCATGGACCCGCTGATCCTGTCGGTAAATTCCGAGGTCATTTTGGGTGCTGACAAGGCGCTCCGACGAATTCATATCTAGATATTTGCCGCCTTCCGCAGCGAGCTTGTCGAGCGCGGAGGGATAGGCCGTAGG
>CAMYKY010000056.1:53300-77256 GCA_947259165.1 uncultured Acidobacteriota bacterium | reverse complement strand
GCGATGCGGACTTCGGTGGACTCACTTGCGAGCGCGCCTTCGTCCGGCTCGCGCTGGCGAAACCCTTTCGCTGACTCGATATTGTTCCAGAGGAGCTCATCCAGTCGCCCGTCGAGGGTGACGCTCTCGCCGTCCGCGAGCGGGATCGCTCGCAATGAAGGTCGCGCACGTTGATCTTCCTGGGCGAAACTGATTCCAGCATAGGTCGTGAGAGCGAGGAGGAGTGCGGCGACGCGGGGCATGAACTCGACGCTTCATCCTAGCACGTGCCCGCGACACCAGTTTGGAGCATGCTGCGCTCGCAAGAAAGGGGGACAGGTACAATTTATCTCCTTGGGACGCACTAGATAAATTGTAACTGTCCCCTTTTCGGTGAAGAAATCGAGCACGGGCACGCACGCGGGCACGGGCACGAGGTCGGCTTCGAACTTCGCGCGGGCGGTAATCTTGACAAGAATAGTCCGAATTACTTAGGATGGCGGTCATGGAGCCTGCGTGTTGCTTTCTCGTACAGCAACTTCCGTCGACCAATCCGTCTCTCTGACGGATCTGATTGGAAACACGCCACTTCTACGCCTCGATCGCATCTCCAGGCACCTTCCGAATATTCGGTTGCTTGCCAAGGCGGAGTGGTTCAACCCTGGTGGCTCGGTCAAGGATCGGCCCGCGCTCCGGATGCTGCGCCGCGGGGAAGAAGGCGGTGCGCTGCGCTCGGGCACGACGATCCTGGAGGCGACGAGCGGCAACACGGGGATCGCGTTCGCGATGCTCGGTGCTGCGCTCGGCTACTCGGTGACGGTTTGCCTGCCGGCGAGCGCGAGCGCGGAACGCAAGCGTATTCTGCGGGCGTATGGCGCAGAAATCATCGAAACGAGCGCCCTCGAGGGAACGGATGGTGCTATCGCGGAAGCCAGACGTCGCTACTCGAGTGCGCCCGACACCTACTTCTATCCGGATCAATACAACAACGACTCGAACTGGCAATCGCACTACCGCACCACGGCCAACGAGATCTGGAGCCAGACAGGAGGCGAAGTGACGCATTTCGTCTGTGGTCTCGGTACGAGCGGGACGTTTGTAGGGACGTCGCGAAGGCTGAAAGAGCTCTCGACGTCGGTACAATGTATTTCTGTGCAGCCGGACGGACCGCTCCACGGACTCGAGGGTTGGAAACACATGCCGTCCAGCGTCGTTCCCGGAATCTACGACGCGACGATCGCGGACGCGCAGCGGAGCGTCTCGACTGATAATGCGTATGCGATGATGCGTCGACTGGCACACGAGGAAGGCCTCTTCGTGAGCGCCTCCGCGGCGGCCGCTCTTGTCGCCGCCCGCGAGGTGGCCGAGGAGGTTGAGCGCGGAGTCATCGTCACCGTTTTTCCAGACAGCAGGGGTTTTCATGATACGCCTGCCTGAGACAGCTATCGAGGCGATCCGGCAACACGGGCGCGAAAGCTACCGCGATGAAGCGTGCGGTGCGATGTACGGCCGCCTCGACGGGGACTCACGCGACGTTGTCCGTGTGGCTCCGCTCGACAACGCGCGCGATAGCGAACGTCATCGCCGATTCGTGGTCACCCCGGAGGCGTACCGGCGCGCCGAGGCCGAAGCGGTGCAAAGTGGGCTGACGCTGCTCGGTTTCTATCATTCGCATCCCGATCACCCAGCGTACCCGTCGGCCTACGATTTAGAACATGCGTTTCCGTTTTTCTCCTATGTAATCCTGTCGGTGGAGGACGCGGAGCCCAAGACGATGCGGTCGTTCGTGCTCGCGGATGGCCGGAAAGAGTTTCTCGAAGAGAGCCTGGAAGAGGAGTAGAGCCATGCCTGTGAAAGTTCTCATCCCGACGCCGCTTCGGCCGTTTACGGATCATCAAGACGCGGTCGAGCTAGAGGGCGCCAATGTAGGAGAGCTGCTGGACAATCTGGCGAGTCGCTACCGCGAGGTTAGAAAGCATTTGTTCGACGAAGCGGGGCAGCTGCGAAGCTTCGTGAACGTCTACGTGAACGAAGACGACATCCGGTCGCTCTCTCGCGGTGACACCGCGGTGCAGGATAACGACGTCGTGAGCATCATCCCGTCGATTGCGGGAGGCTCTGGAGCGGTTGACGAAGCTGTCAGCTTGAGCCACGAAGAAGTCCAGCGCTACAGCCGCCATCTCATCATGCCCGAGGTCGGTATGGAGGGGCAGACGAAGCTGAAGAAAGCGAGTGTCCTGATGGTGGGCGCCGGGGGTCTCGGTGCGCCGCTCGGGATGTACCTTGCGGCAGCGGGGATAGGACGACTCGGTATCGTGGACTTCGACGTGGTCGATCACTCGAACCTTCAGAGGCAGGTGACGTTTGGCGTGAAAGACGTCGGGCGCAAGAAGCTCGACGCGGCGGTCGACCGCCTATCGGACATCAACCCGCACATCACGATCGAGCCGCACGAAATCCGGTTGTCTGCGGACAACGCGCTCGGTCTATTTCGCGATTACGACATCGTCGTCGATGGAACCGACAACTTCCCGACGCGCTATCTCGTGAACGACGCGTGCGTTCTCCTGGGAAAGCCCAACGTGTACGGGAGCATCTTCCGGTTCGAAGGTCAGGTGTCGGTGTTCGACGCGAAAAAGGGCCCTTGCTACCGGTGTCTGTATCCGGAGCCGCCACCGCCCGGGCTCGTTCCCAGCTGCGCCGAAGGCGGCGTTCTCGGGGTCCTTCCGGGGATCGTGGGCTCGCTCCAGGCGCTGGAGGTGATCAAGCTCGTGCTCGGGGCGGGGGATTCGATGATCGGACGGCTCCTTGTATTCGACGCGCTCGCGATGGAGTTTCGGGAGCTGCGCCAACGTAAGGACCCAGAGTGTCCGCTTTGCAGTGAGAAGGCAACGATCAAGGAGCTCATCGACTACGAGCAGTTTTGCGGGATCCCGCAGGCGCGAGAGGAAGAAAAAAAGAGCCACGAAGTGCCGAGTGTCACGGTGAAGGAGCTCAAGCACCTTCTTGACGAGCACCGGGATGTATTCGTGCTCGATGTCCGCGAACCGCATGAATGGGACATCGCGCACCTGGATGGTGCGATGATGATCCCCTTGGGCGCATTGCCCCGCGAAGCGCATCGGCTCGACTCGGCGAATGACATCGTGGTTCACTGTCGGAGTGGCGCCAGGAGCGCCAAGGCGACGAAGTTTTTGCTAGAGGCGGGTTTCGGCAAAGTGCGCAATCTCGAAGGCGGGATTCTTGCGTGGGCCGACGAAATCGACCCGACGTTGCCGAAGTATTAGATCAGCCCCCGACGGAGTCGGGGTTTGTTCCCGTTCCCGTTCCCGTTCCCGACTGAGAAAGACCCTGAGGCCTCGACCCCTGCTGAGATCTCTCCGACTAGCTTCGTGCTAACCGGGGAGGTCACCTTCTACGGCTCAGAGTTGAATTAGGCTCCGGCGGTCCCCCCTCACCGGGCGAGCTTCGCTCGCCGTCCTCTCCCCCATTAGGGGGAGAGGTCAGTCCGCTATTTTTGTTATGGCGGTGAGGCTCTTTTCTACATCTGCCTCGGTGGTGGCCCAGGAGGAGACGCTGATGCGCATGGCGGCGCGGCCTTTCCATGTGGTGCCGCTGCACCAACAGGTGCCTTCCTTTTGGACCGCGGCGATAACTTCTTGTGTGCGTGCGGTGTCTCCGAAGGAGACGAGCACTTGGTTGAGGACGACGTCGTTGAGGATCTCGAACCCGGCGTCTCGGAGTCCGTCAGCGAAGCGCGTGGCGTAGCGGCAGTTGCGTTCGACGAGCTCGGCGATGCCGGAGCGACCCATCGATGCGAGGGCTGCCCACGTTTCGACGCCGCGGGCACGGCGTGATGATTCAGGCGTGTAGTCACACGGTTGGCGCTCCTCGCCCGTGGGCAGGTACGCGGCGGTAATCGAGAGGGCGTTGCGGGCCATGTCGGGGTTGCGGTAGAGCGCGAGTCCGGCGTCGTAGGGGACGTTCACCCATTTGTGGAGATCGGTGGCGATGGAATCGACTTCGGCGATACCCTCGGCGAGATGGGCATGCGCGGGTGAGGCTTTGGCCCAGAGACCGAAAGCTCCGTCGAGGTGAACCCAGGCGCCGTGCTCGTGCGCTCGCAGCGCGATCTCCTCAATCGGGTCGAAGCTCCCGCTATTGACGTTTCCGGCTTGAAGGCAAACGATACTAGGGCCGGCCAGCTCCGGAAGGGCGTCCGCTCTCATGCGCCCTTGATCGTCCACCGGGACTTGGATCACCCGCTCACGCCCGAAACCGACGAGCGCTAGCGCTTGAAGGAGGGTCGTGTGGGCTTCCGCCCCGACCACGACTTGGATCTCCGGCGCGCCGAAGAGTCCGTTGGCTTCGACATCCCAGCCGGCGTCGGCTAGCAACTTGTGGCGCCCGGCCGCGAGGCCCGAGAAATTCCCCATCGTCGTGCCGGTGACGAACCCGCCACCCCACGATTCGGGCAGCTCGAGAATGTCGCGGATCCAATGGAGCGCCACATTTTCGAGCGCTGCAGCGGTCGGCGAGCCGACGACAAAATGCGCGTTCTGATCCCAGGCTCCAGCGAGCCAATTGGCGGCGAGGCTTACGGGAAGAGCGCCCCCGGTGACGAATCCAAAGTAGCGTGGGCCGGCATTGGCGATGGTGGCTGGGGAGCCGATCTCATCGAGGTGGGCCAGCACGAGTTCGGGTGCGACCGGATTCTCGGGTAGCGGCGTGTCGAGCTCGAGGAGCTTTGCGACCGCGGCATCGTCCGGTTCAACCGATCGAGAGGCTATGGAATCGAGGTAGCGAACCGCACGCGCGTGGGCATCGGACAAAAGTTCCTTCATGGTGTCCGATTGTAGACACAAAAGGGGCCCCTTCTGGGGTCAAATGCGGGTCGGTGACGACGCGCTTGGCTACTGTTTTGGCCGATCGGAGTCGTCTCGCCGGGCTGCGTTGGTTTTCGTCTCTTTGTTACGGGCCTGTTCGAACAGGCGCTGGAAGTGGCGTCGTCGCTCTGTCCATCCTTCTGGGCGGCGTTTCGAGAACACATTGCTAGCGTACATTTAGGTTCCTCTCTTCCTGTGTTGTTGTTTTCGTTGTTCGTTAGTAAGACGATACGAGTCGGGTTAAAGTTCCCCGAGTTTCGTTAAGCTCTTGTAAATCATGCGCGTTAGCTCCAGCTTTGAGGTTGTGCCCCGCCGGCCGTTCTCGCTTGCCCGTACGGCGGCCCGTCTCGCGCGGTTTCCGGAGCTCGTGGACCAGTTCCATCAGGGGAAGTACCGACGGCTTTTGTTCGTGAAGCGAGCGCCGGTCCTGATGAGCGTTACCCAGGAGGGCCCGCCTTCGCGAGCCCTCCTTCGCGTCACCCTTGCCGGTGATACCGCGCGTTCATCGGAGGCCAAGCGTGACGCCAATAACGTCCTCGACAAGGTTCTTGGCGCGCTGACGGATGTGCGTCCGTTCTACCGATCCTTCGGAAAGGACCCGTTGCTCGGTCCGCTGATCCGTAAACATTCCGGACTGCGCGTCGCAGGGCGGGTCTCAGTGTGGGAGACCTTGATTCAAATTGTTTTGTCCCAACAGATCAATTTGGCCTTCGCGCACGGTATCCTGTCGGAGCTCGTGGAGAGCTACGGTCGTCGCAAGCGATTCGACGGACAGCTGTACTACGTCCCTCCGACGCCGCGTCGGGTTTCGAAGCTTTCAGAGACGCAGCTGCGTGGGCACCGACTCAGCGGGTCGAAGGCGCGAACCTTGATCGGCTTGGCCAAGGCATTCGAAGCCGGTGATATTTCGGAAGCGATGTTCGAGACGATGGATGACGAGGGCGCCGTCGAGTTTCTCACATCGTTCAAGGGCGTCGGCCGATGGACGGCGGAGTTCACGCTTTTGCGAGGCCTGTCGCGCTGGGACGTCTTTCCTGCGGGTGACCTCGGAGTGATCAAGTATCTTCCGCAACAGCTGCTCGGTCGCGAAAGCGCAGCGAGTGAAGACGAGATGCGGGATTTCGCGTCTCGTTGGCGACCCTTTCGTGGGCTGGCGCTCATCTATGCGTATGCGGAGCTCGGGTGAACACTCCGGGGCACGCGCTCGTCGTCTGGGTTTGATCGGCCTTCAATCGGCTGCCAAGAAGCGCTTGCGCCTGTGTTAGCATTTCCTTCCCATGCTCGATCTTGCGAGCCTTCCTCGGAGCGCCTTTACCGGAGGACTCGAGTACAACCTCGAGCGTTTGGGTTCTGTACTGAAGGTCTACGACCATTTCCTACGCGCGGTGCGCGTGCATCTCGACGTCGACGCGGTTTGGCTGCGGCGCGCGGTGCGCGAACGGCGTCTCGTCTCGGAGGATTACGAGCAAGGCCTCTCAAAGTATCGAAACAGCGACGTCATCGACGCGTTCTTGCGCCAGGAGCGGCCAGAGTTTCCGCGTAACCTCCTCTTGTCGCCGCTCAAAGTCAACGATCGTCTCGTCGGTGTCGTCGGTGCTGAGTGTCACGGTGAACCCTTTGCTCGTGGACGTGGCCGGACGCTCAACCGGTTGGCGTACGTTTTGGCGCGTGATCTCGCGCGTCGTGAGGACGAACGCCACGCGCGGGTTCTCGACAACATCAAAGAGAAAGTCGTCGCCGAGCTCAGGCCGCGGGATCTCGCGTATCAAATTCTGGACGGCCTCTACCAGCTCGTCCACTTCGACCATTCCGCGGCATTGTTGATTTACGAACGCGAACGACGCGTGCTCCGGGTAGACGCCGAGAAGATCGCCTGGACCAAGTCGAAGAGTGCCTTCATCGGGCACGAGATCAGCTTGCCACCCGAAGTCGAGCGCGCGTTGGCGTTTCCTGCGGGGATCTCGACCTCGCCGTCGAGCGCGGATTCCGAGGCGCTGTTCAATCTGTTGTATTTCCACCGTGGCGATACGATCCCTGAACCCACCAGCATCCTCTGCGCGCCGCTGTATTTCGACTCGGAGCTTTTGGGCGTGTTGAAGCTCGCGGCCCTGAATCGACTTCCGTTCGATGGCCGCGACCAGGAGGTGACCGAGCGGTTCTTGCCGGCCGCGTCGGTCGCACTCCGGAACGTTCGGGAACGGGTCTCGCTCGAGAATCAAGCACTTCAGGCCGAGATCCGTGCCGGCCTGGTCACACTCGCGCGGGCCATTTCTCACGATGTGAACAACGCGATGGGGAGTCTCCTGCCGTTGGCTGAGCAGGTGCGTGACGATTTGCGCGAAGGAGCTGCGGACGCGCCGACACTCGTGCAGGACATGGACGTCGTGATTGAAAAGGCAGCGCTGTGCAAACAGATCTTTGGCAACATGCTCAAGCTCGGCACCGACCGGCACGGACAAGGGCCCGTGGACGTCCACACGACCGTTCAGGAGATGATGCCGGTGCTAGAGTCTCAAGCTCAGGCACTCGGGGTCGAGCTAGTGCTCGATCTCGGCGACGACGTGCCGGTCATTGATTTCTCGAAAGAACATCTGGAGCGCATCCTGTGGAATCTCGTCACCAATGCATCCGAGGCCATCGGTGACGCGAACGGGACGATCTCGATCCGTACTCGCAGCGACGGTGACGATGGAGTTTCTTTGACGGTGGCAGATGACGGGCCGGGTATTTCCAGCGAAGAGTTGTCCAAAATCATGCAGCCGTTCTACACGACCAAAAACGACGGAAATGGGTTAGGTCTTTCCATCTGCCGCGCGCTCGCGTGGCAATATGGCGGAAACCTTCGGGTGGAGAGCAAGCTCGGAGCGGGAACCCGCGCGATCCTGACGCTTCCCCTGCTGAGCGCCGATGAATGACCATGACTGAGCGGATTTTGGCGGTGGATGATGATGCGGGAATGCGTCGCGTTCTCGAGCGCACGCTCGGCCCGGTGTACTCGATCGAAGTCGCCGGCGGCGCGGCGGAAGCGCGCGCGCGATTGAGCTCGGGCGCGTTCGATGTCGTGCTCGTCGACATTCAACTCGGCGACGGCGACGGCTACACCTTGTGTCGAGAGATCAAGCGGGACCGACCCGATACCGACGTCATTCTCATTACCGGGTCGCTTTCCGAGCCGGACGAAAAGCTTTACCGTTCGCTCGAAGAAGGCGCGTTTTACTTTCTTTTCAAACCGTTCGAGCGGCGAGTGCTGCGGGCACTCGTCGATCGATGCTTCGAGCTGCGCCGAGCCCGGCACGCGGAGGCGGCACTCACGACGCAGCTTTCCCTGGACTTGGACCGAGCGCGTCAATTTCAAAAAAGCCTGATACCGTCAGAAGCGCTTCGTCATGGTGGCTGGCACGTCGAGGGACGGTTCCAGCCCTGCGACGCCATCGGTGGCGACTTCTACATTTCGCTCGCCGGGCCTGGCGACACCGTGGTCGTTGCGCTCAGCGATATCGTCGGGCACGGGGTGCGCGCAGCGATGTATGCGGGCATGCTGCAATCGGTGCTGAGCACCGCCCGGCGTCGCGATCCGGCACCCGCGGAGGTCTTGAGAGAGCTGCTCGAGGGTATCGAGTTTTTCGAGTCCGAAAGCTATGCGAGCCTCGTCTATTGCCAGCTTGGGCCCGAAGGCCGTGTGCGTTATTTCAACGCTGGGCACCCTCCTCCGCTTTGTCTTCGAAGCTCGGGCGTCGTCGAATCCCTCGAAACGACCGCGCTGATTTTGACGCCGATGTTGCCCCACCAAGATTCGGCGATCGGAGAAGTCGGGTTGGATCCCGGAGAAAGGCTTCTCGTCTTTAGCGACGGCATGTACGAGGTGCTCGATAGCAAGGACAACGAGTGGGGACTGGAGGGGCTGACGGCGGCGCTGAAGAGCTCCGCTGACGGGAGCGTCTCCGATGCCCTTGACGCCGTCATGGCTCGCGTTCGCGAGCACGCGGGGGAGCGCCCGTTGAACGACGACGCGACGGTCGTGATGATCGAGCGGGTTGGGTAGCTCCGCCTCACCCGATGGCGCTAGCGCGCCATCTCCGTGAAACGCTCTCCCCTTGTACAGCGGGGAGAGGGGGCCCTCTCCAAAAGGGGACAGGTACATTTTCCTCGTAACGCGTGAAAATGTAACTGTCCCCTTTTTGGAGAGATCGGCTCGCTTCGCCGCCCTCTCGCTCCTAGTGGGAGACGGCAGGATCTGGCGCGTCCGGTTCGGGTTCGAACGGGGGGACCAGCAGAATTTCGATGCGGCGGTTGCTCTGACGTCCTTCGTCGGTGTCGTTGGCTGCTCGCGGGCGGTATTCGGCCAGGCCGGTTGCGGACAGCGATCTCGGGTCGAGGCCGGCTTCTTCTTGCAGGAATCGGACGACGTTGACGGCGCGCGCGGCGGAGAGCTCCCAGTTCGTCGGGAACCGCTCCGCGAGGCGTCCTTTGATGGGGATGTTGTCGGTGTGGCCCTGGACCTGAACGATGCGGTTTGCGCCTGCGAGAACGGAGGCGACTCTCTCGAGAACAGCTTGGCCCTCAGGCTTCAGCGTCGCTTCGCCCGAATCGAAAAGGATCTCGTCCACCAAGTCGACGCGCAGCTGACCTCGAAGTCTTTCGACTTGAATCTGTCCGTTCGCGATTTCCTGTTCGAGCTCTGAGAGCAGCTCGTCCTGCGTTGCCTGAAGCTCCGCGAGTCGTGCCTCTTTCTCTTGGACCTGCGCTTCCAGCTCCGCGCTTTCGCTTCGCAGCTCACCGAGCATGTGCTCGAGGTCCGAGACGCGACCGGTAAGCGCCGATCGCTCCTGGGCGAGCAGGCTGGCCTCCCGCCTGGCATCCTCGAGGTCCTGCTTCAGCGGCTGATAATAGAGAAGATAAGCTGCCGCGAGCGCGGCCGCGACGATCAGGATGATCGTGAGCAATCCGAATAGCCACTTGGTCATCGTTCATGTCTCCTCACGCGTGATGCCGGGTCAGACGTTGTCCTCGTCACGATCGCGCATGACGAAGACGAGCTCGTGTGAGCCGATTCGGAATTCGGACCGATCCCTGAGCTCGACCGCTTGGATCCGCTTGTCGTCGACGAACGTCCCATTCGTGCTCCCGAGGTCTTCGAGTCGGGCGTTCATTCCGTTGATGGCGACGAGCGCGTGTTGGCGTGAGAGCTCTGGGTCGCTGAGCACGAGATCGCAATCCGCGCGGCCAATGACGACGCGGGGTTTTTCGAGCGGCACGACGCGCCCGGGCTCGGCACCGTTGACGATCACGAGAGCGTATTTCTTGCCTGCTGATAGCGAGCCCTGGTCCGATTTGCGTGACTCGAGCGTCGGCGTGCCCGCCTGCGCGTAGGGACGTGTCCACGCAGGGTTCGGCTGGGGCGCTCCGCACTTCGGGCACGTCACTTCACTCTGGCCATCGTCTGGGACGTCGCTACCACAACGCGAGCACGTCATGGACATGGGCACCTCTCCTTTTTTGGATGGTTCTATTCTAGCAAACAGGATCTTGCTACTCAGCCAGTTGCTACAATGGGAAGGTCTTTTCACATCACAATTCAGGGTCGAAACTTCTTGAAGATTCGCTCACTAGGGCGCTACGAGGTCCGGGCCGAGCTCGGCCGCGGGACGATGGGAATCGTCTACCGTGGCTACGACCCCGTTCTCGATCGCGAGATCGCCCTCAAGACAGTCGACCTACCACTGGGGCTCGATCCCGAGCGCAAAAGCAAGTTTCTCGAGCGATTCTTTCTCGAAGCAAAAATAGCCGGTCGACTGATCCACCCGAATATCGTGGTAACCCACGATGCGGCCACGGACGAAACGACCACGACGCCTTTTATCGCGATGGAGTTGCTCTCCGGAGACTCGCTCCATGCTCGATTGCAGCACGGTCCGCTCCCTTGGCAGGAGGCGCTTTCTCTGGCGGAGCCTTTGGCCCGGGCGCTGAGCTACGCTCATGAAGCGCACGTCGTTCATCGTGACATCAAACCTGCGAACGTGCTCCTGACGGCAAAGGGGGTCCCGAAGATCGCGGACTTCGGCATTGCCAAGCTTCCCGACACTCAGCTGACTCAATCCGGCAAGATCCTGGGCACGCCGTACTTCATGTCGCCGGAGCAAATTCAGGCCGACGAGGTGGATGGTCGCAGCGATGTTTTCTCGCTGGGTGCACTTCTTTATAACTTGCTCACGGGCATTCCTCCCTTTCGAGGCAGCGACTTAGCGAGCATCACTCAACAAGTTCTATACAAGAGTCCGCCGCCTCCTTCCGAGCTCGTCGCAGAAATTCCGGTTGGTATCGACGGAGTGCTCGCGCGGTCGATGGCGAAAGACCGAGACGAGCGCTATCAGACCGGTGACGAGCTTGCGGACGATCTGGCTCTCTTACGGCGGGGCGAGCCCGCTGTGAGCCCTTTATCGTTCGGCGAGAAAACGGCCGAGTCGGCGACCGTGAAGACCGACGCAGAGCCTGAGCTAGAGCCTGAACCCGAAGCGCAGTCGAAGTCCCTGAAGTCCAAGTCCGCCAGAGGTGGGTGTTTCGTCCTTTCGGTCCTGATGGCCGCTTTCGCGGCCGCCGGGGTCTACCGGCGAGACGACGCGATCCGTTTGCTCGAATCTCTGCGGGAGCGTCGTGACGAAGTCGAGAGGCGAGACGCGGTGAGCGTCGAGGGGGCGGCCGTCTTGGAAGAGGCGCAAGAGCTTCTGGAGCGTGGTGAGCTCGAGCGTTGTGCGAAGCTCGTCGACCAGGCGCTTGCGGCAGCGAGAGATGCGAGAGACGGCCACGGGGAGGCGACGGCGCTTCTGTGGAGGGGGCAGCTCGAGGCCGAGCGCGGCGCCTGGTCCAAGGCTCGCGCCGATCTCGAAGCGTCCGCGTCCGTTTACGCGATCTACGATTCACCCCAGGGCGAGGCGAGTGCGGTGGCTGCTCTCGCGGACCTCGAACGAGATTTGGGACGCTTCCAAATTGCGGCAACGCTCTACGATCGAGCCGACCCGACCGTGGATACGACATTTGGGCGCGCCCTCATGAAGCTGATGCAAGGCGATGTGAGAGCCGCTGAGCAAGGCTTCGAAGCCTCATCGGCGTGGGCCTATGTCGGCGCGGTCGCTCTGGCTCGCGGTGATGTACAAGGGGCCGAAAAGGCGTGGTCGCGCGCCCGGCCGTCGTCAGAGCTCGAGCGTTTTCGTGGTTTCGCCGCGCACGCCGGGAGCGCACCGGCAGGACCGTCGGAGAAGTCCGAAGACGGCGACGTTGCGAGTGTTTTGCAAGAGATGTTCCGCACCGAGCCGGCGACACCTCGGAGCGAGGAGCGACGCCTTCGACTCCCATAGGCTCCGTGGGGCGGCGTCCCGTTTGACGTCGAGATAACTCACATTTAACATTATTAGAGTTCCGACAAGAATCTAAATTCGGGCGCGGGCTGGGCCTCGGGCCTAGCTCGGCCAATGCGACGGTAGCGTGCCATGGATCTGAAACGCGTCGAAAGCCAGCGAAGCGAGCTCGTATTGTTCGTGATCGCGCTGGTCATGATCTGCCTCGGAGTCATTGCCTACATCTCCTTCCGGCAAGCGCAGGGGCTCCTGGTGCCGGCGTTGACGATTGTCTCGCTGCTTGCGTGCCTCTACATCATCGACAAGGAACGCCGGCTCAGAAACCTGCAAAGAAAGCTCATCCAGGAACTAGTGGATGAAAAGGATCGTTCGGCATCGCTCGAAACTCGGTTGAAAGAAATCACGGCGCTCTACCGAGCCATCAGTACCGTGAACTCGGTGGTCGAGCCGGAGGATACCTTCGACGCGGTGCTGCGTGCGGGGCTAGAGCTCGTGGGCGCGAATCGGGGCTCGATCATGCTCATCGACGAGCTCGACGAACGACTCAAGATCGTGTCGGCTCAGGGATTATCACAGATAATCATTGCCCAGACGCGTCAGAAACTTGGTTCGGGTGTCGCGGGCTGGGTTGCGAAGCATTGTGAGCCGGTGCTCGTGGACGGTGCCGCGAAAGACGACGCGCGTTTCGAGGATACGTTCGAGATCGACGATGACGAGCTCCATTCGTCGATCTCGGTACCGCTGCATCTTCGGGACGAGGTGCTCGGCGTCGTCAATTTGAGCCTGACGGGCAGTGCCTCGAACGACGAACTCACCGAGTACGAACTGCGTATCGCGACAGTGTATGCGCAGCACGCCGCCGCCGCGATCGAAAATGCGCGCCTTCGATTGGCGGCGGCGATGAGCGGGATTCCCGCCGTCTCCGACGTCTAGCGGTCCCCTCCAGCTCGATGGGGCTCGGACCTCGTGGGCCCACGATGTGGGCCTGAGCTCCCAATCGAAGTGCTATCTACGCGCCTTTTGTTGAGCGAGCCACTCGACGATAGCCTGGAGCTGTTCGTCCTGGCTCGGAATTGGAGCGGTGGTCCTCTCACCTGGGGTCTGGCTCGTGGCGGACTTTGGCGACGTCGGCTCGATTGCCACGGGCTTGCCGGAGCTGCGTTGTGCACGTCTCGAGCTCTCGCTCCGAGGCAATCAGCAAGCGCTTGAGCTCGTTGTCGCGTAGCCGGTTCTCATCAGCCAGAGCCGCCATGGCTCGCTTGGTGCAATGGTCGACCTTGTACGGCGTTGCACTCGCCCAGACGATTTCGCAAGCTTTTCGTAAGTGTTGCTCCGCGTCTGCGGCCTTGGACTCGGCTCGAGCTTCCGATCGAAATGAGCTCGCGGTGGCGATCACCGCGACGAAAGCGGTAACTACGGTTAACTTGACGGCTCTCATGCGTTACCTCCTAGAATCTCTAGGGGGGCGGGGTCGTGACTCACCTGTTGTGGGGGTATTCGGTTGCGCCGGAGCGCAGCGTCAGGTGCGTTGGGGACGAAAAACGCGCCCTAAACTCTCCACTACCAGTGTAGCAAACTCGGCACGGGTTTACTGGGCAACGAGCTCGAGGCTCGAGCCGAATCGTACGGTGCCCGCCTCGTCGCGAATGTCCGCGATGAGCCGTGAGACGCCGTCGTGTCGCTCGATGCGGATGAAGGAAAAATTGAAAAACTCGCCTTCTGCGTAGAGAATTCGAGGGCCAAACGTCGGGTCGAGTCCGAGGGTGGGCGATTTGAACGCGCTGAGCGGGCCGCTCACGAGCTCGTGGAACAAAAGCCTGTCGCCGTCATCGTCGACGTCGAGCTCGTAGCGCAGGCTGGTGGCGAAATGAACATCAGTCGCGACGAAAACGACATTCGTGATGTCTTCGTGGTCGAGATGCTGGAGAAGCTCGGTGAGCTCTCTTTCGAAGCCAGTGCGCGACGAGTAGTCCGCGTCGGTGCCATCAGCGAAGGCGTCACGTCCGTAGAGATGTGCTTGCGAGCCCGTGGGGATCGATAAGGGGACGTCGGTGCTGACGATCTTCCATGTCGCATCCGAGCTTGAGAGCCCGCGTTTCAGCCAATCGAGTTGCTCGCGGCCGAGGAGTGTCTTGTCGTTGTCGGGGCGGTCGGAGAGGTCGTTGAGGCTTCGATACGAGCGCGCATCGATCAAGAACAACTCGGCGTCCTTGCCCCAACGGAAAGAACGGAAGATCCGCTCGGGCTCGTCCGGATGCCGGAGCATCGGGTGGAAATCAAACAGCGCGTTTCGCCCTTCTCGAACCAGTGTGGGGTAGCCTGGACGTTCCACTGAGGCGGTCAACGTCGGCCACCTCGCGCCGAAGTCGTTGATTACCTCATGATCGTCCCACTGCGAGTACATCGATGTCGTCGCAAGAAGTCGCTTGAAGTGAGAGTCCGCGCGGTTGTAGCGCCAATGAGCGAGGTAGACCTCACGAACGGCGGCAGCGTCGGTCCAGTCGACGCTCGGATCGTCGATCCGCGGGAAATCGCCGGGGATGTTGTGCCCTCCTTCAGCACGCTCGGCGAGACAGGCGCTGTCCGCGTAGATCATGTCGCCGTTAGCGATGAGAAAATGAGGCTCGAGCTGCGTCATTTCGGAGAAGATCGAGTAGCCTCTGCCTTCCTCGCGACAGTAGCCGTGACCTCCGAGATCGCCCATCACGACGAAGCGTACCGGCTCGGCAACGGCTGCCGGAGGAGCCGTGCGAAACGAGCCCGGGATCGCCTCGGAGGCGTCGAAGCGAACGCGATAGTAGTACGTCGTTGCCGGCTCTAGGCCGTCGATCTGAACGCTCGCGGCGAAGTCGTGCTCTGCGGTCGCTAGCGCTTTTACCACACGCGGGCTCGCGAGCTCTTGGTTGGCGTTGAGCTCGACCACCATCTCGGAAGGCTCGCTTGCGCGCGACCAGATGACGGCGCTCGTCGCCGTGACCTCACCCACCGCGACGCCGTGTGTTACCGACGCCGCGATTAGCAAGGCCAGCATGTGCGAATCTAGAAATCGAACATGTAGGTGTATTTCACAACGAACGAGCGACCAATGAGGTCCGGGAAGATTTGTCCGGTCTCGGGGTCGAGTCGGACGAAGTTTGCCGTGCTTCGCTGGTCGTTGTACACGATGAACAAGCCAGTCCCACTTCGATTGAGCATCGCGAAGCGGATATTCGAAGAGACATCGGCGGCCTGGCTGTTGTATTGGATCAGCGCCTGAATGTTCATCAGTGGGGTGAACGAGTAATTGAACCGGACTGGGATTAGGTCCGTGGTGAAGTCCCCACCCGGAAGCTTCACGTCGTCGCGTCGCCAGCCTACGCTGGCTTGAATCGTTGCGCCGATCCGTACGTTCGCGGCCACGTCGAATCGATTGAGGTCGCCGTCGTAGAAATTACCAAACGTGTAGACCGCTGACCCCCATAGGGTGGCGCTCGGGTTTCCGTAGTATTCAAGCGACCACTCGTCCCACGAGTAGAACCCTGGCGGGATGACGACGGTATCGCCCTCCGGCCCAGTGTAGACGGTGAAAGGCACGTCGGGTCGATCCTCCATCTTGTCGACCCGCGCGCCGAAGCGGCCCCCGATCTGGGGTTGAACCTCGAAGAAATGAATGTGCGCCCGCGAGCTCTCGACCTGACCGTCGAATTCGTTCGTGGCGTCCCACGTGTAGAACTTGCTCCAAGTGACGTGGGGCGAGAAACGTCGGATCCAGGCGTATCTCTTGGGCTGGTAGTCGAGGAACAACCTAACTTGCGGCTTGCGGTAGCCGTTTCGGGGGACGAAGCCGCTTCGGGCAGAAAAGTCGGCACCCGTCTGAGTGTAGCCGACGTGGCCGTTCCACCACGTGGTCGCGTAGTTGACCAGTGCACGGGTCGACCAGTCGGATCTGGTGCCGCCGTCGGCGTCGGGCTCGGTCGAACCCGCGACGTAGGTGAACAGCTTCGCGTTCTCCGTGACCTGAAGGTTGGCATCGACACCGTAGGCTCGGTTGTAGTCCCCGAAGCTTCTATCGCTCCCCGTAGTCTGGCGGTTGACGAAGATCGCTCCGAAGTTGGAGCGGCCGATCTCGCGTTGGACGCGGGTGGTGAAAAAATTCTCGGGTGCAGCGATCAAACGATCCGTGCGAATGTTGGTCGCCTCGCGCGTCTGCATGTCCATGATGCCGATGTTGTACTCGCCCATCTTTCCGGTCATTCGGGCGCCGGCGAGGATCGGGATCGGGACGCCGCTCGTGAGGCCGATCCGTCGTGAGAAAAACAGGTCGACTTCCCGGGGAGCGCCGAACTGGAACATCGACGCGTTCTCGAGAAAGAAAGGACGTTTTTCGGGGAAGAACAACGGAAAGCGCGTCAAGTTGATCTGTTGATCGTCGGCTTCCACCTGGGCGAAGTCGGTATTCACGGTGAAGTCGGCAGTGACGTTGGGCGTCACCCCCCACTTCGCATCGATACCGATTTCGAAGTCCGTCTTCTCCGCGTCCACGACGGCGAGGTTGTCCGTGGCATTGCGGCCGAGACCGTACGGCGTCATTTTGATGTCGCGGCGGCCAGCGAGGTCGAGGCCCTCGAGCTTCGCTGCGAGCGAAACGCGATAGATGTCGTATCCACGGGGTATCGGCGCGAGGTAGACCTGCTCGTTCTTCCGGCGGATGTTGCGCTTGACGTTGAAACCCCAAATTTGATTGTCACCGGTGTTGTACCGGAGCGTTTTCAGCGGGATGGCCATCTCGGTCTCCCAGCCTCGCTCGGTAATGGCCGATTGCACGACCCAGTCGCCGTCCCAATTGGGGTTCCACCCGCTGACTTGTCCACGCGTGGCTCCGCCGCGACCGGCCTGCTGGCTGGTTCCGCCGGTCTGGCCTTCACCGGCGACCTGACCGTCATACTCGATGCCGACCGGGTTGGTGCCGAACAGAAACGCGTTTTGGTTGTCGTTGTAGGTGTCGAGGACGATCTGGACCGAGTCCGTCTCGTTCAACTGCCCGTCGCGCCGGCTGTCGGTGACGAGAATGCCGGCCGGGCTGGAGTCGAAACTGATGATTCCGATGTAGAGTGTCTGCCGGCTCAGCAGTAGGCGAACTTCCGTGCGCTCGGTAGCTGGAGCTCCCTCGGTTGGGTTCTGCTGCGTAAACCCCGAGTAAGGCTCAACACTCATCCACGCATCGTCGTCCACGATGCCGTCGACGTTGATCGCTGTGCCCTCCTCGAGGTTTGCGACCGACAGAGCAGGGGTGGCTGCCCCCAAGGCTGAGGATTGCGCAATGAGCAGGACTAACAGGGTCCAAGGGGCAAAGTTCCGCATCGTGAATAGATTCCTTTTCAGTTTATTCTAATCCTGCAATCGCCCCGTCGAACATTCTAGCGCAAGACGATCGCGAAGCGGGAACCGTTGGGTGAGGGTCCGTACAGGGCGTTGAACAGGCTGACTTCGGGGGCCGACCAGCCGCCAACGGACGAGGTGTCGAGCAGCTCGATGGGATCACCGAAGTTCGGCTCGCCTCCGAGAGCCACGGCCACGACCATCAGCTTGTCGTTCTCGAAGTAGTAGAGCTCGTCTCCCTCGCCGCTCCACTTGGGCCACACGCCGCCGTTCGTCGAGATCGGCCAGGTTTCGTCTCCTTCGGGGAACGTCGTGACGTGGACGTTCCACGTGCCCTCTTGCTCCGCCTGATAGGCGACGTAGTTTCCGTCCGGTGAGAAGCGGGGGAGGCCGACGTTGAACGGGGTCTCGACGAGCGGCGCTGGAGGCGACTCACCATTTACCGGCGCGTACCACAGGTCACGGCCGTCGGTATCGGTATCGTGGAGATGGAACACGAGGGTCTCGCCGTCGGGCGTCCAGTCAGGGTAGTACTCGTGCATTGGGCCTGCGTCTACGGGCACATCCTCTCCGGTACCATCGCTGGAGCGAACGAACAGGTCCGCGGCACCGTTGCGGTAAGAGAAATAGGCGATGCGATCCCCGCTCGGCGACCACTTCGGATGACGCGCGTGGGCTTCGTCTTGCGTGAAGCGAGTCTTCGTTTCTCCTTCGTGGATATAGATGTCGTCATTGCCGGCTTCGCGACCTCGTGCGGCGACGCGCTCGCCGTCGGGGGCGACTTCGAGCCCCGACAGCGCCTCTTGCGGCTCGCCGATGTTGCCGACAATCGCGCCGCTGCGGTCGATCCAGACGATCCTTTGGAGCTCGGGCTCTGGCGTGGTTGCGGCGCTGCTGTCTGGTGGAGGCGTTTCGTTGGAACAGCTCGAGACGAGGACGACGAGAGCTAGCAAGCCGAGAGCTAGTAAAAAAGACGAGCGCATCGGGGGTCCTCCACGAGCCAGTGACATCCCTTTCGGGGTGCGTATCCTATCGTGGTTCAGGAGGAATTTCAGTTGGTGAGCCCGACGTTCAGGACGAAGCGAGGTAGGCCTCGGCTTCGGTCAAATCCGGAAGCTGCGGGTCGGCCTTGGACCAGAGCGAAAGCGCGCGCCGGTAGTGTCGAGAGGCTTTCTCTCTCTCTCCAAAGTTCTCGGTGCAAGCGCGCGAGCTCCATGTGGTAGCGCGGCTCGAGAGGAGCCGTCCATTTCTGGCCGATGTCTGGACTGACCAGTTTTTCGTAAAGTGCAATCGCGCGGCGTTTGCCCTCTCCGGCTCTTGCACGGGCAGCGCCATCGCGAAACGATAGTGCCCCGGTCATGTTCTCCAGCAAGTGTAGACCTCGAACTCATGAATCGCCTCTGGAAAACGCCCTTCTTTCAAGAGCTGGTACCCATAGTTCAGGCGCAGGTATCCCGAGTGAGGAAGCGCTTTGGCGCCATGTTCGAGGATGTCGCGCGCCTCGTCGGGCAGGTTGGAGCGGGCGTAGAGGTGAGACAGCTCCATGTAGGTCTCTTCCTCTTCGGGAAAACTAGAGATGACGTCGCGCAAGATTCGTTTCGCCGAACGTGAAAATACTGCCCATCACGACAGCCTCGGCTCTCGTGCCACGGGCTATGTCTTGGTGTCCTTCGTCGTTGCCTCAATCATGTTGGTGTGAGGCTTGACGAGCCATTCACCTACTGTTTGGCTAACCCACCTGGCGGCGTGCCGCTCCCAGGATCTCGATGAGCTCCTCAATCGAGTTCTCGTCGTTCCGGAAGTTCGTAATACACGCGCGCAGGGCGGGTTTGCCACCGAGACTGGTTATCGAGACCCAAGCGCGACCGCCTGACTCGACGATTTTTGCCACGGACTTGAGGAAGGGGAGCGACGTGCCCTCGGGGCGGGTTCCATCTTGGAAGCAAACGACTGGCAGCGGGGTCACGTTGACGGCGCGCCAGCCGTCCTCCGCGAGCTTGACCCGCAACACACCTCCGAGACGAACCATGTTCCGAATCGTCTCCTCGTAACCCTCCC
Organism: uncultured Acidobacteriota bacterium; assembly: GCA_947259165.1. Taxonomy (GTDB): domain Bacteria; phylum Acidobacteriota; class Vicinamibacteria; order Marinacidobacterales; family SMYC01; genus CAMYKY01. Next base: position 57,623 of record CAMYKY010000056.1, on the reverse strand, counting down.
AGCCTGCGACGAGCAACGTGAGGAAAAGCTTGAGTCCGATAAAGCGGCGAGTCCACTGCATCGAGCTTCGATGGGGCTCGAGCACCGGCGTCGCGGTCTCGGCGGTCGGCATGTAGCCTGCGTCGACAGCGAAGGTGCGCTCGAGCATCTCTGGGTGGCGCGTGAGGCACATACCGCCGCCCATCGTCACGCTGAGCCACTTGTGTGCGTCGACGGTGATGGAATCCGCCCGCCCGAGGCCGTCGAAGTGCGGTTTCAACTCGGGAACGAGCGCGGCCGCTCCGCCCCACGCGGCGTCAGCGTGGACCCAAAGCTGTTGCTTGGCGCCGAGCGATGCGATCGACTGAATCGGGTCGATGAGTCCGGCACTCGTCGTCCCCAGCGTTGCGACCACCATGAACGGAAGCTCGCCGGCGTCTCGATCGCGGCGAACCTGCTGGGCGAGGGCGTTCGGATCCATCAAGAACCCGCTGTCGACGGCCACGCTGCGCACCGCCGCGGCGCCGAGCCCCGTCATCCGAGCTGCTTTGACGAACGAATGATGGCTTTCGGACGAGACATACAAAACGGGCTGGCCGGAGAGAGCCCGGATGCCGTGCGCCGCGAAATCTGGAAACGCGCGCTCGAGCGCCATCAGCATTGCGGAGTGATTCGCCTCCGCACCGCCGGATGTGAACGAGCCCGACGCCTGGCCCTCCCTGTAGCCGAGGCGCATCCCGATCTCACGGATGACGAGCTGTTCGGCTTCACAAGGAAACGGTGCGTGAGTCCAGGCGGCGAGCTGCGGGTTGAAAGCGGCGACGAGAGTGTCAGCCGCGACGCTCATCGTGGAGACGGCCGGATTGAAGAGCCCGAAATATCGTGGGTGGCCGTTGTGAACCTGGTGTTGGCGAAGCCCGCTGACGACGAGCTCGAGCGCTTCGGACGGAGGCATCGGTCGCGTGAAATCTACGGCGTCGAGCAACGCGCGGGCAGCGTCCGGATTCGTCGACGGGTACACCGGTAGCTGCGGCAGGTCATCGGCGAAAGTTTCGATAGCCTCCGAAACCTGGCTCCAAAGTGAGAGCCGACGCGCTTTTTCCAGCTCCAGCACGTCAAGATTATAGACTGGTTGCGGGAGACGAATCGCGGCCGAATCGTGCGCGGCTACAAGAGCTCGATGGCTTCTTCGAAGCAGACAGCTCTCGAGAAAAGAAAACCTTGGCCGAGCTCACAGCCCATGCGTGCGAGCTCTTTATGTTGCCCCGGTTCTTCGATCCCTTCGGCGACCACGTTGAGGCCGATACCGTGCGCCAGTTGGTTGATGGCACGAACGATCTTGAGACTTCGCGGGTCTTTCTGCATCGCGGCGACGAACGACCGATCGATCTTGAGCGTATCGATCGGGAAACTTGCGAGGTAGCTGAGGCTGGAAAAACCGGTCCCGAAGTCGTCGAGAGCAATCTGGGTGCCGAGGCGCTTGCACTGCTCGATCCATCGAAGCGGTGCGGAACGATAGTCCATGAGCACGGATTCGGTAATCTCGAGCTTGATCGTGTTCGGATCGATACGGGTTCGCCTCATGACATCGGCGAGCTCGCCAAGAAACGCTGGCTCGGAGAACTGCCGGGCAGAAACGTTGATGCTCATTGAGACGTCGCTGTTGACGTGTTTCTGAAAACGGACGAGATCGTGGCACGCTTGCTCGAGCACCCAACGTCCGATGGGGACGATCAGCGCGGTCTCTTCCGCGAGCCCGATGAACTTCTGAGGTGGGATCCTCCCGAGCTTGCCGTGTTGCCAACGCAGTAGGGCTTCGAATCCTTCGACCTTGGTGGACGCAAGGTTCACAATCGGCTGGTAGTGAAGCGCGAGCTCGCGTCGCTCCAATGCGCTTCGAAGTTCGCTTTCGAGCTTGATCTTATCGATGGCGGGTCTCGAGGAGTCGTGCTCGGGGTCGAGGGTTAAGGCTTCGTAGCTACCATTGCCGGGGTGGCGGAAAAGGCTCTGCTCGTGTCGGAATCGGTTGAGGATGACGCGAAGCAAAAGCTTGAGGATTGGCTCGGCTGACTCGACGCGCGAACGCAGCTGGTCGCTGATGATCAGCGTGAGCTCGGTGTCCTCGACGGCGGTCGCGGTCGCCGAGCGCTCGGTGCCGTCGAGCGCAGCCATCTCACCGAACATTTCGCCAGGGCCCATCGTTGCGAGCACCCGTCGTTCGTCCTCCACATCGGTTGAAATCTCGATGAGGCCTTTCTCGATGACATAGGCACAGTTGGCGCGGTCCCGCTCGCGGAAGATGACCGTGCCGCGGCTGTATTGGCGCCGTGCCGAATCGAGCTCGATCGTTGCCGTCATCCCATGGATCACAATGGCAAGTTCCGTGCCGATCGAGACTTTGGTGACGGGTGCCCACATCTCTATGAATAATATAGAGTTATCCCGTAGGCCTCATAGCCAGGCGTGATCGGGAGTAGGAAAATCCCCGCGATTGGGGGTGTAAAGATGTCGGAACCCCCCGTGTGACGGGGCGCCGGAGCGGAAAAAAAAGGAGGGCCCAGACGGACCCTCCCGCGATTCGAGCTCCGGCTACAGACTCAGTTCTTGAAAAAGTAGCGTATCCCGCCCATGTACATGAAGTTGTTGTCGATCATGTCCAGCATGTCCATGAACAGGCGCCCTTCCAGGTAGAACTGCAGCTTGGGAGTGAGGTTGAAGCCGCCGTGAACGAAGATGGTGCCGTCCCGGGTATCGCTGTTGTTGATATCCCAGATGCCGACGCCGCCACCGAGGAAGCCGGTCTCCCACATCTTGTCGACACCGACGTCCGCGAACAGCGACGAGTTGCTGCCCTCTTCGAAGTTTGCGGCTCCCCCAAACTGGGCGAAGAGACCTCCGCCACCGTTTGCGATGGGCCACATGTAGCCGAAGGTGCCGCCCGCGATAGCTGAGGAGACATCGTTTTCGAAATCTTCAGGCGCGCCCTCGATGCCCGGACGCCAGCGGCGCTCGTTGCCCGCGAACAGCGTGAAGAAGGGACCGTACATCCCTTCAGGCTCCAGCAACGTGTAGCTCTCTTGACACGTCGCCTCCATGCCGCGGTCGTCGACGACCTTACCGGCGAGGCGGTAGCCGCCGTACTCCGGCATGACGTAGCTCGCGCTGCATTCGGCATCCAACGACAGGGTTTCGATCAACTGCTCCGGACCGTCGATGGGGGTGTGGTAAATGCTGACGGCCTTACTCGTGAGCGCGCCGGTGCGTGCAGCACTCGAGCACATGTCGATGCCAAGCGTCGCCTTGTTCTTTCTGGGCGTCGGGTCCATTGGCGGAGGTGTGAGCTGAAGATTGCACGTGGGTTCGCAAGGCTGGAGGTTGACTCTGTCGGTTACGGTCTGAGTACGCTCTGTACCTCGTGACACCGTGGCACTGAATGTGTAGGCGCCAGCGTCATCGAGCTTGCCCTGCCACCGATAGCCGCCACCGGCGCGACTCGGGTTGAGCGTCTCTTGTTGGCCACTTGGCCGCGTGAGAGTGAACTCGAGGGTTGCACCGTCGGGCATACCCGGCACGGTCACATCCACGGTCACGTTGGCGCCGGTGCACTGGTTCGGGCTCTGCAAGTTCAAACGCGGAACGGCAGTCAGCGGCGGTGGGCCCGCGTCACGCATCTGGATGAGCGACAAGTTGCCGCACGCCTTGGGAATGAGAAATCGATGTTCCCGGCCTCTGGACTCGAAGCGGATTTCGAATGCCTCGAAAGGATCCCGCCCGGACCAGCGTAGTCGTCCCGTAGCTTGGACCACACCACGCTTGCGAACAGCCATCCACTCGAATGTGTGGCCGACCGGATATTGCGCTTCACCGAAGTCGCCGTTCGCCACGGCGTTGAACAAGTCATCGTGGTCGCCGGGCCAGTTGGTATCGTTCAAGACTTTTTCGTAGTCGGCGCGATGTTCGGCGAACATGCGCTGGAGCTCTGCACCGGTTTGCGGACCGGGTTTGAATACGGCGTTGCTCGTCCCGAGGGTTCGGATCTCGGTGTATTCCTGCGCGAGCGCCGTGGAGGCGAGCGCGAGCGTCGCGAAGACGAGGCCGGCCCCAAGAATCTGCCGCGGCCTCGTGAACCCGAGGCGCACAAAATGGTGGCAAGGTGACATGGTCAACTCCTGTTCTATCTCTATAAGAGCGCGGGTTGTTGTTGAATCCGACGATGCGTTGGCGCGGCAGGAGCGCATCGACTGCTGTGGTTTCGTTTACCTTACCCGCACAAAAGCTCTCTGCGTCTAAGACTCTCTGACAATCGACCGGCGCGGCGATATGCGCCACAACCGGGCCATTAGT
>CAMYKY010000056.1:0-53294 GCA_947259165.1 uncultured Acidobacteriota bacterium | reverse complement strand
AATTGTTTTTAGTGTTCTGTTTTAGAAGTTCTGTGCATAAAGCTCGAGGTCATTGTGTGCGATTGAGGATTCACGCCGAAGCCAGCGCACCAAAGGGCCCCGGATTTCTGGTTAGAACTTCTGCAACAGGGCCACTAGTACTAGTATGAGGACGTTTCACGGAGGGTATCGGGTATGTCTCAGCAGAATATGAACCGTAGGACTTTCATGCGCGGCGGCCTCGCCGCGGGTCTCGGGCTTGCCGGCTCGTCTCAGGGTTGCGGCGGGATGGCCGAGACGTCCACCAGCGTCTCGCGCGCTCGTCAGACCCCGGTTGCTGAGTCTGAGCTCGATGAGGTGACGATCGGAGAGCTTCAGGAATGGATGCGGTCGGGTCGCCATACGGCGCGCTCTATCGTCGAGCTGTACGTCAAACGTATCGAAGCTATCGATCGGGACGGCCCCGAGTTGCGGTCCATCCTCGAAACGAACGAGCAGGCTCTAACCATCGCCGACGAGCTCGACCGCGAACGAGGTGAGAGCGGTCCGAGGAGTGCCCTGCACGGGATTCCCGTGCTCCTGAAAGACAACGTGTCGACCGCGGATACGATGACGACCACGGCCGGCTCGTTCGCCCTCGAAGGGTCGATTCCGAGCGAGGACGCAACCATCGCCCGGAAGCTTCGAGAAGCGGGCGCGATTTTGTTGGCGAAAACGAACCTGAGCGAGTGGGCCAATTTCCGCTCCACACGTTCTTCGAGTGGATGGAGTGGGCGTGGGGGCCAGTGCAAGAACCCCTACATCCTCGATCGCAACCCGTGCGGTTCGAGCTCTGGATCCGGCGCCGCAACTTCGGCGAACCTGGGAACCGTCGCGATCGGCACCGAGACCGACGGCTCGATTGTGTGTCCGTCGAACGCGAACGGCCTCGTGGGGATCAAGCCAACCTTGGGTCTTCTTAGTCGAGCCGGGATCATTCCCATCGCCCACAGTCAGGACACGGCGGGGCCGATGGCACGGACAGTGACCGATGGCGCTATCCTCCTGAGTGCGCTCACGGGAGTTGATGCACGCGATCCGGCGACCTCGGCGGCCGATGGAAACGCGCATGCCGACTACACGCGTTTTCTCGACGCGGACGGTCTCGACGGCGCGCGGATCGGCGTCGTGCGCGCCTTGTTCGGCTTTCATCCCGGTGTCGACGCTCAACTCGAAAACGCTCTTTCGGAAATGAAACGGCTGGGCGCCGTGCTCGTGGACCCGGTGGATCTTCGGCCCAGCGCGGAATACGACGCTACCGAGATGACGGTGCTTCTTTACGAGTTCAAAGCCGACCTCAACCGCTACCTTGCCGAGTTGGGTGCCGCCGCGCCGGTGAGAACGCTGGCGGAGCTCATTGAGTTCAACGAACGCCATCGCGACCGCGAAATGCCGTTCTTTGGTCAGGAGATTTTCGAAATGGCACAGGCGAAGGGCACTCTCGACGAGTCCGAGTACAGGGAGGCTCTCGCAACTAATCACCGTCTCAGTCGTGACGAGGGGATTGACAAGACCATTGCAGAGCACGACCTCGACGCAATGGTTGCTCCTACGGGCGGACCCGCCTGGGTGACGGACCTCGTGAACGGGGATCACTTTTCCGGCGGAAGCTCTGCTCCCGCCGCGGTGGCCGGCTATCCCAACGTGACGGTGCCCGCCGGGTCCGTGCAGGGTCTGCCCATCGGCCTCTCGTTCTTTGGTCCGGCCTGGAGCGAGCCGACGCTACTTCGTCTCGCCTTCGCATTCGAACGAGCCATCGACGGCCGTACCCAACCGTCGTTCGCCGAAACCCTACGAACGTAAACGTTGCCGCTCACCACCGAGTCACGGAGGCACAACGCAGCAGAACTGCAACCAAAACTCTGAACGCAAAGGCGCGGAGACGCAAAGGTCGTCGAGGATGAGTGGCAGTCATTGCCGCAGCAGACGTTGATTTGACACCTGCCAAAGCGTCGTCCGCGCCGGAGGCGCCCACTTTGCGCCTTCGCGTTGAGTACTTCTTCTTTTGATAGCAAGCTTTTCGACCTTAGCAGTACGGAGGGGAAACTCTCTTGCTCTCCGGGTCCCCTCGGTGCGTGCGTGACTCCGTGGTTGTCTTTAGCGGCGGAAGATGCCGAAAGCCAAGTCGCGTCCTAGCCCGTGCTGGTAGGCGTCCTGCTATGGGTCCAAGCTACGATCAATGGCGTGGGCTTGCAAGGAGATGATAGGGTAGGCCTAACTCAAACCGTGGATTCGATCAAAGAACAACTGCTTGCTTTCGGTCTGCCGGGACTGTTCGTCATCGCCTTCCTTGACTCGGCGGGCGTACCACTGCCGGGCGGTGTCGACCTCGTCGTCATGCTGTTGTCGTGGCAGTCCCCGTCGCTTTTCGTCCTGGTTGCGCTCATCGCTTCGCTTGGTTCTGCGGCAGGGTGTTGGGTGTTGTACAGGATCGCGCGCGTTGGCGGTGACGCGATGCTTGCTCGCTTCCCGAAAGAAAAACAGGAGTGGGTCACCGAAAAAGTTCGGAAGAACGACATTCTCGCGGTGAGCGTCGCCATGCTTGGGCCGCCACCGTTTCCGACGAAGCTGTTTATCTTGGTCGCCGGAGTGGTGAGGATGGATTGGCGGCGTTTCGTAGCCGCAGTTTTTTTCGGCCGTCTCGTGCGCTATCTGGGGGAAGCCTACCTCGCTGTTCGTTTGGGAGATCGGGCGATGGCGACGCTGCAACAACACTATCCGACGATCGCGATGGCCCTCGCGCTCAGCGTCGCAGTCTTCCTCGTCGGACGCCGTCTCATACGGAAAAGCGCGCCGGCGTGACCCAGCGACGCTCATGACGTGGCTCGCCGCTGGAGCGTGCGTCGTCATCAGCGCGCTTTGGTGGCTCCGGAGGCAACGTCGCGTCGCCCGGCTCCAGCAAGCTCGAAGCGTTGCCGAAGCGCTCCTTCCCGAGATTCGCGCGCTTCTGGATTCGTCAGATCCCAAGAGTCCCTCCGCCGGAGAGCCGACGAGCCCGCGCCAATACGAGGCCTGTCATCAACGACTCCCCCAGGTGCTCTCTGGGGAGCACTACTTTGCCGTGGAAACTTTCTACCAATGCGTGGCGTCGTATCGTGAAGCTCGTGCCCTGATAATCGAAGCTTTCGCCGAAGAAGACGAGCGCAGTCTAGGGGATCGAATCCGCGCAAAAGATCGCCGCGACCGCTGCCTGAAAGACGTCTACTACACCGGTCACGCCGCCATCCAAAAACTAGAAGACCTCCTCGCCTGAGGCATCGGTTCTGCCGCCAAAGCTCCTTGACACGAAGTCACGAAGATTTCACGAACTTGAACGCGGTCTACAGATCAAAACGGGAACGGGAACGGGAACGGGAACGGGAGGCAAATCACTCATCGAGCTCTCCGTGAATTCCGTGACTCCGTGGTGATGCTGTTACAAAACGCTGTGCCGTTCCATGCCTCTGGTTTGGACGACTCTTGTTGCGATTTCCTCGACGGAGGTATTCGTCGAGTTGATGTACGGGATTTGGAACGATTTGAATAGCGCCTCTACCCTTCGTACTTCGATGCGGCACTGTTCGACGGAGGCGTAGCGGCTTCCGGGTCGGCGTTCTTCGCGAATGCTCGCCAGGCGCTTCGCGTCGATGGTCAATCCATGGAGTCTCTCGGGATACGGGGCGACCGGAGCGGGCAGTGTTGACGACTCCATGTCCTCCTCGGTGATGGGGTAATTTGCGGCACGGATGCCGAACTGCATCGCAAGGTAGAGGCACGTGGGTGTTTTTCCGGAGCGAGACACGCCGACAATAATAATGTCGGCGTTGTCGTAGTCTTTGATCCGCGCGCCGTCGTCATGCTGGAGGCTATAGTCGATGGCTCCGATGCGCGCCTCGTAGGAAGACAGGTTGCTGATGCGGTGCGAGCGCGTCCGCTTGATCACTGGCTCGAGCGCGAGCGCCTCCGCCATGGGCTCGATGAAGACATGGAACAGGTCGAGCACCAGCCCTTGGGACTCGATAATGCCCGCACGTGTTTGCGGGTCGGCGAGGGTGCTAAAAACGAGCGGTGTTTCGCCATCGGCCTCCGCGGCGGCATTGATGCGTGCATTGACCGCGATAGCCTTTTCGGGAGTATCGACGTACGGTATGGTAACTTCACGGTAGTCGGGGCTGCCTTCGAACTGGGCTATTAGGCTGTGGCCTATGGTCTCGGCAGTAATCGCTGTACGATCGGAGACATAAAACATCGTTCTCATGTCGAGCTCATCTTACGTCAAGTTGTTGCAAGAAAGCGGGATGGGTGACGTCTCGTCGGTAGGCGGCAAAAACGCCTCTCTCGGTGAAATGATCCATCATCTCACCAAGCTCGGGGTGCGCGTGCCCGGCGGGTTCGCCACCACGACGGACGCTTTCCATCTGTTCCTAAAGGACGCTGGGCTCGAGGTTCGGATCCATGACGAGCTCGCGAAGCTCGATGTTCGGGACGTTCATGAGCTCGCCCGAGTGGGTCGAGAGATTCGAGGCGCTATCGAGGCGGCGGAGCTCCCCAGTGCAGTCGAGGCGTCGATCCGTGCGGCATTCGCGGAGCTCGACCAAGACCATTCCTTCGCGGTGCGCTCCTCGGCGACCGCAGAGGACACGGTAGACGCCTCGTTCGCAGGCCAGCAAGAGACGTATTTGAATATCCGCGGGGTCGACAACATCCAGCAGGCGGTGAAGAAAGTCTATGCGTCGCTGTTCAACGACCGCGCAATCGCGTACCGGGTGCATCATGGCTTCGAGCACAAGGACGTGGGTATCTCGGCTGGCGTGCAACAAATGGTCCGAAGCGATCTGGCCGCGAGCGGGGTTGCTTTCACTCTGGATACGGAATCTGGATTCGAGAACGTCGTGTTCGTTACCGGAAGCTACGGCCTCGGCGAAGCGGTCGTGCAGGGTGCGGTGAACCCCGATGAGTTCTATCTCTACAAGCCCAACCTCGAAGCCGGTCGTCCCGCGGTGCTCTCGCGCACCCTTGGCGAAAAAGCGATAAAGATGGTTTACGGGGATGACGGCAACGTTGAACAGTCGATCCAAACCATAGCGACATCGGACGAGGAACGTTTTCGGTTCGTTCTGAGCGACGCAGAGCTCGAAGAGCTTGGACGACAGGCGCTCGTCATCGAAAAACACTACGGCCGTTCGATGGATATCGAATGGGCCAAGGACGGGATCGACGGTCACCTCTACATTGTTCAGGCGCGCCCGGAGACGGTGAAGAGTCAGCGCGACGGGAAAGTGCTCGAACAGTACCGACTCAACAAGCGCGGTGATGTGTTGGCTGAAGGACGCGCGGTCGGGCAGAAAGTCGCCGCCGGCAAGGCGCGCCTCATGGAAGACCTCGATGACATGGACTCGCTCCGCGAGGGCGAAATCCTCGTAACCGACATGACCGATCCAGACTGGGAGCCGGTGATGAAGAGGGCCGCGGCGGTTGTAACGAATCGGGGCGGTAGAACCTGCCACGCCGCGATCATCGCAAGGGAGCTGGGGATCCCTGCGGTCGTCGGGTGTGGGGATGCGACGAAGACGCTTTCCGTCGGGCAATCGGTTACGGTGAGTTGCGCCGAGGGCGACACCGGTTTTGTCTATGACGGCGAGCTCGACTTCGACGTGGAGAGAATCTCCCTGGACGCCATGCCGGAGCTACCGCTCAAAGTCATGATGAACGTCGGCAATCCCGAGCGGGCGTTCACGTTCGCGTCGCTTCCGAACAACGGCGTTGGGCTCGCGCGTCTCGAGTTCGTTATCAACAACACGATTGGCGTTCACCCCCGAGCGTTGCTCGAGATTGACACGTTGCCGGACGAGTTGAAATCGCCGGTCCTCGAGCGAGTCCGTGGCTATGCGGACCCTGTGAGTTTCTACGTAGACAAGTTGACCGAGGGCATCGCCATGCTCGGCGCCGCCTTCTATCCGCAACGGGTCATCGTGCGGCTGTCAGATTTCAAATCGAACGAGTACGCGCACCTGCTCGCGGGTGCACGTTACGAGCCCTCCGAGGAAAATCCGATGCTCGGTTTTCGTGGAGCATCTCGCTATGTGTCAGAAACGTTCGCCGAGTGCTTTGCGCTGGAATGCCGCGCGGTGAAGCGAGTGCGCGAAGAGATGGGCCTCGTCAACGTGGAGGTCATGATCCCGTTCGTACGGACGCTCGACGAGGCGCGAGGCGTCATCGATGCGCTGAAAGCTCATGGCCTCGAGCGCGGGGCCCATGGGCTGAGGCTCATCATGATGTGCGAGATCCCTTCGAACGTCATTCTCGCAGAGCAGTTCCTCGAGTACTTCGACGGGTTTTCGATCGGCTCGAACGATCTCACACAGTTCACTCTCGCGGTGGACCGAGATTCCGCGCTGGTGGCGGTGTCGTTCGACGAGCGAAACGATGCTGTCAAGGCGCTCGTGCACCAGGCTATCCAGGCGTGCAAGAAGGCCGGGAAATACATTGGCATCTGCGGCCAAGGACCCTCGGACTACCCGGATTTCGCGAAGTGGCTGCTCGAAGAGGGCATTGATAGCGTTTCACTGAATCCAGACACGGTGGTGAAGACGTGGTTGTTTCTGGCCGGTCAAGAGGTCGGCGCTTGAGCAGACTCGGCGGTGCTATTGCGACAATCGCGCTTTGTGTGGGCTGCGGTGACTCGCCGGCGCCGACGCCGATGTCACCCTCGCCCGCGACTTCGACGGTGCCGACACCGGATGCGACCGCGCGTTATCGCGTGACGTTCGACGCAACTTGGAGCGCGGCGACCCACCCGAATAGGTCTCCGGGTAATCCTCACTTCTCCGATCTCATCGGCGCTACCCACGAGCTTGGGTTTCCGCTATGGCGGGGAGGTTCGATCGCATCGAATGGTATCGAGGCGATGGCGGAGCTCGGCGCCAAAACCCCCCTCGACGACGAGATCGAACGGGCCATCACGAACGCTCGTGCAGAGCACTTGCTCTCGGGTGGCGGTATCGCGCGCTCGCCGGGTGTCGTTTCGCTCGATTTCGACATCAGCCTGGACTACCCGGGGGTGAGCCTGGTGTCGATGCTCGCGCCGAGCCCCGATTGGTTCGTCGGCGTCAGCGACCTGAGCCTCCTCGAAGACGGCGACTGGATCGACGAGCTCGTCATCGAGCTCGACCCCTACGATGCCGGAACCGACAGCGGCGCGAGCTTCGACTCGCCCGACCGAGACACCGCACCACGAGAACCGATCGCGCACATTACCACTCCGCCCCTGGCGTCGAACGGCACTGTAGCGCCGGTGGGAACGTTCACCTTCCGCCGCCAATAGATGCCGCGGCCCGGAACGGGAACGGCGCGTGGGCGGCGCAGTGCTCGAAACCAAATCAGCGCCCGATGCAAGCCAAAGATCTTGTGGGCATTCATCAGGGACAGTTCCCTTTTCTTCCGCTTGCTCAATGGCAGCGTCGCATCGTTAGCGCAGGACTGGGGGTCGGGCGCGGGCGGGCCCTCGGAAAACAGCGTTCAAGAACAGTGTGTTGAGGCCGTCGAGATAGGCCCGGTAGTTGGGGTCGGCGACGAAGCCGATCACCAGTCCGCGGCCGTGGGACTGCACCATCGTCATCGGTTTGAACGCCATTTGCTTGCGGTTTTCTTCCCAGAGGTAGCCGCTGGCGACGAGCTCTTCGGGACCGCGAAAGATCGCGGGGTTTTGACCGTTGTCGAGGGTGAGTGGTGTGTAGATCGCGCGGCCCCGGATAAGAGCGTGCGCCGTCTCGCCCATACCTGCGTTGAGCCAATGATCCGGGTCGAGTTTCACGCGCACCATGACGCCGGCGACAGAGTCGGGGCGCTCCTCAGACGGTTCGATGGCTTTCAAGTAATCCTCTTCCGTCTCGAGGAGCGCTGGCTTGGGGGTGTCACCATTCTTCTTGGAATCGTCACTGTCTCCAGCCTGGTTCTCGCGCGTCGAGGAGAGAAGTTTGGATTCCGTGAGGTATTCGAGTGCGGAACCGAGCCCGACGAGCGTTCCCCCGTCTTCGACCCACCGTTTCAGGTGCCCGGTTGCGCTCTCGTCGAGAACCGAGGCGTAGTTCCCCTCCGGTAAGATCAAAACGTCAAAGGCTCTCAAGTCCGTCGTGGCGATCCGACGCGTCCGTAACGGGGAGACGGGATACCCGTATTGTCCCTCGAGCACAAAGCGTGTCGACCCCGCGGCGTTCGAAGAGGTGGGCGAATCCCATGCGAGCGCGATCTCGGGTTTGCGCATGTGTTGGACGTTGCGGCTTCCGAAATTGATGCCTCCCTCGACCCATCCGGTGTTCGTCGCGACGATCTCGGCGCCGGTCTCGCGGGCTAGCCTTTCGAGCGTATCGTGTACATGCGCCGGATTCTGATCCACCATGAAAATCAACGTGCCCGAGGGATAGGTCCGCCCGCTCTGCTGTATCACCTTGTCAGCGCTCAGGACTCGCAGGTCTGCGCGTAACGCGGCAGCGAGCAGACGGCCCGCCGCCGCCGTTCCCCAAGGCGCGACATACGCCAGTTGAGCGCGCTCACCCTCGATCGTTCTTGGAAGAATGCGCTCGCTTCCTGCTGCCTCGAAGTTTCCGGTGGGAACGGCGCCGCACGCGACGCTCTCGACGTTGAACATTTGGGCGAGGGACCATCCGGTAACGTCGTAGATTTCGTCGGGGAGGTTTTTCTTGCGTCGGCGCTCCTGTTCGGCGAGAAAGTCCTGTTCCATGGGAACGTCGGCATCGAGCAACGTGCGAACGAGGCGTTTCGTCGGTTGAGCCAAATCAATTACCAGACTGCCTCGAGGAAAAGACCGTCCACAGCCGTCGAAGTCGGCGACGGCGCGTGACACTTCAACGCCGTGCTCCGTGAATATGCCCGCGAGTTTTTGCACCGCGGCGGTGTCGCCCTCGTTGACTATGACGAACGCCTTCGTGGCTTCGCTCCGACCTTCTTCGATCGCTGACTTGCGGTATTGCCAGAAGCTCGAAAGGTGCCGCTCGCGATTGCGCGCCGTCGTCTCCGCCGTCGCGATGGACGCCACAAAGTGGTGACGGACCCCGTCACGGAAATGAAGCTCGGTGCCGTCGTTTCTCTGGAACACGAGCCCCCGCGCCGACGCCTGCTCGTAGGTCGTCGCAATGGTGCCATGGAACAACGGCCAACTCGCTCCGTAGCCCGGGTAGAACGCATCGAACACTTCCCGCGTGAAATACAAGAAACCGAACTCGTCGAACCACTTCGCGTTGTTGCGACCGTAGATATCGAGCGCTTCGCGCTGCGCCGACGTGATGTGAGGATTGTACGGCCGAGCTTCGGGCGAGAAGTAGTACGTCGAGTTGCCGCCCATCTCGTGCAAATCCACGAACGCTTGGGGAAACCATTCCTGATAAGCACGTACGTGACCACGTGTCTCCGGCTGTGTTAGCGCGAGCCAGTCCCGGTTCAAATCGAAGTAATAATGATTGGTGCGACCCCCGGGCCAGGGCTCGTCGTGCTCTGCGGCGGCTGGGTGCGCTGACGGGGCGATGCCTTTCGCGACTCGGTAGTGATTGACGAACCGGTCGCGCCCGTCCGCGTTTTGTGTCGGTACGATGATGACCAGGCTTTGCGCGAGGATCGTGTTCACGATGTCGTCGTTTTGCGCGGCCAACAAGTGATACGCGGTATACAAGCCGGCGTCGGGCGAGGAGATCTCGTTGCCATGGACGCCGTACGCGAGCCACGTGATCGCCGGTTGATTCTCGATGATCGCTCGCGCATCGGCGTCGTTCGTCGTGCGCGGGTCGGCGAGACGCTTCATGTCACGACGAATCTCGCCCGTTCGCGCCATGTTCGTCTCGGAACCGACGACCGCGTAGACGAGCGAGCGACCCTCCCAGGTGCGCGCGTACTCGTGGACTTGGATCTGACCTGAACGCGACGCCACGAGTGCGTCCAAATATTGCAGCATTTCGAAATGGGAGACGATCCGTTCCCCTGGAGCGTGGCCGAGCACCTGCTCCATCGTAGGGACGCCCGAGTCGTAGCTGACCCCGGGCCAAAACGCGTCTTGAGCCATGCTGGTTTGGGCAAGCAACATGACGAAGCAGGTGATGGACGTGCGAATCATGCGATAACCTCTCTCGATAAAGTCGAGGGATGTTAGCAGGGCGTGCGAGAAAACGGGAGCCCGACTAGCGGCAGTACGCCTGTTGGAGGGTGTTGATGTCTCGAAGCGTCAGCAGCGATAGAGGGTCGTTCGCGTGATTTTGGATCGTGAAATTCCCGCTGACCCACATCTTGTCGTCGGGAAAGGGCGAGTGATCCACGATGCCGAGGACGTGACCCATTTCGTGAGCCGTCGTGTTGGCAACGTCGTTCACGAGAAACGGTGTGCCCTCGTAGTGGCTTCGGGTGAGCTGAACGTCGGCGCTGACGATCAGGTCACTGGTAAACGTGAGCTCGGTGATCCCGATCGCGCTGTCGGGGAGCGCCCCTCTTGCGATGGCGATGGTGACCGGCGAATCTGAGCGATCGTAGCTAACGCGGAACGCGCCGATTCGGCCCGAGGTCGCCTGCGCCCAAAGACCGATTCCGCGTTCCACGCCCTCGCGGTACATGGCGTGAGAGGCTTGGGGAAGCGCGCTGAGATCCACGTGAACGTCGACCGGGAAATTCTGCCACCGTTTGAGCTGGGTTTCGTTCGCGAAATTCGGTTGCACCCCGCAAACGGCCAACGCCTGTGTCGCATCCGGCGCCGTGGAGGGAGTACACGCTACTAGAGCCAGCGCGATATGGCACAAAAGCCCAAGAAGGTAGCGAAAGCGGAAACTCGAAGGACTCAATCGACCCCCGACCCAGACCCATCGGATCTCTATTCTTTTCCGGAAGGTAGTAGAAACGGCTGATTAGGGGCGTTAGCCCCGAGCGTCGTTTCGTTTTCGGAATTGTTTGTTGATGCAATCAGTGTAGCATTCGTGCAGCAAAAGGGAAGTACCTGTTTTTTACCACGGCGACCCGCGGTCACGGAGTCAACAACAAGGGCCCTGACGCAAAGTGACGAAGTCACGAAAGAATTCACGAAGATCGAATCCTGATTTTCTTTCTCCGTGACCCTCCGTGACTCCATGGTGAGAAACATCGGTTGCAATATGCCGGGCGCGCCTATTAGGCTCCCCACGTCATGGTCGCCTATCCGAAGTGGTTGGCTGCCCTCGTTTTCGGGGTGGTCGTCGTCTATCTCAACTATTGGATGTGGGACGACTCTCGGATCGTTTTGGGGCTGCCGGTGAATTTGTTGTATCACGTCGTCTTGAGCGTTTGTCTCGCGCCTATCATGGTCGTAGTGGTGCGGCGCGCGTGGCCTCGCTACTTGAGCGACGATTGATGAAGGCATCGCCGTGACTCCCGTTCTCGCGATTATTTGCCTCTACCTTGCACTCGTTCTCCTCGTCGGGTTTCTGGGGCACCGGCTGTTTCGGGGGACAGGGGAGGATTACTTCCTCGCGAGCCGTTCCATCGGTTCGTTTATTTTGTTGATGACGCTCTTCGGCACCAACATGACCGCGTTCACGATGCTGGGCGCGTCGGGGGAGGCCTACCGATCCGGCATCGACGTGTTCTTGTTGATGGGATCGAGCTCTGCTCTCGTGATCCCGTTCGTTTTCTATTTCGTGGGCACGCGTTTGTGGTGGCTCGGCAAGCGCCACGGTTTCCTGACCCAAGCCCAGTTTCTTCGAGCCCGTTATGAATCGAACGCGTTGGGCCTCGTGCTCTTCGTCGTTCTCATCACCCTCTTGCTCCCGTACGTTCTCATTGGCGTCAAGGGCGGCGGTGACGTCTTGAACGCACTCACCGGAGGGCCGACGGAGGGGCTTGCGCCGTGGGTCGGAAGCACTCTCATGTGCGCTGTGATCTTCTCCTACGTTACTTACGGCGGGATGAGGAGCACCGCGTGGGTCAACACCCTTCAAACGATTGTGTTCATGACTGTCGGCGCTCTCGCGTTCTTCGTGATCCTGGGGAAATACGGCGGCCTCGGCCAAGCGATGTCCTCCGTGGCTGCAACCCGCCCAGAGCTGCTGGTCGTCGGGCGTAACTCTCACGATTTTTTGCGCATGGCTTCGTACTTATTGATACCGCTCTCCACCGGCGTGTTTCCCCATATCTTCAGCCATTGGCTCTCCGCCAAGAGTGCGAAAACCTTTCGCTCGGCGATCGTCTTTTACCCGCTGTGCATCACTGCCGTTTGGGTGCCCAGCGTGGTTCTTGGGGTCGTTGGCAATATCGATTTCCAACCGCCGCTTCAGGGACCGATTCTCGTGAATTTGATTCTTCAACATTCGGGCGGCGTGTTGGCAGGACTCCTCGCGGCTGGAGTCTTCGCCGCGATCATGTCATCGCTCGACTCGCAGACGCTATCGACGGGGACGATGTTTACCACCGACATCGTGCGCCACTACGGATTTCACGATCGGTTGTCCGAGAGCCAGCAAGTCTTGTTCGGCCGGGTGTTCGTGATGATACTCCTCGCCGTCGTACTCTTGCTCTCGCTGGTCACCTCTCGCTCGATCTTCAGCCTCGGGGTGTGGTCGCTGAGTGGATTTGCCGCCTTGTTCCCTGTCATCGTGGGAGCGCTGTACTGGCGGCGCAGCACTGCCGCTGGCGCTCTCTCCGGGGTTCTCACCGTCGCTGTGTTGTGGGTTGCCTTCTTGGTCCGATCGCTCGGCTTCGAGGGAGAGTATACCGTCGCGGGAAGCGGTCTCATGCCGGTCGTGGTGATGTTCGCCGGCGCGGCGCTGAGCTTCATCCTAGTGTCGTTGTTCACAATGCCGCCGGATGACGAGGTGATCGACAAGTTTTTTCCCGCCTAGTGGACTGTAACAGTTATTCGTTGCCAAAATCGCGGGTCCTTTTGCGCGCTGGCTGCGTTGCGATTCCTCGAAATATCCAGATATTGGGTCGTCATCACGCCTTGCCAGCACACAAAATGACCTCGCGATTTGCGCAACGCTTAACTGTTACAGCCCACTAGGTGCTCAGTGCGCACTCACTCTTGTTTTCCGCCGAGTGCGCTTGCCGCCTCGCTCCTCGCTCGGCTTCGCGTCTTGTCGGCCATGCAGGCCGGTCTCCCGCCTCCGCCCTACGGGCTACGGCGAGGTCTCGACGAAGCCTTAGCGAAGTCGGACGCTCCGCTCGCGCGGGCTGCGACCGTTGTTTTTCGGCAGCCCGCTGGGGTGAGCTAATATGGGGACAGGTCAAAACGTTCCCATGCTTGCTATTTCGGGTTTCATGCTCCTGTTCGTCAGCTGGGGTGTGTTCCAGTGGACGCTGGGTCGAGGCTCTTACCGCCGTTATCCTCACGAGCAATTTGTCATCCTTGGCGCCAGTGTCCTGATCGGGCTTTGGACGGTTCTCGGCGAGCCGACGGCACTTCACATTACCTTGTTCGCGCTCGAGCTCGCCGTTTTCGGGATGCTGGTTTGGTACATGGTCGGTGGCGCGCGCTTTTCGCGCGGTGAGATCTCTCTTGCGGCAGGAGATCCTTTCCCGAGCTTCTCGCTCCGGGACTCGCACGGTGAGCCGTTCGATTCGACGCGTCTCGACGGCAAGACCGCCCTGATTCTGTTCTACCGGGGTCCGTGGTGACCCTTTTGCACGAGTGAGCTCGGGCAGCTCCAAAAATTCCAGAGCCGCGTGGCCGATGCTGACACGCGCATTCTTGCGATCAGCGTGGACCCGCCCGAAGTCTCGGAGCGCTTTCGCCAGAAACTCGGTGCCGAGTTCACGTTTCTCTCCGATGACCAGGGCGTGCTCCTCGACAAGCTGAACATCCGACACCGTTGTGGATGGAAGGGCAAGGACATCGCGTTCCCGACCGGAATCCTCGTCGACAAGCACGGGCTCGTGCGGTGGGTCTATGAGGCCGAGTTCGGCCACATGCGTATGACCCCTCAAGATCTCTTCGATGCGATGGAGCGACTCGCGCTCGAGGAGCAGAATCGGGAGCTGCGGCGCGGCCGTTCCGTGAGCAAGGTCGTTCGCCAGGTGTTCCTGATGGAAAAGCCCGACGATCTCGGGCGCGCGATCGATGTCATGCAAGAAGAGCTGCTTAGACTCGGGCTGCGTTTTTCGGTCTGCGGTATCGCGATCATCGACAACAACGAAGCCAAGAACGAAGGACTAGTCAGGACGTTCAGCGCGCGCGGCGAAGGTGGTCTCGAAACCAGAGACCTTTCCGTCAACGAAGTGCCGGAGGTCCAGAAGCTCATCGACGCGTGGGAAGAGCGCCGTGTTCGCATGCTGCATTTCGACGACGCCGTGCTCGGAAGCGGAAGCCGGCAATCCGAGTGGCCCGAGTGGAAGTGGGTCGTCACCGTGCCCTTTTCCCACGGCGCAGTGTTCGTGGGGAGCTCCGACGCCGAAGAGCCTTCCGCGGACCATGTCGCGACGCTTACGGAGTTCGCCGACGCGATCTCGGTTGCTTACCAGCGGTTCGCTGACTTCGGCGAGCTCCAGGAGGCGCAGCTTCAGTTGATCCAATCCGAGAAAATGGCATCGCTTGGTCAGCTCGTCGCGGGCGTGGCCCACGAGCTCAACACGCCGATGGGCGCACTCCAAAGCAACACGCAAACGGAGCGGGCCACGTTCGATCGGCTCCGGGATCTGCTCGAGCGCGGCGACGTGGACGGCGTCTCGAAGGCCCTCACCGTCCTGCAAGACATGAACCGCGTCAACGAGGCGGCAACTCGACGCATGAGCCGCATCGTGAGCAACTTGCGAAAATTCGCTCGCTTGGACGAGTCCGAGTGGAAACGCTCCGACCTTCGCGAAGGGATCGACGAGACCCTGGCACTCGTCGAGCATCAGATCAAAGGGCGCATCACCGTCGAGAAGACCTACGGTGATGTCCCGCCCGTGAATTGTTACGCTGGGCAGCTCAATCAAGTCTTTATGAACTTGATCGTCAACGCGATCCAGGCGATCGACGGAAAAGGGCGGATTCGCATCGAGACGCTTCGCGAGGCGAACGACGTCATCGTGAGTATCGGCGATAGCGGCTCCGGTATCGCGGCAGGGGATCTCTCGCGTGTCTTTGATCCGGGTTTCACCACGAAAGGCGTTGGTGTTGGTACGGGGCTTGGGCTGTCGATTTGTTATCGGATCATTCAGAATCACGGCGGGCGCTTGACCGTGAGAAGCGAAGAAGGCAAAGGGTCGGTCTTCACGATGTCCATTCCCTTGAACGCCGAGGCCCCGGGCAATGGCCGGACGGCGGCGTCAGCGTACGCGCGTCCCCTTTCTCTCTCAGGATCCCGATAAATGTTTTGTCCACAGTGTAGCTCTGAGTATCGAGAAGGTTTCACCGTCTGTGCCGACTGCCAGGTTGATCTCGTTGCGACCCTTCCACCGACCGACAGCGATAAGCGACCGAACATGGAGATCGTCACCGTTTTCGATTCGACCAACCCGGCTCTCATCGGTATCGCGAGAACGGTTCTCGAGGCCGCTGGCATCGAGTTCCTGGCAGTGGGTGCGGACGGCGCGGGCGCCGTGTTCAGCGGCAACCCGTTCCTCGGGCGCGTCCGGCTCCAAGTGGAAAAAGATCACGCCGAGGAAGCGACAGCTCTATTGTCCGACATCGCCGAGACCGAAGAGCCGCTCGAGGATGAACCACCCCACTAGGAGCTCACTACCAACGGTCACTTTTTCCTCGTCTTCTTCGGCGTCCACCGGTAGCGCGACATCGACAGCTTGCCGCTTTGGTCGAAGCGAATGCCTTCGCCTTCCAAGAGCAGGCGTTGGAGTCGGGGAGGGTCGGTCAACATTTCGGTCGAGATGCCGCCTTCGGCGTTGACGACTCGATGCCACGGGATTCCTTTGGGACATTGCTGCATCGCCCAGCCGACCGCGCGCGCCGACAGTGGGTGCCGGATCAGCCCCGCAATCTGCCCGTAGTTCATGACCCGCCCGCGCGGGATCTTGCGGACGATCGCGTAGACGTCCTCGAAAGCCAAGTCACGCCCTTCGAAGCGCGACCAGAGCAGCGGGGACGATCGCGACGAGAGCACCGAGGCGGCAAAGCGCAGGGTAGCCGACGGAGTGCAACAACAGCCCCGACGATACGCCGGCGATTGCTGCGCTCGACCAAACGATGGTATCCGCGAAACCCTGGAGGCGCATGCGGTCGTTATACGGCACTGCCGCCGTGAGGAGTGCGCTTCCCGAGACGAAGCCGAGATTCCACCCCCATCCGAGCAGAAAAAGCCCAAGCGCGAGCAACGTCTGGTTTGCTCCCGCGCTGGATGAAACGACGCCGGAAGCGACGAGAAAAGCACCCGCTATGACGATCATCGGCTTTCGGCCGATGCGGTCACTCAAATAACCCGAGAGTGGAGAGAGTGCATACATCCCGAACGTGTGTGCAGCGATGATTAACCCGACCGCCTTGAGTCCCCCGCCTTCATTGCGTACGTGGATCGGTGTCATCGTCATGATGAGTACCATCACGACCTGGCCGATCACGAGTGCGCCGAGCGCGATCTGCGCGTTGGCTTTTCGAAGATGCGTGAGAGGCAGCCCGCTCGCAGTGTTGCGCGCTTTGCCTCGAACGTCCGACGGGAACGCAACGAACACGACGAGCCCGGCCGCGCCCATCGCGAGCGATGCGAGCAAGAACGGGCCGGTCACGCTGGGAAACGACAAAGCCGCGGTGGCGTTTTGCGTGGGCTCGAGCAGAACCGGCCCGAGAACGGAGCCAATACGCTCCGAGGAGCATCGTAGAGGTCCGCGGCGGCGTAGCGGGACAAACGACTCGCGCCGTAGCCAGCGCCGAGAGTGAAGATCGAAACCAGCAAGAGGGGAAAGATGGCAAAACCCACGGCGAGTGCCGCGAACAACGCGGCGATCGCTGCCGTGAAATACCCGAGCAGCAGCCCGCGCCGGCGTCCATGGCGTGACATGACTGCCGCCAACCAACTCGTACCCGCTGCGGTGCCCATGATCGCGAGCGCCGATGGAAGCCCGCTCCATCGCGCGTCCCCGAGCAGGTCCTCCGCCGCGAGCGGGGTTACTGTGATGAGGGCGATGAAACCCGTGGCGGAGAATCCGACCCCTGCGAACAGGGCCGAAATCGATCGCGCGCGGTGAGTGGTATCGGTCAAGAAGCCCGGCATGTTAGCAGAAAACACCAGTGATAGACTTCGCGTTTCGAGTGGGCGCCGCCGCGAGGTAACACGAAATGACCCATGAAATGAACCGTCGCCGTTTTGTTGCTTGTTTGTCTTCGCTCGGGGTCGGATCGGCCCTGATGCCCGGAGCGCTTGCGGCCATTGCCCAAGACGCGAAAACGATCACGCCCGAGATGATCGAGGCCGCACAGAAAATCGCCGGGATCTCGTTTACCCCGGCCCAGCAGGAAGCGCTGCTGGAGAGGCTCAACGGCGAGCGCAGTCCGCTGAACGGGTTTGCGGAGATTCGCGCCGCCGGTCTCGGCAACGACACCGCGACGGCTCTCGTCTTCAATCCCGTGCCACCTGGGAAGCCGCTTCCCACCGGAACGAGCTCGATGAGGCCGACGACGGTCGATCCGTCGATGCCTGCGAGCGACGAAGAGATCGCGTTCCTCCCGCTCACTCATCTTGCGAAGCTCGTGGAGCGACGCGACATCAAGCCGTCCGAGCTCACCGAGTTGTACCTCGCGCGGTTGAAACAATACGACCCGACGCTCCACTGCGTCGTGAGCCTCACTGAAGACATCGCCAGACGTCAGGCAAAACGCGCCGACGAGGAAATCGCCGCGGGAGGCTATCGTGGTCCGCTCCACGGGATTCCCTGGGGTGCCAAAGACCTGCTCTCGGTGCGCGGGACGAAGACATCGTGGGGTGCGACACCTTATAAAGATCAAACGATCGATACCGACGCAACGGTTTACACCCGTTTGACCGACGCAGGTGCGGTGCTGGTCGCGAAACTCTCGATGGGAGCGCTCGCCCAAGGTGATCGCTGGTTCGGCGGACGGACGCGAAACCCCTGGAACCCTGAGCAGGGTTCGAGCGGCTCCTCGGCGGGACCCGGCTCCGCCACGGCCGCGGGGCTCGTGGGTTTTGCCATTGGGACCGAGACTCGAGGTTCGATCATCTCCCCATCGACGAGAAACGGTGTCACGGGTTTGCGCCCGACCTACGGTCGTGTGAGCCGCTACGGAGCGATGGCGCTTTCGTGGAGCATGGACAAGATCGGACCCATGTGCCGCTCCGCGGAAGATTGCGCTCTCGTCTTCGACGCGATCCGTGGCCCGGACGGCAAAGACAACACGTTGTTCGACCTTCCGTTCTCCTGGGACGCCGCCCGTGATGTTCGAGAGCTCCGCGTGGGCTACCTTCGTTCGGAGTTCGACACGATTGCCGACGATCCCGAAAACGCAGAACGCGTCGCGCGGCAGCGGGCGACTCAACAGAACAATCGCGCGGCACTCGACGACATCCGCAGTCTCGGTGTCGAGCTTGTGCCCTTCGACCTGCCGGACGTTCCCTCCGACGCAATCGGCTTCATCCTCACCACCGAATCCGCCGCCGCCTTCGATGGTCTCACGCTGAGCGGAGATCTCGACAGCATGAAGAGGCCCCCGGAAGATAGCAGCTGGCCCGACACCTTTCGTGCCGCACGCTTCGTTCCTGCCGTCGAGTACATCCAGGCGAACCGATTGCGAATGCGCATCCTGCAACAAGTCGACGAGGCCCTTGGGGATCTCGACTTGTTCATCGGCAGCAACCTCGGACTGACGAATCTCACGGGCCATCCTGAGATCAGTGTCCCGGGAGGATTCTTCGAAGCAACCCCGACGAGCCTGAGGTTCACTGGAAAGCTCTTCGGCGAAGCGGAGATTCTTCTGCTAGCGCACGCGTTCCAGTCGCGAACCGATCACCATTTGAAGCATCCAACGCTTTAGCTCAGTCCGTGTCCACGCGGATCACTAGGCGGGCGGGTTGCGAAGCATCAAGAATTGCTGACCATCGGGCGCGATTTCGTAGCGGGGATGGACGTTGACGTCCCGTCTCGATACAAATCCTCCTTGAAATCCCAGCTCGGCATTTAATACGTTCCCGCCCGAAACGCGGCGGCCAGTTCCAGTTTCTGTCGGGTAGCAAAACGCGCCCAGATATAGCGTCAGGGTTGTATAATGCTACCTAGGGAGGCTAGAAATGGGTAGTCCTGTGAAAGTGGCTGACGAGCTTGCTGAAGCCGCCAAAGAAACGGCGGAGCTTGCGAATCGGTCGATGGCGAAGCAGATCGAGCACTGGGCGCGTCTTGGACGAGCGGTCGAGCAGCTCGTAAAGACTTCGGACGTTATGGCGTTCAAAGCGCATCTTGCAGATCCCGCGGACGAGGACAAAATCGCCGAGGCACGGGCTGCGTTGGAGCGTTTGGTGAAAGCGCTCGTCGAGCGAAACGAACGCGATCGCGCGCGGACTCTAATCTCCGAGACAGGCAAGCCGGTCTACGAAGCGGTACCAGGGCGGCCGGACCGGGTCGCGCAAGTGTGGCCGGACGGTCGCAAAATCGTGGGGCACTTTGACGGCAACGAGTTCATTGCCGACGGGCCTTCCGTGAAGCAAGCATCGCCATCACGGTAGATGTCTCAGGAGCTCGAGGAGTTAGCCGCTCTTCTCGGCCGTCCGGTCGTTCCGTCTCCGCTGCTCGTCATGCTCGCCGGCTCGAATGGCGCGGGCAAGTCGACGTTTTACGACGCCTACTTGGACTCACTCAATCTCCCTTTTATCAACGCCGATCGCATCGCCGTGGAGTTGCGCGCCGGCGCTCGAGCGCTCACACCGGAGCTCCTCAGCCTTCCCGCGGACCAGGCCGCGCAGCGCATTGCCGACGAGCAACGCCACGCCAGTATCGTGCTCGGTCGTTCCTTCGTCACGGAGACGGTGTTGTCCGATCCCGTCGGTGCAAAAGTCGCGATGATGAACGACGCCCGCGCTCGTGGGTTCGAGGTTTGGCTTTTCTTCATCGGGATCAGCTCTCCCGAGCTCAGTCATGCGCGCGTCCGTGAACGCGTGAGCTCTCGCGGCGAGCACGACGTTCCGGCAGAGAAGATCCGAGCCCGCTACGAGCGAACGCTGAAGAATCTTCCCGGCGCCATCGAGGCGGCGTCGGTAGCGGTGCTGCTCGACAACGACCTCGCGGATACACCCTATCGATTCGTCGCGCTCTTCGAGAATGGCTCTCTCGTTCGTTCGTCGGAGCTCGCGCCCGATTGGGCAAAGGGTACGAACGTTTAATCCTGCCTCAAGAGCGCTTCGATGCGATCGAAGAGTTGGTCACGATGTTGATTCTTTGCAGGTCTAACGGCTCGCGCTCCTGTCGCATGACGAGCCCGCCGTCGGTGATGGCGTGATGAGCGTGCGTGTTCGATGCTGAATTCGTCGTATCGAAGAGTACTTCCGGCGGTTCGGCACGCAGGGTCGGCTTGGTCACGATGCGTGCTCTGAGAAACGTTAGGCCTGTCCGGTAGACGAGTGCTTCGCCGTCGCGGGACCACACCGGCTCGACGCCTCCGCCGCTCGACACCGCGATGCGCTCGTCGAGCGCGGGAAAGCTCTCCACGTAGACCTCGGCTCGACCTGTTTCCGTGCAAACGTAGGCGACCCGGCCATCAACTGGCGAAACGCTCGGGTGCGACGACACGCGGTCGACAGAGTGCATCACCTCGCCTGCATGGTTGACCCGCACCAGGGACGGCTCGCGCCCGCTGTCGGGGATGAAAGCCAGGGTGCCGTAATCGGACACGGCATAGTGCTTGCTAACGCTTCCGATGATGACGATGTCCTGTTCGAGCACGCTCGCGGCGCCGACGGGCTCGAGCCGGTCGAGATCGAACGCGACGACCATTACTTCTTCTTCGTCGACCTCTTGGGAGGTTTGGAAACGCTGGTCAACACCGCGAGCACGTCGAGCGCGGAGATGATCCCTACCACCTTGCCTTTCTCTTCGACGATGACGCGGTGAACATGCTTCCTGCGCATCATGCGAGCCACGTCCTCGACGGGGGTGGACGGCTTGACCTTGTGCACCACTGGCGTCATGACGTCGGAGACTGAGGCCGTATTCGCGTCCTCGATCTGAAATCCGCGGGGTAGATAGCGACCCTCGACGCGAGCGGTGCCGTAGAAATCCGGCTCCATGACGAGCTCGTCGTCGCGGCTTACGTTGTAGCGAAGAAGGTCGGTTTGCGACACGACGCCCATCAGCGTCCCGGCCTTCGTCGTGACCGGGGCACCCGTTATCCCGCAATCGAGCAAGATCTTCATCAGATCGCGTAAATCCGTGTCCGCAAAGACGCAAAGAACGTTCCGAGTCATAATGTCTTCTGCTAGCCAACCCATGACGACGACTCCTCCTCCGACGGTCTAATGTATACCAACGATCGTGCGTGCTCTACAAGATGCGACAGTGTGGCAAAATCGCGTCGTCCTCGGCTACGTTATAGTCGGCTCGATCAACAGGAAGCCAGAAGAGTCAGGATACAGTATGGGCTGGAAGCAGTTTTTCATTCCCGCAAAGAACATGGACGCCGAGGAGACGCGCCGGTACATGGTCGAGCACAAGGTCTCGGACTACACGTTGCTCGACGTGCGGCAGCCGGGCGAGCATGCGCAAGCCCGTATCCCGGGCTCGGTGCTCATCCCCCTTCCGGAGCTGACGGGCCGTCTCGACGAGCTGGATCGAGACAAACCGCTCGTCGTCTACTGAGCCGTCGGTGGGCGCAGCCGGGCCGCTGCGCAGCTGCTTTCGGGAAAGGGATTCAAGGAAGTCTATAACCTCACCGGTGGTATCAGGGCTTGGCAAGGCGGCGTCAGCAGCGGGCCGCCCGAGACCGGAATGGGCCTCATCACCGGAGAAGAGACAGGCGCGGAGATGCTCGCCATCGTCTACGGCATGGAGGAGGGCATGCGGACGCTCTTCGAGCGCCTGAGCAAACGAGTGTCCGACCGGGAAGCCGCCGAGCTGTTCCGAACCCTCTCCGAGCTCGAGGTGCACCACAAACAGATGATCTTCGATTTGTACAAAACGCACGGAGGCGAGCTCGAGACCATCGAGGCGATGGACCGCGTCGCCTCGCCGGATGTCATCGAGGGCGGCCTGAGCACCGAGGAGCTCGTCGACGGATTTCGACCCGAAACGAGCTCGATCGAAGACGTGGTGAGCATTGCGATGATGCTCGAGGCCCAGGCTCTCGATCTCTTCCTCCGATACCTACAGCGAAGCCACGATTTCGACACGAAGGCGGTGCTCATGGAGCTCGCGGAGCAAGAAAAGAGCCACCTGAAGTATTTGGGGGAGCTCATCGACAAGAAGACGGATCACTCCTGAGCGGAGTCGGGTACCGCGAACGAGATTCGGGGTCCAGATATCGCTGTTCCATCCCACCGCCACCCGCTGACCGTCGGGCTTGCCGTCCGTGATCGAAGGAAGCGTCAAAGCCGGAACGGGCCTGCCGACTTCGAACGGAGCCGACTGGACCGCAAGAAGTAGCGCGAGATAGGAAATCCACATCCTGAAGAGCCCATCACGATGTCAGTTTTACCAGAGCGCGCCCCCGGTCGGAATGGAGGTCTGCTCTACCGATCGATGACCCTGAGCTCGAGGTGGGACGGATGCTGCGCCGAGCGGTAGATACGATGTTCCGCTTTCTGGAAGTCCTCGTCCGAGGCGGAGTAGATGTCCACGAACGTCTGTGGATTTCGATCGATGACCGGAAACCAGCTGCTCTGAACGTGAACCATGATCCGATGGTCCTTCTTGAACGTGTGGCTGCGGTCGCGCAGATCGAAGGCGAGCCGCGTGATCTCCCCGGGGACCAGGGGCTCGGGCTCGCTGTAGCTGTTGCGGAACTTGGCGCGAAAGACCTCACCGGCCAGCAGCATCTCGAAATTTCCCATGCGGACGCCGCTCGGATTGGGCTCTCGATCGAGATGATCGCCGGGCAGGACGTCGATGATCTTCACTACGAAATCGGCGTCGGTGCCAGTGGTCGAGACATCGAGCTTCGCGATGATGGGCCCAGCAATCGTGACATCCTCGGTGAGGACGCCGGTCTCGTAGACGACAACGTCGGGTCGTCGCGAAGCGAAGCGCTGGTCCTCGATCATCCACAGATGCCCCTGGGTAGTGCGAATCTCCGCCGAGAACGGCACAGGTTTGTCGGGGTCGCTGATGTAGCTGTCGAAGGCCTCCCCTCCTTCCACCGGCTCGCGGGGCGGCTCGAAGGAAAGCTTCCCATCCGCGTGGAAATAGAGCTGGCGCGCGACAGCCTCGCTTGGCGGCCAGCGATCGTAGCTCCGCCACTGGTTCGCGCCGGTCTCGAAGACCACCGCCTCGCGAAGCCCCGGATCGGGAGCGTCCTTCAGGTGATGCATGAAGAAGGGAAACAACACTTCCTGCTGATAATAATGAGAGGTGTTGGACTCGAAGTCGATATGCCCGAGCGAGCTTCCGTCCATCCGCGCCCAACCACCGTGAAGCCAGGGCCCGACGACCAGCGTGCTCTGGTTGCCAGGAATCTCCTTTTCCATCGTGTAATAGACACTCATCGGCCCGTAGAAATCCTCGGCGTCGAACCAGCCCGCTACGTTGAGCACCGGATGGGTGATGCCCTTCAAGTAAGGGAGCGTGTTCTGCCGCTGCCAGTACTCGTCGTAGGTGCCGTGCTCCATGAACTCGTTCCAGGTCGGAACCGAGTAGTTGAAGTAACTTTCGTTCACGTTGCCGAGGGGACCCAGCTCGAGAAAAAACCGGTAGCCGTCGGGCGTTCCGTAATCGAACGCCTGTTCTCGCTCCTCGGTGACACCGGTCCTCACCCGGGCATTGCGAGAAAGCCAGCTGAAGGCATACATCAGGCGGAAGGCGCCGTTATGATGCCAGTCGTCGCCGATGAACATGTCGGAAGGCGGCGCTTGTGGCGAGGAAGCCTTCAGGGCGGGATGGGCGTCGATCATCCCCATGACCGTCTGATAGCCGGGGTAAGAGATGCCCCACTGCCCTACCCGGCCGTTATGGTTGTCGCGATTGTCGAGCAGCCATTGGATGGTGTCGTAGTTGTCCGTGCTCTCGTCGATCGCCGAAGGACCGGCGTCCGGCGGCGCGGGAGGCCTCATGACCACGAACTCTCCCTCCGAGCGAAACTTCCCTCGCACGTCCTGGAAGACGAAGATGAACCCGTCTCGATCGAACTCGGGTGAGGGACCAAGCTGCGCGCGGTATTCGTCGGGCCCATAAGGAGGGATCGAGTAGGGCGTGCGCAGCAGGAGGAAGGGATAGCGCCGGGTCTGGTCTTTGGGCTCGTAGATAATTGTGAAGAGCTGCACGCCGTCGCGCATCGGGATCATGCGCTCGGACTTGGTGTAGTGCTGCCGCAGATCGAGCTCGGGTCGTGGCGCTTGCGCGGGAAGGGGAACCGAGCCCAGGACTAGAAGCGACAGTGCCGGGAAGAAACGAAGACGGAGTTTGCTACGCATGGGTCGACCTCCTCTGGGCGGAGCCGTACGATATCGCGGTGTCCGTCGCCATGATCTGAGGGAGCGCGACCGGGGGCCGAGCTTGGTGCCGGGTGAAATCGAAGCTGAGATCAAAACCTTCTCACTCCGGCGGTGCGAGGTGCTCGAGCTTCCGGGTCCTATCGACATAGGCAGATCGCGATCTTCCCAAAGCCCCGTGCGCGCTTGATTCTACGGGGACATAACGCCCGATACAATCCTATCGAAATTTCGCCAGATGAAGTGGCGCCGCAAACCTGATCGACACGCTGGAATCACGCTTTTGGAACTTGACGCCCACATCCGACCGGCGTTACGGTTCGTGCGTGAGGGGCGGCGGTCATGACGGACTACCGAGAACAGAAAGAACGTAGAATACGCCGCGGTGAGCGGGTCTTTTTGTTCGACAAGAGCGTGACCGAAGTGCTCGCCTCTCCCGACTCCTTCGATTGGGAGTTGGCCATCTCGGACCACGGCGGGAGCGTCGATGCTGCGGCCAAAGAGTGCGGCATCAACGACGTTCCCAAGAATGCCAAAGCGCTTTGGGGTGAGTCCGCCGATGAGGCGCGTTCCAACTACCGAGGGTACCGACGCAAAAAGAAGAAGAAGCAATCTCACACTCCGCGACACGAACGGATGAACCGGGCCGCCCGCCTTCAGTCGGCGAAAGTTTGGCTCCAGAAGAACTCGGAGAAGAATGTCATCAGAGCGTACCGTAAACACTTCGCCGTCGATTGGAAGTGTGCCGTGCGCGAGCTAGAAATGCTGGGTGTGGAGCACAATTGGAACTACGTTCGACAGGTGTGCGGACTGAGGCCCACTCCGAAGGGCGAGGGATGAGCATGCGTCCCAGCCGCGGCCGTTCCGAAGATATCGTCGTCTTCTGGCTCCAGGGGCGTGAGTCTCGTTGCGACGGGTGCGACGCGGAGCTATCCCGCGGCAACTTCCTCCGGCGAGAGGGAGACCGCGGACTCTGCCTCGCCTGTGCCGACTTCGATCACCTGGAGTTTCTCGAGAGCGGCGACGCAGCTCTGACGCGGCGGGCGAGCAAGCACTCCCGTCTGCGAGCCGTCGTCGTCAAGTGGAGCAAGGCGCGCCGTCGCTACGAGCGTCAAGGGATTCTTGTGGAGCCGGCTGCGATCGAGACCGCTCTGGAAGCGTGTCTCGCCGACGAAGAGCTCCGTGAAGCGCGCAGACGGCGCGAAGCTTCGAGGCGGGAGCGCCTGGATCACGAGTACGTCGGGACCTTTGCGGACCAGATCCGCGAGCAATACCCTCGCTGCCCGCCGGAAACTGCCACCCGCGTTGCCGAGCACGCTTGCAGGAAGCACTCCGGTCGCGTGGGGCGCACCGCGATGGCAAAAGCACTCGATCCGGACGCCGTGGATCTAGCGGTACAGGCCCACATCCGACACGAGCTTACCGGCTATGACGCGCACCTTTTGGGCGGGCTGGAACGTCGGGAGGCCCGAGAGCGAGTGAGGCCCGAGGTCGCTCGCATTCTGGATGATTGGTCTGCAAGCTCGTGAACGTTCCCGCGGGAACGTTTTTGGTGACCCGCGCTATCACCATCTGGGGGAAAACCGTGGATTGTTATGCTGCACACGGACGCACGCGCGTGCACCCGACATTCAGCGGGTTTGACGGGGCGCCTCTCTGCGTGCTCAGGTTCGACAGGTGAACTCGCTTTGGCGTCTCAATAGTTTTTGCTTGCAACATGCCCATTTTGGGTATTATGATGCCCAAAATGGGCATGTCGACCAAGCGACGAGGTGCGCCGGGTGTCACGTGAGCACGCAGCCCTTGAGGTTCGCCCGGGTGGCCTCGCGGACGCTCTCTTTACGACGACGCAGCAGCGTGTGTTCGGGCTGCTGTTCGGGCAGCCGGAGCGCAGCTTCTTCGCGACGGAAATGATTGCGCTGACTGGCTCCGGATCCGGGGCCGTACAGAGGGAGCTGCGGCGGTTGGTGGCAAGCGGTCTGGTAACGGTTACCCGCATCGGCAACCAGAAGCACTATCAAGCGAACCCGGCCTCTCCGATATTCGAGGAGCTTCGGAGCCTCGTAATCAAGACGGTGGGCCTCGCGGATCCGATACGCCTGGCCCTGGCGACACTTGCGGACAGGATCAGGCTTGCTCTCCTTTATGGCTCGGTGGCAAAAGGCAGCGATACGGCCAGCAGCGATATCGATCTCCTGGTTGTTGCCGACGAGCTGACGCTCGAGGAGCTCTATGCGGCGCTCGCCAGGGCGGAAACCTCTCTCGATCGCAAGATCAACCCGACGCTCTACACTCCGAAAGAATTTGCGAAGCGGCGTACGGCGGGGCATCCGTTCCTGACCAAGGTTCTGGAAGGCGAGCACGTCGTTCTAATCGGTGACCGAGATGGCGCATCCGCAGCTCGATAACCTGGGTCGTGTCGACCAGCTCAAGGCTGAGCCGTCAGCGGCGACCGAGATCGCGGGACTGACACGATCGGGCCTGGTTCGTTTGGACGATGCCGAGCGTGAAGATCTCAGTTTGGAAAGCCGATTCGATTTAGCCTATAACGCTGCCCACGCGCTCGCTCTTGCGGCACTGAGATGGCACGGGTATCGGTCGGAGTCGCGGTATCTCGTCTTCCAATGTCTCCAGCACACCGTCGATCTTCCTGGGGAGCAGTGGCGGATCCTCGATCAGGCCCACCGCAAGCGTAACCAGGCGGAGTACGAAGGCTACGTGGACGTGAACGAAGAATTGGTCGCGTCGACGATACGGGTTGCTCGTGAGGTGGCGACTCGCCTGGACGGATTGAAGGATTGACCGTTCGAAGCTGCAAGTAGCGCAGGCAAGAGGCGATCACCCCGTCTCGATCGGTCGTTTCTCGTCGGCGCACCACTCGGACCACGAGCCCGGGTAGAGGCGCGCGCCTCGAATGCCGGCGACTTCCATGGCCAGTAGGTTGTGGCACGCCGTGACGCCGGAGCCGCAGTAGGACACGACCTCGGACGTGTCACGACTCCCGACGACGGCATCGAAGCGCGCTCGGAGCTTGTCGGCAGGAACGAAGCTACCTTCGGCGTTCAGGTTCGATGAGCATGGGAGGCTCTGGGCGCCGGGGATGTGGCCGGCCACGGGATCGAGGGGCTCTTTCTCACCGCGGAAGCGCTCGCCGGCACGGGCATCCACGAGAAGATGCTCGTGGCGGTGTTGAGCGAGGGCGTCGAGGTCGATACGCATGGCGTCTTGCACTCGCGGTGTGAAGTCGCGAGGTGTGCGCTCTTCGCGCCCACTGCGCAGCTCGCCATGGAATGCCGGAAGCCCACCGTCTAGAACCGCGACCGCGTCATGACCGAGATAGCGAAGCATCCACCACAGCCGCGCGGCGAACTGACCGCCGACGTCGTCGTAGACGACGACCTGGACGTCGTCGTCGATACCCCACTTCGAGAATCGGTCGACCATCTGCTCGACGCTCGCCATGGGGTGTCGGCCGTTCGTTCCGGTGAGAGGCGCCGAGAGATCGCGGTCAAGATGCGCGTAGACAGCACCGGGGATGTGGGCGTCGAGATATTTCGCCTCTGCTTTGTCGGGTTCCGGTAGATAGAAGCGTGCGTCGATGATCGCCCAGTCGTCGCGCCCAAGGTTCGTTCCGAGCTCGTTCGGTGGGATCAGGTCAGAATGCATGTGCCGTCTCCTTGCTCACCAGGGGTGTGCGACGATTTCGCCGAAATCCTCGAGCGTTGCTTTATACAAGGGATGCTCGGAGGCTCGGATTTCATCGATAGGGCCCACGAGGACGGCAACGAGGTCCTCGGGACGGTAGTACTTGCGTGCGGCGGCGAGCACTTCGTCTCGGGTCACGGTGCGGATGCGCTCGACGTAGCCCTTGCTCCAATCGTGGTCGCCTTCGAGCAGAAGCTCTTCGGCCAGCGTGAGTGCGGTTGCGTGGGCGCCGGCGTAGCGCATTTGAAAATAACCTTCGGTCAACGCGCCTTTCGCGATCTCGATGTCGTCCTCGGAGATGTCTTTGCCGATCTTCGCCCATTCGTCGTCGATGATCTTCAGGAGATAGGCAATCGACTCGGGTCGTCCCAGGGTCACGGCGTAGGTGAGGCCGCGAACACGGAAACTAACGGGAACGTAGGACGAGATGTCGTTGGACAGACCGCGCTTGCCGCGGCTCTCGACGAAAAGCCGTGCGTCGAAGTGGCCGCCTGCGCGCGCGGGAGCGAGCTCCGCGTGCACGCGCTTCCAAATGGCGCCGTTGCCGCCGAGGACGTAGTTGGCGATCTCCAAAGCGGCATGCTCGTTCTCGCGACCCTGTCGGCCGAGATGTCCAACCAACATCCAGCCTTGAAGTCGGTCGATATCCCACACATGAATCTGACGCGGTGTCGCTTTGGGAATCTCGGCAACGTCGGGATGGCGAACGCGGGCTCGCCGCCACGGAAACAGTGCTGCCTTTAACGCCTGGGCGGTCGCCTCGCGTTCGACACCGCCAGAGACTGCGAGCACGACATTGTTGGGAACGTAGTACTGGTCGTACAACGTCCGAAGATCTGAGACTGAGATCGCGCCGAGGCTAGCTGCCGTGGGGAGTCGACCTGCCGGATGATCCCCATAGAGCAACTTGGGCAGCTCGTGCTCGGGACGCTTGCGCGGATCCCGTCGCCGAGGTCTTCCTTTAGTAATGACAGTCGCAGGCGCGTGTGCTCGTTGTCGGTGGTGACCGAGACCTGGGCGCTCATGGCGTAGAGCCGGTCGTCGAGGCCCGGGACGCCGCGCATCCCGTAGGCGACGCCGGCGGCGAGGCCGGACTTGCCCGCCGGGTCGTCGAGGCGGCTTGCGCCAATGAGTGCGGTGAGCTCGACGGTGTCGGTGCTTGCGTCTTCGGCGATGAAAGCGACGAGGCCGTTTCCGAGCTCGACGCGGTAGTCCTTCGGGTCGGGCAGCACAAAGCGATCGGCGCCGAAGACGATCACTTCGGGCGCGTCGTAGGGGATCGGATCTCGCTGAGCCTCGGCCGTCGTTGCGACCAGTAGTGCCAGCAGAATGGCTCGGGAGCTCATTGGACCGGCTCCGCGGTTGCGATACCGACGATGCGGTTGGTCTTCACCAGGTATTTCTGTGCTGCGGCTTCAAGCTGTGCGGCGGTCACTTCCTGAAGCTCGTCCATCTCGCGGAAGAACGTCTGCCACGTGTCCATGATGGCGTAGTGGCCGACGTCGAAAGCGACGTTATCCCAGTTGAGTCGACGCCTCTGCCAATAAGCTCGGCGGCGTTTTTTCGCGGCGACAATCGCGCTGTCAGGAATGCGAGTCGTTCGAAGACTGTCGAAAGCCCCGATGAGAGCGGGCTCGAGAGCCGCGAGTTTGCCCCCGTGAGCGACGACGTTGAGAGTCGCGGGGAAGCTGAATCGATTCGTGTGGGTGACGACCGTGTTGGAAGAAAGGCTCGTAGCGAGTCCTTCGCCAATCGTTGCGTCGCCCACGGGCCCTCTCCGATCGCCCAGAATCTCGCCGAGCAGCTCCACCGCGGGCCGATCGGGATGACCTACACCGGGAATGCGGTGGCGCACGTCGATCGCGGGTCCGAAGTTCGGAGTTTGCATCTCGACGCGTACGTAGTGATCGGGTCGCGGCTCGACGGCGAGCGTGTCGTGGGTCTCTTCACCCCGCGGTATGCGGTCGAAGTATCGTCTCGCCAGGCGTTCGGCCTCCTCGAGCGTAGTATCGCCGACGAGCACGATGATCGTGTTGTTGGGGACGAACCAGGTTTCGTAGAACCTGCGGGTGTAGTTGCGCTCGAGAAGAGGGAAGTCGGAGTCGTACCCTTCGTTCCAATAGATGGGTGAGACCACGCCGCTCGCGGATGCGAGGGCTTCTTTGAACGGGGTGTCCGGCCGGTTCAAATCTCCTAGCCGTTGCTCCCAGAGGATGTCGACTTCGGAGTCGAAGCGGCGCCAGCGGCTGTTCACCATCCGGTCGGCCTCGATGCGGAAGAACATCTCGAGCTTGTTCGACGGCAAGTTGATATCAAACTTAATGTACTCTTGCTCCGTTTGAGCCGTCAGGCGTGTGCCGCCGGTTCTCTGGTAGTAGCTGTTGATCTCTTCCGTGTCCACGAAGGCTTCGTCTTCGACTGCTTTTTCGGCGAGGACGTCGAGGAGCCTATCGAGCTCGGGAGTTGTCTCCGCACGCCGGAAGTCGTGATAGACGCCGCGCTCTCTCAGCTCGCTCCGGGCCCGGTTTCGCTCCTGGATGATCGCTTTCTCTATCTCCAGGATCTCCTCGAGGACGGGCCGTTCTTTCTCCCAGTCATGAGTGCCGATCGTCGCGGTGCCTTTGAACATCAGGTGCTCGAGGAAGTGGGCGCTTCCAAACCGGCCAGGCTCTTCCACGACGGCACCAAACCGGGTGAGGATCTTGCACGCGACGCGCGGCTGTGAGTGATCTTCGAGAACGAGGACGCGAAGTCCGTTGTCGAGCGAAGCTTCGTGGATTGCAGGCATCGTCGACAGTAGAACGAGGCCCAGAAGCGAGAGGTTCATTGCGACTCCTGGAGCTCGAGCTCGATGATGGTTCTGTCTTTGTGGCTGCCGGAAATTCGGGACAGTAGCAGCGCCAGTCGCATTTGCCAGCCGTACTTGGTGACGAAGGCTTGAAGCTCGCGGTCGCGGGCCTCCGCATCGTCGACGACGCGCGCAGTCGCATCGACCCACTCGCCCCGAACCTCTCCGCGAACGGTGCACGGAGCGAGGCGTACGCTTCCGTTGTTGCGGATGCGTTTCACTTTCCACGACGTACCGTTGGTATATACCGCGGGTCCAGACTTGGTCGCCGCGATCCAAACGGGGGTGCGCACTTCGGTGCCGTCCTTACGGTAAGTAGCCAGGCTGACATAGCGTTCGCTGGCAAGGTCGTTGCTCATCGGTTCACCTCACGAGGTCGAGCAGGAACGCGTACGCGAGCGCCGTTTCATGGAACTGCTTGAAGCGTCCCGAGGCGCCGCCGTGCCCTGCGTCCATATTCGTTTTCATGATCAGTCGATGGTCGTCCGTTTTCATCGCTCGCAACTTTGCGACCCACTTGGCCGGCTCCCAATACTGAACCTGAGAGTCGTGCAGACCCGTGGTGACGAGAAGATGCGGGTAGTCGGTGGACGCGACGTTGTCGTACGGAGAATACGACAACATATACTCGTAGAACTTCTTGTCGTTGGGGTTGCCCCACTCGTCGTACTCGCCGGTGGTGAGAGGGATGCTGTCGTCGAGCATCGTGGTAACGACGTCCACGAAAGGAACGTTCGCGACGACCCCCGTGAATAAATCCGGCCGGAGGTTCATGACGGCGCCCATCAGAAGTCCGCCCGCACTTCCACCCCAGGCAAAAAGCTTCTTAGGGTTGGCGTAGCCTTCGGCGACGACATGCTCACCGCACGCGATGAAATCGGTGAACGTGTTCTTCTTCTCGAGGAGCTTGCCGTGGTCGTACCAGGGCCGGCCCAGATCTTCACCGCCCCGCATATGGGCGATGGCATAGACGAAGCCTCGGTCGAGAAGGCTGAGCCGAGCCGTCGAGAACGACGCCTCCATACTGATGCCGTAGGATCCGTACCCGTAGAGCAACAGCGGCGCGCGACCTTCTAGCTTGGTCTGTTTGCGATAGACGAGTGAGATGGGGACGAGCGTTCCATCTGCGGCGGTTGCTTTGAGGCGCTCGGAAACGTAGCGGCTCTGGTCGAAGTCCCCGAGCACTTTGTCCTGTTTCAGCAGCGTTCGCTCGCGAGTCCCCATGTCGTAGTCGTAGGTTGCCCGGGGCGAGGTCATCGACGTGTACGCAAAGCGCAACAGCGTCGTGTCGAACTCGACGTTTTGCATCAGGTACGCGTAGTAAGCCGGCTCGTCGAAATCGAGGTAGTGCTCGTCGGAGCCGTCCCACGGCCGGATGTGGATTTTTCGCAGGCCCTCGTGGCGTTCCACGAGCACGAGATAGTCGCGGAAGATAGCGAATGTTTCGAGCAGCACGTCGGCGCGATGGGGGATGACTTCTTCCCAGTGCTCCTTGGCCGGATTGTCGACGGGGGTCTTCATGAGCCGGAAATTCACCGCGTCGTCGTTGGTAAGAATGAAAAAATCGTTCTCGAAGTGGCTTGCCGAGTACTCGTGCTTGCGCCCACGCGACTGCAAGACACGGAACTCACCCTCGGGCTCGTCAGCGGCCAGGAACCGGTACTCGCTCGTAAGCGTCTGCTCGGAGGAGATCATGATGAAGCGTTTCGATTTTGTTTTGAATACGTCGATGTGGAATGTCTCATCCGTTTCTTCGAAGACGAGCACGTCGTCCGCGGGGTCGGTTCCGAGACGATGCCGGTAGATCTGATACGGGCGGAGGGTCTCGGCGTGCTGCTTGGAATAGAAAACGGTCTGGTTATCGTTCGCCCACGCGACACTGCCGGTCACGTCCCGGATCTCGTCGTCGAGAAGCTCGCCGGTGTCGAGGTTCTTGAACTTGACGTCGTAGATGCGCCGGCCTTGCGTGTCGATCGCGAGCGCGAGGAGATTGTGATCGACGCTGATGCCCGACAGGTGAAAGGAAAAATACTCGTGCCCCTTGGCAAGGACGTTCCCGTCCGCGAGGATTTCCTCCCCGGCGTCGAGGGAGCCGCGTTTGCGGCAATGGATCGCGTACTCCTTGCCCTTTTCGAACCGGGAGTAATAGTAGAAATCGTCTTTGCGGTAGGGAACCGAGGCATCGTCAGGAACGAGCCGGCCTTTGATCTCTTCGAAGAGGCTCTCCTGAAGCTCTTCGGTGTGGGCCAGCACTTCTCGGGTGTATGTGTTTTCCTCTTCGAGGTAGGCGATGACCTCGGGGTCCTCGCGCTGGTTGAGCCAAAAGTACGGATCCTCGCGGATGTCGCCGTGAGCTTCGAGTTTCTTGGGGCGTTTGTCCGCGATCGGTGGCTTTGGCATTAGCGATCGGTCGTGGCCGCGGGTTCGAGAACGAGCTCGTTCTCGGTGACGGATTCGACCTTGCCTCGCGTGTAGAAGAGCGGAAAGTACTGGTGGTCGATCCAGAGCTCGAACAGATCCCGGTAATGGGGGCTTTCCGGATCGCCCGACTGCCCGGGAGAGTTGGTGGCGATCGAGTTGTCCCAGTTCGCGGCATCGAGAATGACGCGAAAGCTCGCGCCGCCGGTCTGGTTGTCGCCAGAGCGCGTTGCGTTGAGTGTCGAGCCGTAGCCGCCTCGAGGTGCCGGCCCGACGTCGAGCATCGCGCGGGTCTCGTCGTCCACCGCCGGACTCAGCGGGTGGTGGATGAGAACGTGCTTGAACTTTTCTTGACCGTATTGCCAGTTGGCCATGTCTGCTCCGAGTCGTTGTACGAGGTTGGCGACACCTTCCGACAGGCTCCGAGCCAAGATCTCGTTGCGGCCGGCGATCGGGTTTTCGCCGAAACGGCCGTCGGGGGCGACGAGCCAGTCGATGGCGCGCTTTTTGTTCACGCTGCGAATGAGCTCGCGAGCTTCTTGGGGCACGACCGTGCCGCGGACGTTTTCGAGCAGACGTCGCTCGAAGCTGACGTATACGGCGGCAGCGACAGAGTCTTTGTCGAGAACGAAGTCCCAATCAAAAAGCGTATCCGCCGCTTTCCGATCGCGTTCGCTGGTGAGCTCGATGCCGGCGAGCAAGGGGACGATCGCCCGCGCCGGGATTGCGAGCTCGTCGTGTTGGAACTGCATCATGTCCACGATCGTGAACCGGCGCCCCGACGACAACAGCTCGTCGACGCGAAGCCCGCGCATCTCGTCACCCCACGTGTAGTGAAGCGCAGTCGGATACGG
Organism: uncultured Acidobacteriota bacterium; assembly: GCA_947259165.1. Classification (GTDB taxonomy): domain Bacteria; phylum Acidobacteriota; class Vicinamibacteria; order Marinacidobacterales; family SMYC01; genus CAMYKY01. Next base: position 18,936 of record CAMYKY010000056.1, on the reverse strand, counting down.
GAAGCCGTCGGGCACCATATAGTTGTTGGCCGTGGCCCAGTAGCCTCTCTGCGGGTTCGCTACGCTCGGCAGCGCGTTGATCGGCAGGTAGCCTTCCCATTCGTAGCGCCCATCTCCAGGGACGGGCACGAGCCCGCTCCAATGGGGGCGGATTGGCGAGATGCCCACGGCTTGGTAGCCAATGTTTTTGTTCACGTCGCCCCAAATCATGTTCTCGGCAGGAATTCGGCTGTACGAGCACGCGTCGACGAACTCTTCCCATGTTCTCGCCTGGTTCATGCGAAGACTGGCGAGGTACGGCGCGTTGCCGATCTCCATCCACGCCGCGCGGAGCGCGTAGGCCTTATGGTTCGAACGGTCTTCGTGAAGAACCGGCCCGTGGCGCGTGTATTTGAGCTCCACCGTTTCCGGCGACTCACCCTTGATGGCGATCGTCTCTTCGATGACGCGCATGTCCTCCCAGCCGCCGAGGTAGCGGTACTGGTTCGGGTTCGACGGGTTCGTGTCGTAGACGTAGAGGTCTTCGTTGTCCTGGCCGAAAACGGTCAGCCCCCAACCGCCGTACTCGTTGTGGCCAATCGAAATGCCGGGCAGTGACGGTTCGCCGCCGCCGACAACGTTCCAGCCGGGCGCATGGAGGTGGACGAAGTAGCGCAGTGATGGCGCCGCGAGGTTTCGGTGGGGGTCGTTGACGATGTACGGGTAGCCGGACTGCGTGAAGCGCCCACTCACGACCCAGTTGTTGGAGCCGGTACCATCGGAGCCGTCGCCGGTCGACAGGGGCTGGCGCGTCGCCGCGGCGAGGCGTTCGTGAGAGGCCGGCTCGTCTCGGTAGCTCGCAACGATGTCGTTGGGCTCGAACCGCACGGAGTCGCGAAACGCACGGTAGTAGTGCAGGATGTCGTCGGTCAACAGCGCGCCGTCGATGGCGGGGTCGAGCGCGAGCATTGGATCGCCGGGCCGAAACCAGTCGAGCTCCTTGACTTTCTCAGCGCCGATTGCGGCAACGGCCTGTCCGAGACGAAGCTCCGTTGTCACGTTCGAGAGAAGTCCCTGGTGTCGTGAGATGACGACGGCGGGTGTCCACGTGCCGGGTTGGATCCCGAGCAGTGCGAACTCCATCGGCAGAAGATCGGGATTGCGCTCCGTCTGTTCGATATAGGCGTTGATGCCGTCGACGAAGGCATTGACGATGAGCTCGCCGCGCGGGTGATAGTGCGCGAGCTCCTGCTTCATGTCTTTGCGGAACATGTGGAGCCGGGTCCCGATGTCCCGGTCGAGCTCGCGTCGTCCCAGGATCTCTGCCACCGTTCCCGTCGCTTGTCGGCGCCATAGCTCGAACTGAAACAGCCGGTTTCGCGCCGCGGCGTAACCTTGCGCGAAGAACAAGTCGTGCTCGTTATCGGCGTAGATGTGATCGACGCCCCAGCGGTCGGTGAGGATCTCGACCTCGGCGTTCAATCCGGGCATGGTGAGGCGTTCGTCGGCTGTTAGAAGCGACGGGAGCAAGAGGGCGAACAGCAGAGTTGTTTTCATATGCCTTCCACTACGGTTGCGACGTGAGTGCGGAGGTTCCTTCCAGTTTTCGGTCGAGAAAGTCGGAAGCGGCTTCATAGGCGGCGAGCCAGTTGTCGTGGAGGAGGAACCCGTGGACTTCGTCGGGGAACACGAGCTGCTCGTAGTCCACGCTGCGCGACGCCAGGGCTTCGGCCAGATCCACGGACTCACTGAACGGAACGTTGCGGTCGTCGTCACCATGGATGAGCAGCACGGGTGAGCGCCATCCGTCGATGAACGCCATGGGCGACGACTCGAACGCGAGACGTGCCAACGCGGCGTTTTCTTCGGCGTTGTAGCTCGGCACGAAGTTGCGGATCACCTGGTTCCAATCGTGAACGCCGTGGATGTCAACGCCAGCGGCGAAGAGGTCGGAGGCTCGAGCGAGTCCGAGCGCCGTGAGGTAGCCGCCGTATGAGCCTCCCCACAAAGCGATGCGTTTCGGATCGACGTCGTCGCGACTTCGCAGGTACAGCCCAGCGCCGAGAACGTCGTTGAACTCGCTCGCTCCGGTAGCGCCGTAGTCCAACGCCTCGCGGAATTCCATACCGTAGCCGATACCGCTGCGATAGTTCACCGACAAAACGATGTAGCCGCGGCTCGCGAGGAATTGATTCAACGCATAGGCGTTGTGGTAGTAGCTGCGGTAGTGCCAGCCGAGCAACATCTGCCGGCGTGAGCCGCCATGAAAAAAGATCGCGGAGGGGTGCTGTTGGCCCTGCCGGTGATCCGCTGGGCGGAACAGTTGGCCGTGGATCTGCATCCCGTCGGCGGCTGAGAAGATCACCTGTTCTGGAGTGACGAGACTCGTCGGAAAATCGTCGGGCATCGACGCCGGTGCCAGCGCGCGGTCTTCAGAGTCAGCGACTCGGATCTTCGCACGCGCGGGTTGGATGGCGCTCGAGGCGAGGTAAGCGACGGCGCCGCCGTCACCCGTCATGACCGGAGCCCATTCGAGCTCATCGCCCGTCGTCACGGCTTCCGGGTTTCCGCCTGTCACGGACACCCGCCAAAGATGCCGTCGATCGATGTCACCTTGGTTGGAGGAATAAAGTACTTCGGTTCCGTCAGCGCTCGGAGCGACGTGCTCGACCTCGAACGGACCCGGAGTGAGAAGCTGTGCACTCCCTCCACTGACCGATATCGAATAGAGATGAGTCCAGCCGTCTTTCTCCCAAGGGAAGACGATCCGATCGCCGCTCCACAGGAGTTGGTTCTTGGCGACGACCTCGCGAAACGCGCTCCCGCTGCCAGGCTCTGCCAGCCACACCAGACGCCCCTCGCCGGTCACTGCGTTGGCGATCCGGATCGACCAAGGCAGTGCCGTCCTGACAGGCCCGAAGGGAAGTGCCTGACGTTCGTTGGGTATGCGGACAAAGGCCACCTCGGATCCGTCGGGCGACCAAACGGGCTCCTCGTCGTGCTCGACACCTGGGTCGAGGTAGCGGATGCGCCGGTCCGTCAAAGAGTAGACGCCGACGAATGCGTGATCGCCGCGACGACTGACGAACGCGAGCTTGCTGCCGTCGGGGGACCATCGAAGCGAGCCAGCACGTCCGCGAGTGTCGGAGAGCTGCTCGGCTTCTCCATCGTCGCCCGACGGCACGGTCCAGATTTCACCGTCGCGGATAAAGGCAACGACCTCACCGTCCGGGGAGATAGCGGGACCTGTTCCTTTGCCAAGCTCCTGCAGATCGTCTCCACCCGCCGTGATGATCCAAATCGACTGGCCTGTACCGTCGGGCTCGCTCCGCGGGTTCGGGATCTCGCCCTGCCGATTCGGCGCACCGCCGCGAACGAATACGATGTGATTGGCTCCGGGCCCGAACTGAAGCTGAGAGAGCTCTTGTCCGTCGTCGCTCTGGTAGCTCGTGATCTGACTCCCGACGTAGTCGGGAGCGCCGGCGACCCAGATATTCCTGCGGCCCTCGGCGTTTTGTACCCACGCGAGCTTGCCGTGGTTTGGCGCCACGACGAGGTCGGAGGGAAAAGGGGAGCTCATGATCTGCTCGATGGTGAACCGCTCCTGTGGCAGCGCAAAGGATGCGACGAGGACAACAGCTCCGACACAGATCGCACGCTCGACAATCGAATTCCGCACGGTGAACCCCCTCGGGAATGTCGAGCATGATATCCACGGTTCGGTGGAGGAACAAGCTTGGCGGCGGTCGCCGAAGCGTCATCCGGGCTTCCATGAGGGTATGAAAGCGAGGGAGAAGCGATCGACCAAGCTGGCAAGTCCGGACGACGAGCTCGTTCGCCAAATGCGCGAACGCATTCTCCGATGCGCTTCACTCAGCGCTCTTTGTCTCTACCTGCGGGACCAAGTGAGCCCAGGGAGAGGGAGTCGGGCTCTAGCCGGGGGCGGCCGAGCCTCCGAACGGATTGGCCTCGTCTCGTAACCAGCCGCGAAGAGCTAAAGCGAGCGCGCCCGCCAGGCTCCCGACGATCACGGTGAAACCGATCCAGACGGTGAGTTGGGGAAGAAGCCCCGCGAGAACGTTGTAGGGCGACACGTCGTACACGGTTTCCCAGCCGTAGAGTGTCGCTCCGAGCATCGTAATAACGACCGGCAGTCGGGCGGCGAGGGCATAGCCTAGAAGCAGCGAGCCGAGATGAGGCCAGGCGCGTCGGATCAAGAGGATCCCCATGAGTGAGACGGCCGCCATGCCTCCTGAGGTGGGGCGAAAGACCAGGAGGCCCAAACCGAAGCAAGCCAACGGCAAGAGCGAGAGTTTGAGCAGTTTCCCCGGCGGCGGCGCGCCATTTCCGGATTTGGCTCCCGATCTAGAAAGCTGCCAAGCGAAATACGCCCCGAAAATGGGCACGAGCCAGGCGATCTCATAGGGGCCGAATCCCGAAATACCGAGTAGATCGCCGGTTAGGCGAAGCTGGGTAAGCGCCAGCGTGACCAGCGCTGGGACGAGGAGTAGTCGACCTGTCGACCGAGCCCGTTCACCCGTTTCGCGCATTTTTCGCCCCGAACTATGGAAATACGTCGCGCGCCCCAATTTGTTCCCCCCGTGCCAAAAAAATATCGGAAAGGGCCCAGCTCTGCCGGCCCTGAATGCCGAATGCTGAATGCTGCCCCCTGAGTTGTGATAGAAATCTGTCATGAATCCTCCGGAGCACAAACGACGATGAGAAGCGATGCCATCAAAAAAGGCGTCTCGCGCGCGCCAGCACGAGCGATGTTCAAAGCCATGGGGCTCACCGACGCGGATATCGAAAAGCCGATTATCGGTGTGGCCAATACCTGGACCGAAGTCACGCCCTGCAACGTGCACCTGCGTGAGCTCGCCGTGCACGTGAAGGAAGGTATCCGCGCCGCCGGCGGCACGCCGATCGAGTTCAACACGATCACGGTCTCGGACGGTATCTCCATGGGCTCTGAGGGCATGCGGGCCTCGCTGGTATCGCGCGAGATCGTGGCAGACTCCATCGAGCTCGTCGTGTTCGGGCACATGATGGACGGGGTCGTCGCGCTGTCCGGCTGCGACAAGACGATTCCGGGGACGGTAATGGCGCTCGCGCGGATGGACCTCCCGTCGCTGATGATTTACGGCGGCTCGATCCTGGCCGGCCGGTACAAGGGCAAAGACGTCACGATTCAAGATGTGTTCGAAGCCGTGGGTGCGTGCGCCGCCGGGCGCATGACCGAGCAGGAGCTTCACGATCTCGAGGGTGTGGCCTGTCCGGGCGCGGGAGCCTGCGGCGGGCAGTTCACCGCCAACACGATGTCGACCGCGATGACGGTTCTCGGCATCTCTCCCATGGGTGTGAACGACATCCCCGCAACCGATGGGCGCAAAAGGCCTGCGGCTTTTCATAGCGGTGAGCTGGTGATGAAGCTCGTCGAAGACGGAACGACCGCTCGGCAGATCATTACGAAGACAGCGCTCGAGAACGCTATCGCTTCAGTTGCGGCCACCGCGGGCTCGACGAATGCAGTGCTCCACTTGCTCGCGATCGCACGCGAGGCCGACGTGGATCTGTCGATTGATGATTTTGATCGGGTTTCGGAGAAGACTCCGGTGCTCGCTGACTTGAAACCGGGCGGCCGCTTCACGGCACCGGACGTCGATCGCGCCGGAGGACTGAGGCTCTTGGTGAAGCGACTCTTCGATGGTGGCTACTTGAATGACGCGAAGACCGTGACCGGCAAGACGCTAAAGGAAGAAGCAGCGTCCGCGGAGGAGAGCTCGGGGCAAGAAGTCATCCACGCGCTCGACCAACCCCTCAAGCCGCGGGGCGGCATCGCGATCCTTCGAGGCTCACTCGCTCCGGATGGCTGTGTCGTGAAGCTCGCGGGTCATGACCGCTTGAAGCACTCGGGACCGGCGCGAGTTTTTGACTGCGAGGAAGATGCTTTCGCCGCCGTCCAAGACAAGTTGATCGTAGCCGGTGACGTCGTCGTCATTCGCTACGAAGGCCCGAAGGGAGGTCCCGGGATGCGAGAGATGCTCGGCGTCACCGCGGCACTCATTGGGCAAGGTCTTGGCGACGATGTGGCGCTCATCACCGATGGAAGGTTCAGCGGCGCGACCCATGGCTTCATGGTCGGACACATCGCGCCCGAAGCTGCGGACGGCGGGCCGATCGCGCTCGTTCGAGATGGCGATACGATCACGCTCGATGTCGAGGCCCGACGGCTCGACGTGGACGCCGATCTCGAAGCTCGCCGTGGGTCGCTCGAGATTCCTGAGCCGCGGTACACGAGAGGCGTTCTCGCGAAATACGCGAAGCTGGTTGCGTCGGCGTCCGAAGGAGCGATTACTCGCTAGCGGATTTCACGCACACCGGGCACTTGAGCTGGGGTCCGGGCGGGGGAAGCGGGTGGTCCTCGTTGTCGAGTTGCCCGCGGTCGCCACCGAGTCGGTGAAATAGCTCGCATTCCCGCTCGAATCTCTCCTTGCGCGGAGCGATCGCTTCGAAGTGGAAATACGCGTAGCGGTCGACAAACTCGCTGAGTGCCAATCGTAGATCGGTGTCCGCTCGACCGATTCGGGCGTCCAGTACCCGGTCATACGACAGTACGAACACGCCGGGTGTCGACGCAGCGACTTGCTCGTGGATGACGACGGCGTCGAGTCGATACGGAGGACCCTCCGCGCTGTCGTTGTCGATGCCTTCGCCCATTAAATCGGACACTACGGCACTTTTGTGCTCGGCCTTCAGCGGGACGAGCGTTCTTGTCGTCAAGTCACCGAGCGCGCGGGACTGACGACGCGGCGCGGTCAATGGGTTCATCGGTGTTTCGGCGGCGACGGCCTCGACTCCGAAGCGCTCGCGCGCGCGCTCCATCGCTTCTTGGACGTCAGCGGGCGACAAGCCTTGCGTGGTTTCGGGGTCTTTGGGTGAGCGATCCTGGCGGCGGAGCAGCCACCGGATTGCCTCGCCTGAAGCTGTTGGCACTTTGATGAACCGCAGGCCATAGCCTTCAGGCTGCGGCGACGGCCGCGTGTTCCCCCGGTTTTCCCATGCCACGACGGCCTCGAGCTCGACGGTGCGCTTGAGCTCGGGAATCTGGATGGCGACATGAAGCTGCGCTTGTGGGAGCAGCGCCAACGGGGTAGCAATATAGGCCCCTCCCTCGGAGAGGGTCATGAGCCTGCCATCACCGCCGTTGAGTGCGGCACGGAGCCGAACCTGGTAACCGTCGGGGAAGTCGACACGTCTAGCGGATGCTGGCATTTCGGTGATTTTTCCGGATCGTACAGTTACCACGTAATTCGTGCGGGGTTCAAGGAGTATTGTAACGCGGCAGGGGGGGCGAGGTGGAATGAGCAAGATCACGCTCTGAGACCCCGCAGCCCTCCTCCGGGGGGGCCAAAAACCGCGGCTCGCCGTCCCTCGGGTGACCGCTGATCGAATCGGAGGCTGTGTGCTAGGATGATCAGATTACGTCACAACAGAATCAATCTTAGCTCTGAAGGGACCGTCCAATGCGTCGGGAGGGAAGCCTGGTGGTCAGTCTAGTTTTGCTTCTTTCTGGGTGCACCGCGAAGAGTCCGGAGCCGCCGCCGCAGCCACCACCCTCACAGCCGGCGCCTGCCGAGACGCAAGTCGTGGACTCTCTACGCGAAGAAGTCGTGCGACTGAAAACCGAGCTCGCCCAAGCGCGTGCGTCGCTGAGCGCCAGCCAGGACGAGCACGCTCTTCTAGAAGGCGCGCTCAGTGAGCGAGGGGAAGAGTCGGCTGCGCTCGAGGAATCGAACGCGAGTCTCGAGCTCGAGCTCGCGAGTGCTCTCGAGGCGCTGTTGCGTGCCCAGGCGAGCCTTCGCAACGTACAAAGTCGTGCTTTCGCCGTCTCGCGGATTGCGGAAGTTCGGGTGCAGCTCGAAGCGGTGCGGCGCCACGACGATGAAGCGCTGACCGCGCGTATCGAGCGTGCCGCTGAGTTTCTGGCACGAGCCGATCAAACTCTTGCTAACGACAACATCGGAGGCGCCGCCTATCTTGCGGATCGTGCCGGCGAGCTGTTGCGTCAGGCGCGAACCGTCGCGGAGATTCGTGGAAAACAACCGGGCGAGATGATCCCCATCGTGCCTCCTCGCTCGATGGAAGTACAGACCTCGGCGAATCTGAGAAGAGAGCCGAGCACAGAAAGCCCTCGGCTCGGCGGCGTCGAGAGTGGTACTCAGGTCGAAGCGATTGCGCGCCAAGGGGATTGGTTTCAGATCGTGACTGACGCTGGGACCAAGGCTTGGATTCACCGGGCGCTCGTGCGCTGACGCACACGATTGCGCGCGGCGACGACCCGGTTGCGCCCCCGCTTTTTGGCCGAGTAGAGCGCTCGATCGGCGGCGTCGAGCACTTCTTTTTCGACCGCTCCGTCACGAGGCCAAGCTGCGACCCCCAGACTCAATGTTACTTTCGCAGGGCCGTTGCAAACTTCGGAAAAGCCCGTGCGAATGGACTGTGCTTTCTCTTTCGCGTCCTCGATTTCGGTGTTCGGGAGGATGACTAAGAACTCCTCTCCGCCGTAGCGGGCCGCGATGTCGGTGGCGCGCAAGCTCTCCAAAAGGAACGCTCCCAGATTCGCCAATAGATCGTCACCTTTGATGTGCCCGAACTTGTCGTTGAATGCCTTGAAATGGTCGATGTCGATCATAATGAGTGAGAATGGCGCTTCGGTGCGTTTCGCCTGCTGCAACGTGGACGCGAGCGCCGTTCGTAGTTGTCGGCGGTTGATGAGCTGCGTCAGCTCGTCCACGGTTGAAAGGTGCTCGAGCCGGTCGTGACTCTGCTTGAGTGCTGCTGTCATGCGATTGAACACCTCGGTCAGGTACCCGATCTCGTCTCGAGTTCGTACGGGAAGCTCGAGCGAATAGTCTCCGTTCGAGACGGCCTTTGCGCCCGCCGTCAGGGACTCGAGAGGTCGGGTCAAGCTGACGACGAGTGCGAAGGCGAGGGAGATGACGAGGATCGCGACGATGGCACTAATGGCGACGATGCGATTTCGAAGCTCATCGACGGCGGCGAACGCGGCTCGCCGTTCGGTCTCTACGTGCACGATGAGGCGTTCGCCGAAGCCCGGGACGTGGAGCGAGCGAGCGGTGGCGAGCGTTCGCGCTCCGTTCGGATCGCGCCTCTCACTGAGAGTATTTTCGTCGACCGCGTACGATCCGATCTGCGGCGGACTGGCGTTCGGAGGCTGCGCCATGACCACGCGGTCTTCGTTCTCGTGCGGTGAGACGAGGATGAGCCTCTCCGACGAGCCCTCGTCGAACAGCTCCGCTCGCAGTGATTCGAAGTCGCAGGACATCACGAAGGTGCCGATAACGGCACCCCCGCCCGCCCGGATCGGGGAGTGGATCCGAAGCGCGGGAGCATCACCATGCCAGTCGAGCGACAGGTTCGCATCGACGAGATCGACCTTCTCGATATCTCCCACGGAAGCGACGGGACTACCTTGCGTGTCTACGACCGCGAGCGTCGAGTACATGGGAAATCGTCCGCGCACCTCGATCAGGTACGCTTCGATGAGCGTGGGCTCACCCGACGACACGAGATTCGAGCTGGCGAACACACTCGCGTCATGGCCACGCTCCTGGAACCATTCAGAAATGCTCGCGGCTGCCAGGCTTGCCCGGTTGCTCAACCGATCGGAGAGTTTTTCCGTGAGTACGTTCCTGGCGGTCCAGTAGGCCGAGATTCCCACGAGAGTCGTTGGCAATAGGACCGCGAGCAGGACGAGAGAGAAGACCTTCGTACGTATCCCGGTTCGGGATAGCCCGTCTGGTTTGAGGACTCGGTCTGGCTGCGCGGCTTGGTTCACGAAATTTGGGCGTCCATTGTGATGCTGCAGTTGAACTAAGCAATAAGCGCGCCAGCGGGGCTCTGGCGGAACCGTCGTGGGAGTAGCGGCGTTTTAGCGGTGTCACGATCTGGATGTAGGGCTTACCCCACGCCGCTAACGTTCCATGACACGTTGGAACCGGTCGATCTCGGGGTCGACTTGGTGCCGGAGGGCCATTCGATATCGACCTGGTCGATGCTCGTGGCGGTCCCGAGTCCGACGACGACGGCTTCGGGGTTCGAATCGACTCCACGGAGGCGAAAGCCAATCCAGTGATTTTTGGAGCCACCGTTATTTCGGAACAAGCGGGCGGGGCCACCGCTCGTGGTGAGAACGAGGTCGAGATCCCCATCGTTGTCGATGTCGCCGAAGGCGCTGCCACGGGCGACCGCAGGGGTCTTCAGATCGTCCCCCACGTCGTCGGTCACTTGGCGGAAGCGGCCTTCGGCCTCGTTACGAAACAAATGCGGCCCTACTCAATCGTTTCGCTCAATGTTTTGCGTACCAGCTCACAACGCGTCTATCGGGGCTGCGCTACGTTGGGATTATCGCCACACCCCGCGGTGACTGCGAAGGAGGTCAGGATGAAAACTCGGCCCGGCACCGTATTCGCGACATTCATCGCTGCCACGACCGTCTCGAGTTTCTTCATAGCGGCCGCGGCAGAGCCACAATCGTTTCGGGTCGTCTCCGAGGAGAGCGAGTTCCTCGTTCATGTGGGGCGCGCCGGTCTTTTCAAAGTCCTCGGCCACGATCATCGCATTCGGGTAGGGAACTTCACCGGGACGATCCGTTGGGACACCGATGCTCCGGAGCGCTCGGAATTCACCCTCGAAGTCGACGCGGCCTCGTTGTACGTCGCCGATGACGAGCTCAGTGATGGCGATCGCAACGACGTCCAAGCGAACATGGAGACCGAAGCCCTCGGGCTGCCGGCGCATCCGACGATTTCGTTCGTCTCCGCCCGCGTCGACGTTGCGGGTCAGAATGCGGGGGAGCACCTTCTAAAAGTCGCGGGCGAGCTGACCCTTCGGGGCGTACGCGGACCTCTCGAGATCCCGCTGGCGTTGTCTCGGGTGGATGGCCGGCTGATCGCCCGGGGAGGCTTCGAGCTCGAGTCCAAAGACTGGAACGTCCCACAAATCTCCGCCCTAGGCGGCTCTGTGAAAACCAACACCGATCTGAAGCTGGAATTCGAGATCGTCGCCGAGCCAGAGAACTGAATCCTTCACCACGGAGCCACGGAGCGCACGGAAGAAACACGGAGGTCAAAAAGAGCTCCGTGATCTGGTCTCTGTGGACTCCGTGCCTCCGTGGTGCACAACGAGATAGGATCCGTCGGTGTCCGGAACATCGCTCGTCAAGCTGACTCGGCTCGTGCGGGCTTCCGGTCGGATTGTGGCGCTCACAGGAGCGGGGTGCAGCACCGGCTCGGGAATACCGGACTATCGCGACGACGACGGAGAGTGGAAGTGCACGCCGCCGCTTCGGATTCAACAGTTTGTCGACAGCGCGGAGACGAGAAAACGGTACTGGGCTCGCAGCATGGTGGGGTGGCGACTCGTCGAAGCGGCTCAACCCAACGCCGCACATGAGGCGCTGGCGGCGATTGAAGCGTCCGGTCGGCTCCGGTATCTCGTGACGCAGAACGTCGACGGCCTGCACCAGAAGGCTGGAAGTGAGCGGGTTAACGATTTGCACGGCCGTGTCGATCAGGTGTGCTGCCTCGAGTGCGATGCGCGGTTGACGCGCGTCGATTTCCAGCAACGGCTCGGAGGCATGAACCCTCAATGGCGGGCGGAGGCGGTAAGCTATGCGCCCGATGGTGACGCCGAGCTCGACGGCGTGGACTTTGGGGGATTCCGGGTTCCCGAATGCGCCCGCTGCGCCGGGGTCTTGAAACCGGATGTCGTGTTCTTCGGCGAGTCGGTCCCGCGCCCCCGCGTGGAGGAGGCGATGGCCAACGTCGACGCGGCCGATCTGCTGCTCGTTGTCGGGTCGTCCTTGATGGTTTGGTCCGGTTATCGATTCGTGAGGCGAGCCGCCGAGCAAGGCATCCCTGTCGCTGCCGTGAATCTCGGCAAGACTCGGGCGGACGCCGAGATCGACCTGAAGGTTCGGGCCGACTGCGGGGAAGTGCTCCAAGCTATCGTCGGCGCACTTCCCGCTTGAAATCCGGTCAGGCCTTCGGGTAACGTGGGGTCGGGTTGGGACCTGTTCGACCCCCGCCGATGGCTTTCCTCCCCGTTTGAATTCATAGAGTTGGAGTCATTTTATGTTTGGTTCGTGTCGAATGTGTTTCAGCCCTACGGACGAGTGGCAGGATTTTTGTAACGAGTGCGCGATGCAAGACACGCCGCGCCCAGAAGTTCCGCCGCGCTTTCGGGTGTTTCAAGGGGGGAAATCGGCCTCGGAGCAGAGAAGTCCCAAGAGACCACTGCGACGTTGGCTCACCTCCGTCGCGGCTCCGGGTCCGCGGACTCCCGAGGTCTGAAAACGTCCTCTCCCCAGGCTTTTCCTGTGGAGAGAGTCCAGCCCGGATTTACGCCCGGGCCTCTCGGTTCTTAGGGCCGACGATCTTTGAAGCGACGACGCCGACCAGCGTCCCGATGCCGACCGTCCAAATCCCCACCCAGAGGAGGAGCTGGGTGACGACACCTCCGAGCAGGAACTTCACGGTTGGCGACATGTCTGCCATTTCCGGTGGGAACGCGTCGTAGTGCGTGCCCCAGTTTCCGAAGATGGCGAGCCCCATAATGATGATGACAGGGATGCGGGCGGCGAGGCCGTAGTAGAGTAGGGTTCTCGCCAAGTTCTTCCAAAACGTTCCCGAGCTACCCACGAGCTTGATCGCGAAGTAGATCGCGAAAACGGGAACGAGCCAAGTGATGCCGATAACAGCGCCGCCTCCGCCCGATTCCTTACTCGCTAGCCATGAAGGAAGGTTTCCTAGCTCTGCGAAAAGCCTGACGAGTGTGATGACTAGGGTGATGATTGCCGGGACAGTAATGAGCTTCTTGATATCAGCTCCAGTCACTTCTGGCATATTGCCCTCCTGAGATTCCGCTCCTAAGTACACCTGCCGGGGCACGGGGTGCAACTGACTCAGGTGGTCGACTCCGCTAAGGACGAGCAGCGCTGGTTGTCTTCGCTAGACCCCGGCTTCGCGCAATGCTTTTTGTGCGGTACGCGTGATGAGGATCGTTACCGCCAGCGTTGCGATGAGTCCGACGACTTGGAGAGCGATCTTGAGCGTCTCCGCACTTTCGGCGCCTGATGCGGCTTCGAGTCCGCTTCGCCCCAGCGTTCCGAAGTACACGTAGAGAAACGTTCCCGGAACCATCCCGATCCAGGTCGCGAGCAAATAGTGGCGGAAAGCAACGCTTGTCAAGCCGTATGCGTAGTTTTGGAAGTTGAAAGGGAAGATCGGCGATAGGCGTGTGAGGAAAACGATCTTCCAGCCTTGCTTGGCGACGGCTTTGTCGATCACACTGAAGGACGGCTTTTGTTGAATCCAGCTTTCGATGCGTTTTCTCGCGACGAACCGCGAGACGAGAAACGCGAGCGCGGCGCCGAGCGTCGCGCCGTGCAAGATGGTGACGAATCCAGGCAAAAGGCCGAAAACCGCTCCGCCGGCGAGCGTCAGCAGCGAGCCCGGAATCATGAGCACGGTCGCGACGGCGTAGACGAGAGCGAACAGCACCATCCCGAGCACGCCGAGCTCGCTGACCCAGGCGTTGAAAACCTCGAGCCAGTCAGCGATGGGCAGCAATCGTGCGGCGGCGATGAGTCCGATCAGCGCCAGCGTGATCAGGGCGTACTTCGCGTAGTTTTTTGCGGTCATCAGGAACGTCTCCGTTTGTAGATCCATCGAAAGATGTTGGCGACCATGGGGGTCAGCTTCGTCTTCTGGTAGGAGTCGGCGACGCGCTGCACCGATGCGGACAGCGTTGGGTATGCGTGGATCGTCCCCGATAGTTTCGAAAGCCCAATGCCGTGTTTCGCGGCGACGAGCACCTCGTGCATCACTTCGCCGGCATGCACGCCGGTCACGGTCGCCCCCACGATCGTGTCCTTGCCGGGAACGGTGAGTACCTTGATGAAGCCGGTCGTCTCGCTATCGGTAATGGCGCGATCGAGGTCGTCCCAATCGAAGCGATAGACGTCATAGACGACGTTTTTCCTCTTGGCTTCATCTTCGCTCAGCCCGCATTGAGCAACTTCCGGGTCGGTGTACGTCACCCAAGGCACCCAGGTGTAGTCGGCCTTCGTCTTGAACCAGGGAATCAGAATGTTCCGAACGACGATCCGTGCTTGGTAGTCGGCAGAGTGAGTGAACTGATACGGTCCGGCCACGTCACCGCACGCAAGAATGTGGGGCTGCGAGCTCGTCAACGTCGCGTCGACTTTGATCCCGCGTCGATCAAAATCGACGCCCGCTTCCTCGAGCCCGAGGTTATCGACGTTCGCCTTGCGACCCGTGGCGACCAGCAGCGCTTCCGTCTCCAGGGCTCGTTGGTCGCCGTCGTCATTCTCGACATTGGCAACGATGAGCTCTCCCCTTTGTTCGAAGCTCGTTGCCTTCGTTCCCGTGAGCACCTCGATGCCCTCTTCCGCGAAACGCGTGGCGATGAGGGTGCCCGCGTCGGTATCGTCTCTGGGGAGTAGCCTCGGCAAGAGCTCGACGAGCTTGACCTCGACACCGAGTCGATTCATGACTTGTGCGAACTCGCAGCCGATCGGCCCGCCACCCAGGATGAGGATCGATTTCGGCGCCTTGGGCATTTCATCGAAGATGGTCTCGTTCGTGTAGTACGGCACCTGGTCGAGGCCGGGAATGGGGAGAACGAGGGCTTTTGTCCCCGTGGCGATGACGAAATTGCGCGCTTTGAGCCGCGTGCCGTCGTCAATCTCAACCTCGTGCGGCGAGACGAACTTGGCACGTCCCTGAAACACGTCGACACCCAGGCCTTCGAACCGCTCCGCGGAATCGTGCGGCTCGATTTTGGCTCGGCGCTCACGCATCCGCGCAAAAACGTCTTCGAATCGAAACGACGGCTCCATCTCGGACAGGCCCATCTTTTTCGCGTGACGAATGCGCTCGATCAGTTTTGCCGACGAGATGAGTGCTTTCGATGGGACGCACCCGTAGTTGAGGCAGTCACCCCCCATCTTTTTCGCCTCGATTAGGGCTGCGCGACCGCCGAGACCCACCGTGCCCGCCGCAGTGACCAGGCCGGCAGTCCCGGCACCGATGACCACCACGTTGTAAAGACCGCTTCCTTTGATTCGTTCACTCATGGTTTGTCTGAGTCTCCAGCACTCGAGGGAGAGCGCCTGTGAGGTGGCTCATAGTTTGTTCAATGAGCGGCGGGGCCGTGGTTCGGTTCCGCCGCCGTTGGGGCAATCGGCATTCAGCTAGCGGCATTCGGTTGCTGGTTTGCCGTGGTCCGGTTCTGCGTGCCACCGCGGTGAAAAGCGCTCAGGCGCGCTCATCGAAGAGGGGGAGTGGTTTCGGTTCTAGCTCGGTCAGCACCTTCCAGCTCCAGCTGCGGCGGGTCTCTTCCGGGAATCGTTGATAGCGGGCGTGGTAGCGCCGTAAGAAATCGGCGGTGGCGGCGTTGACGTAGCCGCCTCCTCGGAGCGGGCCGAACTCGGAGTCGTAGCGGGCCGCGATGTCGCCGAAGAGGGAGTCGCGCGTTACCTTGGCCACGATCGAGGCGGCCGCGACAGCCACGTGATGTCTCTCGCCGAAGTTGAACGCTCGCAGATGAACATATCGGTGACGGAGGAGTCCGAAGACTTTCTCTCCATCCGCGATGATTCTCGTGACCGGCACGGTGCGTTCTATGATCTTAGTCGCCGATTCGCGCTCGAGCTCGTTCAAAAGGCCCTGGTCGCAATAGCGGTCGACTTCCTCGTGGTCGGAGACTTCCACCTGTACGTCCTCCGCGAGGCGAACGACGTGCTCTGCAAGCTCAGAGCGCCGGTCGCGGGCCTCCTGCCCGGCCCCAAAGTCCTTGGAGTCTGTAACGCCTCGCCGAGTGAGCGCGGACGCCGCCTGCGGCTTGAGGACGACCCCCGCGACGACCATCGGTCCGAGGACCGGCCCCCGTCCCGCTTCGTCAATACCGAGGATCACGCCCTATGCTTTCCGATCCGACCCACCGAATGCAACGACCCGCTACTCAAAGTGAACTACCGCGCAGCCGCCGCGAAGGAAGGAACCGCCGAACCGGAAAGCCGAAAGCGACGACGCGGCGGAACGCCGAAGCACGATTTCGCCGACGTGACTGTTTGGCAGTTCTCGCTTCACGGCCTATACTGTTCGAGGGGAGCCGAAGAAATTTTCCAACTGACGTGGTCGAAGCTTGGTGCTTTTGGGCGTTGTGTCGGCCAGAGATTAGCTCTTGAAAATAACAGCTGTCAGGGGAAGAGCTCTCGGCGCAATGGTGAGCGGACTCGCGCTCACTTGGGCGAGCACGATCCACGCCGCTGAAACCCAATCCCCAACGCCTCGTGAGTCGGTGTTCGATCGCGAAGCGCTCGAACAACACATTCAATACCTTGCTTCAGACGAGCTCAATGGCCGCGGCAACGGCACTGAGGGCTTGCAGCTAGCTGCTCGCTACGTGGCAGCGCAGTTCGCAGACCTGGGGCTGAAGCCTGTTGGTGATGACGGCACGTTCCTTCAGACCTTCCGGGTCCTGTTAGGGAAGGAAATCGGTCCCCGCACAAAAGTTTCACTGCGCTTGGCCGAAGGTGTTCTCACGCTCGAACAAGCTTCTGATTTTCTGCCGATGACGTTCAGCTCTGCTGGCGAGCTCTCAGCACCCGTCGTCTTCGCGGGCTACGGCGTTACCGCTCCCGAGTCTGGCTACGACGACTACCGCGGCATCGATATCGAAGGCAAGGCTGTGATCTTGTTGCGCTACGTTCCCGGGCAGGCCCTCGGACGAGGTTCGTTCGAGAAGGATGGTTGGCATGCGACGTTCGTTCGCAAGGTCGAAAACGCGGTCAGCCGAGGCGCCGCGGCCGTCATCCTTGTTAATGGTCCGTTGCAACGTCGCGAAGATCGGCTCATTCCGTTCGGCGTCGATTTGGGTGCGGAAAGCATGCCAGTCCCGGTACTCCACTTGAGTCTCGAGACTGCCGAGCAGCTTTTTCGCGCCGCCGGGGCGAATCTGGGTGACGTGCAGCGGAGCATCGATGAGACGATCAAGCCGCGGTCGTTCGAGCTGGACGGCGTGACGATTGATTTGTTGTTGGACGTTCGCAGAACGAACGTCGAGGTCTCGAACGTCATCGGGTATCTTCCCGCGACACTGGCTTCATCGACGGCCGGCGCGCCTGAGCACATCGTGATCGGCGCGCACTACGACCATTTGGGGCTCGGCGAGTACGGAAGCCGGGAACGCCAAGCAAACGGCAAGATTCACAATGGTGCGGATGACAACGCGTCAGGCGTCGCTGGCGTCTTGGAGCTCGCGCGCGTTTTCTCGCAAAGCGACGATCGACCTCGCGGCATCTTGTTTGCTGCTTTCGCGGGAGAAGAATTGGGACTGCGCGGGTCGCGACATTATACGGAGAGCTCGACCCATCTCGAGAAAGTCGTTGCGATGGTCAACTTGGACATGATTGGCCGACTCCGACACAAACGTCTTTACATCGGCGGGGCTGACCTGGTTCCGAGTCTCATCGAGACCCTGGAGCGCTACGCGGGCGACGAGGAGTTGACGTTCTCGACACGGTTTTCGGCAGAAACCTCGAGCGATCACGCCTCGTTCATTCGTGCGGGCGTTCCCGCGCTGTTTTTCTTTACGGGCCTTCACGGCGACTATCACAAACCTACCGACGACTCTCAGTTCGTGAACTTGGACGGCGTCGAGAGCGTGCTGCGGGTTAGCTACAACGTTTCGAACCACCTGTTACAGACAGCCGAGCGCCCCGTCCTCACCGCGGGGAGCGCGGACGGCGATGGCGAGTTTCGTTCCAGGCGTGCCGCGAAGCGGGCGTATTTTGGCGTGGGCGTTGACAATAGCTTCGAGGGCGACGGCGTGCGGTTTTCCTACATCGCGGCGGGAGGACCGGCGGCCGAAGCGGGTCTTCAGGCCGGGGATGTGTTGCTCGAGCTCGATGGGCGTGCGGTGGTTTCTGGAGAACGCGCCGGGTCGCTGATCCAACGGCGACGTCCCGGGGAAACCGTCAACGCAAAGATTCGCAGGAAAGACCGAGTTCTAGAAGTGAGAATTCACCTTGCGCAGTGGCCTTGACCAGCATTCGGCATTCAGCATTCAGGTCCGGGGGGCTCGGTTTGCGGGAGTTGATTGCTTACGGGCGATGGCTGAGGGCTTTTCTTGAACAAACCGTTGTCTTCCAAGTAGCGTCGAAGGCGTTTGACATGCTCCCACATCGCCGGCTTGAGCTTCGCGTTATAGAGCAACGCCGCCGGGTGATAGAGCACCATGAACTGGACTCCGGGATAGTCGCTCAGCGAGAAGAACTTTCCCGCCTCGTCGGACATTTGAAACGTCGTCTTCGATTTGTCCATGTGCTTCAACGCCGTGGCCCCGAGTAGCAGAATCACCTTGGGCTTTACGAGCTCGATTTGCCGCTGTAAGTACGAGATACACTCCGCCGCTTCTTCCGCGCGAGGGTTGCGGTTGTCTGGAGGCCGGCACTTCACGACGTTGGCGATGAGCATGTCCCGGTTCGTGTCGATACCCACCGCGCTTAGCACCTTGTCAAAGAGCTGACCCGCACGTCCGACGAACGCGAGCCCCTGTTTGTCTTCGTTCTCGCCCGGCCCCTCACCGATCGTCATGATGTGAGCCGAAGGATTGCCGCGATCGACGACGATGTTCGTCCGCCCGGTGTGCAACGCGCACTTGTCACACCCGCTATCGCGAAGCTTTTCTTTAAACTCCGCGTAGGTCGGCGAGCCCAAAATCGTATTGCCACCCGCGTCAAAAAGATCGAACTGCATGGGCGCGGAGTATATCAAACGCGGAGTGCCCCCTCACCCGGTGGCGCTAGCGCGCCATCGACCTCTCCCCCCGTTGGGGGGAGAGGTCATT
>CAMYKY010000055.1 GCA_947259165.1 uncultured Acidobacteriota bacterium | reverse complement strand
GAACTTGCCTCCGGAATATATCGGGATCCGCGACGCCGAACGTCTGAACCGAGCGCAGCTCGCCGCGCTCGTCTATCTCGAGCTCCGGGGAGCGTTCGACGGAGCGCCGACGGGGGCGAGCGTGATCGCTACCGATATCGCCGACAGCTGGGCGTCAACCTATATTCGGCGCGTGCTTGGAGTGGGAATCCTCGAAGTGTATCCGAACCACATGTTTCAGCCGGGTGGGTTCGTCAGGCGATTCGAGCTTGCTGATGCACTCTCCCGCGCCCTGGAACGGCTCTCGCCCGAGGCATATCGGACCGCGCGGGAGTCGTCGCGATTCGATCAAAACTTCTCCGACCTCGCGGCTGAGAACTCGCGCTATGACGCGGCGTCCTTGGCAGTGTCGCTCGGATTGCTCACCGCGCGCGAGGACGGCGCTTTCGAGCCGCAAGGGTTCGTGAGCGGGTCGGAGGCGGCAACATCCGTTGAAACGCTCTCTGTACACATGGTGCCGTGACGCGTGGATGCTGGTGAACGGGCAACGAACTCGCGTACAATGAGTGCGAGCCCAGGAAGCTAGACCGAAAAGGGGGCATGAATGGTATCCGCCGAGCTCTTCCGCCAGGTGCCGCTGTTCGCCGGGTTGGAAGACGAGGATCTAGAAAGCCTCATCAGCATCGCGACTCGACGCAAGTATCCCAAGGACGGGGTCATTTTTTTCGAGCACGACCTCGGGGACGCTTTGTTCATGATTCTCTCGGGTCGAATCAAGGTCACGATACTTTCGGACGATGGCCGCGAGATCATTCTCGCGATGTTGTCGGACGGTGATTTTTTCGGTGAGATGAGCTTGCTCGACAACGAGCCGCGCTCAGCGACGGCGATCGCGCTCCAAGAAACCGAGATGGTGGTCCTTCACCAGCGAGATTTCCTGTCGATCGTCGAAAAGCGCCCCCGCGTCCTGATCAATTTGCTTTCAGTGCTCTCATCGCGGCTTCGCAAAGCGAACCAGCAAATCGGAAATCTCGCGCTACACGACGTCTACGGAAGGGTTGCCCGGATCCTGCTCGAGATGGCTAGTGAGGATGGCACCCGGCAGGCGGATGGGCGGGTGTCTTTTCGACGTCCCACACATCAGGAGATCGCGAACATGATTGGCGCGACGCGAGAAACCGTATCGCGCATGATCAGTGATCTCAATCGGCAGGGCTACATCGAGATCTCCGGTAAGAACGTCATCATTCAGGCTGCGCTCGCGAAGGAGTTTGCGCGCACTTGACGTTCCTCTCCGCGCACACTCGCGATGGCGAGATGCCGCGCGCGCTTTTTGAGAAGATCATCGAAGACCTGGTCTCCTCGTTGCGAGAAATCATTGCAGTTCGGCCTTCGGCCTAGCCCTCAATTCGACAAGCTCGCTGCGGAAGGCGGGAAATATCTAGATATATCGTCGTCATCACGCCTGCAAGCCCCCAAAATGACCTCGCGATTTGCGCAACGAATAACTGTTACAGTCCACAAGCCGGCAGGTAGGCTCGGTTCAAGCACTCGGAGCTGAGTTGGAATACAATGGATTCTATGCGCAAGCTGGATAATGAGAAAACCGTCGAGATTCTCAACTCGATCCTCGAGCAGGAGCTCGCCGGGGTCGTTCGGTATACACACTACGCTCTGATGGTGACGGGACCGAATCGACTCCCGATCGTCGAGTTCATGAAGGCCCAGGCTGCCGAATCGCTCACGCACGCCCAGCAAGTCGGGGAGATCCTTACTGGGATCGGTGGGCACCCGTCGTTGAGGGTGGCGCCGATGGAAGAGACGTTCAAGCATACGCTGCGGGACATCCTGTCGGAGAGCTTGAACCACGAGGAGAACGCGGTGAAGCTGTATATCGAGCTTCTGGAAACCGTACAAGACGCCTCCATCTACCTCGAGGAGTTTGCGCGCACAATGATCGGCCAAGAAGAGTTCCACCAGATGGAGCTCAGAAAGATGCTTCGCGACTACAGCGAGCCGCACTAGTCCACTAGTCCCAAGAGTCCGTTGATTCGCAGTTTCTTTCATGCGTGGGAGCGCAGGCTCGCTTTCACCGACGACTTCGAACGACGAGTTTTGCCGTTCGATTGGGGCGCCGAGTTTTTGCCGAGCCTTGGCTCGTGGGACGACACTGGAGCCGGCCACGGCGCTGACCCTCGCGAGATACTTCACGAGCATGCGCAGCGCGCGCTTGCCGATAGTGATACGTACTTCGAGCTCGCCCCGGTGGAGGATTTCCGCCTCGATGACGGGCACCTGACGTTCACGTCGCCCGCGCCCACGGGTGTTCCCGCTAACGATCGCGTTCACGCAAGTTTCTATCCGGCGGCTCCCCGCGGTCCGGCCGTGGTCGTCTTACCTCATTGGAATGCTAAAGAAGGAGCCCAGGATGGTCTCTGCCGGTTGCTCAACCGATTCGGCGTAGGCGCGCTCAAGCTGGCACTGCCGTATCACGAGCGGCGCATGCCGGACGACTTGGTGCGCGCGGATTTCACCATAAGTCCCAACATCGGGCGCACGCTGCAATCGTGCCGGCAAGCGGTGCTCGACGCCCGTGCCGCGGTGTCGTGGCTCGAGGCTTCAGGCTATGGGCCCCTCGGGATCGTGGGGACGAGTCTGGGCTCTGCCATTGCCTTCGTCGTCATTGCCCACGAGCCGCGCCTCGAGGCCGGCGTATTCAATCACATCTCGCCGTACTTCGCGGATGTGGTGTGGCGGGGGATCTCCACGCGACAGGTGAGGGAGGGGCTCGAACAGGGCGTCGACCTCAACGAGCTGCGCAAGCTCTGGTTGCCGTTGAGCCCGTTCAGCTACTACGAGCACCTCGCCCGCCTCCGGCGGCCATCGCTGCTGATCTACGGTCGCTACGACTTGTCATTTCCTCCGGACTTGTCGCGCGAGCTGTTACGGGATTTCCAGAAGCGTGAGATCGACCATGAAGTCTTCGAGCTTCCGTGTGGCCACTACACAACCGCGATCTTCCCGTTCAATTGGATGGATGGATTGAGGATTGCGCGTTTCCTAAAAGACAAGCTGGGCCGCTGAAAAAAATCCTGCCGTGACCGAAGGATCCCGTTCCCGACCCGTTCCCGACTGACTCCGGACTTTACGAACGGGGCACGGGCACGATCTACGAACGGTGACATCGGGGTCACAGACAGCTTTCTCGGACAACCCAGCCTGGAGCAGCGATTCGCGGTGGCAATCTGGAGTGCGGTGCCGCCTTCCGACCGAACGGCTGCGTTACGATCTCGGACGAGAAATATTGCCGGGAGGCTACGGAACGGGAACGAAAAGACTACAGAACCGCTAAAAGAAATACGTTGCAGCGAAGAACAACGCGAACGTGCGTTCGTTCCAGGACTTTGGAACCCACACTCGGACCTCGGCGCGTGCCGCCAGGTTGTACATGAAATAAATGTCGGCCCCGCCGCCGACGATGGCGTTGGGGAGGTAGCGCGTTTCCTTGGGGCCAACTTCGGGAATAAGAATCTCCAGACCGGTATCGGGCTCTGTGTCGATGGAGAAGTTGGTCCGCTTTTCGTCGCGGCGCTGAATGCCGCCGCCGACAAGGATAAAGGGGTGGAAAGGATGGCGTCGTCCGAGGTTGATCACCACCGTCCCATCCGCGTGATACCGGGTCGACTCGAAGCGGAAATCAGGCGTGATCACGACCGGCTCCTTGTCCAACGGTTCCCCGAAAACGTTGTAAACTCGGTTGACGCGGTTGAAATAGACTCCACCCTCGATGCTGAAGTTGTCATTGAGTCGAAGGCCGATGAAACCCCCGACGGTCGCGGTGCTTCCGAGTTGGAGATCCGGGTCGGAGAGCCAGGCGAATCCAGCGCCACCACCGAGCTTTCCTTTCTGACGTTGAGCCTCGGCGAGGTCTGCGGCCGCGAAGAACTGATGTAGAGCCACGATGATGAGCGCAGCCGAGCGAACTGACATCCGTTATACCTCCTAGGACGGGGAGATTCTAGCAATTCGCGGCGCTTTGCGGGGCAAAGAGCATGCTCTATCGGTAATTGAGACGGATTTCTCGTTCCAGATGCCGGGAACGGGCGCTCGGAGTCGAGTGCGAGCCAAAGAAGAAATTCAATGCGTCCGGCTGTCTCCCGTACTTGGCAGCGAATCGGCGCCAGAGCTCGGGCGCCTTGGAGACGTCGTAGCCAGCCTCGTAAGCGTAGCGTAAGCCGACCCGGTCCGCCTGGTCCTCGTGTTGACGGCTGTAGCCGTTTTGAAACGCGAGAGCGCCAATGACGGCGGCGGTCTCGATCCCAGCCTGGAGACCGGCCCGAGAAGGGTTCGCGTAATTATCGCAGCTGGGGTCCTGGCTTCCGGCGACAGCGAGAGCAGCGGCGAGGCCAAGCTGGGTCCAGAGACCGCGTTTGTACTGGCGTCGGGAATGCTCATGGGTGGCGTGGACGAGCTCGTGCCCGACGATGATAGCGAGCTCGTCGTCGTCCATCGCGTCCAGGAGTCCGCTGAACACGAAAACCGAGCCATTCGGCGCTGCCATCGCGTTCCACGCGGCGTTTTGTATGACGTACGCGTGGAAATCCCCGACCTGCTGCGACGGCGGGACGAGGCGGCCGATCATGCGCCGCACCCGATCGACTTCGGGACCGTCCTCGACCAGCGCGCCGAGCCGCCCGCTGTTTCCCGAGGCGCCCTCCTCGAAAACGTATCCGCGACGGCGCCATTGGCGCTCAATCGCCTCGAACTCCGAGCTGACCTGTCCCTCGAACATCGCGGATCCATTCGGTTTTGCTTCGAGCTTGCGAGCGAAGATGGAGCCGTCGGCGTTTCGGTAGCCGTCGACTTTGATCTCGTAGCCAAGAGGAATGGAGTCCAAATCGCCCCGACGCGTCTTTCCGAGGAATAGGGTGCGCTCGGAGACGCGCACTCGCTGGCCTTCGACAATCAGCACATCGTCGTAGCGCCACTCGGCATAGCCGTTGAGTTTCACACGCTCGGCCGCCACCGCCTGCCCAGACAGACTGTTGAGGAAGAAAGAACCGAAGACCAGGACCCATTTCTTCATGATGCCCTCCTCGTTGCTCTTTGAGAGAGCAAAACGCGTGCCGTCGTTAAGAGCCTTGTGTTCAACGAGTTAGCGCGACTTCCTGTCCTCATTTGAGGTCAGGTCGGTGCCGGCTGCGGGACATCTACGGCCGCCTTGCGCTGCTTGGTGTCCGGGTCTAAGATGGCAATCGCGATCAGGAGTGAGTCCTCTAACTCAAGGAGTTGGTATGCGTTGGATTGTATGTGCACTAGCGTTCGCGAGCACCGGTGCGTTCGCTCAGGATACCGATGATGCTGAGCGACGCATCATCGACTACATCAAGGAAAACGCGAAGCAGGGCGAGCGGCTCGTTGTGTCAAACCTTTACAACGAGGTGTTCACGGAACCCGTGGAGCGCGCCGCCCTCGACAAGCTCACCAACGCGTTTTTTCGCATTCCGCTCTTTATCGTCGAATTCGAAGGCCGGGAAGCTCGGATGCCGACGCTCGACGAGATCTCCGGGCAGTTCGCGTTTTATGGTCCCGAGGAGTCCGCGGTTGTGCTTTCGATCATGCAAGCCGATCCGCGGATGCCGAAGAATTTTGTTCAGCGTGACCCGTCTACGGGAGAGCTGACAGGCATCAACAAGGAAGCTGTCCAAAGTGACGCCCGTTTCAACACCGCCGTTGAGCGGACGCTCACCGGTTGGGAGGGCAAACGCCTTCCCGCGGTCTCGGGAACGAGCTTTGCCGGAGAAGACGTCAGTCTCGGTCAGTACTCAGGGAAGGCGGTTCTCGTCTACGTTTGGTTCACGAACTGCCCACCGTGCGTCAAGATTGCTCCCGAGCTCATCGCGCTTCAGGACGAGTACGAGAGCAAAGGATTCGCCGTGGTCGGGCTTAACGCCGACACGATTCTCAAGCTCAAGTACGACGATGCCTACCGCGCCGAGTATGCTGAGAAAGTCGGAACCAACTACACGAACCTTCATCTCACCGACGAGGTTCGCGCCTCGCTCGGAAACGTGAACATCTTCCCGACGTTATTTTTGGTCAACGGGTCGGGCACGATCGTGAAACATTTCGTCAACTTCCAGTCGCGAGAAACCCTCGGTCCCGAGATCGAAAATGCCATTGGACCGGTGGCGGCGACTGGTGATCCATAGAACAACAAAGTAGGAGACTGGAACATGTTAAGAAAGCTAGTACTGTTGGGTATCGTTGTCGCTGTCGCCGCTACGCTGGTAGCTCCGAATGTCCTCGGACACGGCAACAAACCGGGTAGCTCGAGCGCGATGATTGGCGGTGGCGAAGTCAAGGTCGAATTCACCGGCCCCGAATCCAAGGGGCGCGATGTCTTGAGCCTTCTACCACCCGGCGGGTACTGGCGGATGGGCGCGGATCGCGCAACGACGTTGACCACGGACGTCGAACTGAAACTCGGTGATATGACCGTGCCCAAAGGGAGCTACACGCTCGTTGCTCACTTCGATGAGAACAAGCAGTGGTCGCTCGTTGTGGCCGAGGGGCTTGGCGGAGATTTCTCGCCCACGAAAGTCGTTGCCAAGACGACCGGAACCATCTCGAAGCTCGATACCGCCGTCGACAACATGACCATCAAGCTCGAGGCGAGTGGCGACAAGGGGAAGTTGGTTCTCGATTGGGGAACCGCCCGCCTGACCGCTGAGTTTTCCGCCGCGTAGGGGGTTTTCGCGATGTCGAGGCGCCCCGCGCCCCATCACTGGGCGGGGGCGTTCGTCTTTGTCGCTTCACTCGCCATCACGTCTTCGGTTCCTGCTCACGACCTGTGGGTATTGGCGGGCCAGTACCGTCTCGAGCCTTTCGAAACGACACGAATCTTCGTGAATAGTGGCGATGCCTTCCCCGAAAGTCTGTCGCTATTGGGCGAGCATCGGGTGACCGCCTTGGCGCTCCACACCCCCAGTGAGAAACGCTCGATCTCGGAGTTTCGAGTGGAGGGGAAATCGCTCACGTTCGAAATCACCCCCGCCGCCCCCGGAAGCCACGTTCTCGCGCTATCGACGAGAGCTCGGCGGGTAAGGCTGAAGGCGCAAGATTTCTCCGACTATCTCGACGCAAACGGACTGGACGCGATTTCGGAGATGCTGCTCGAGCTCGGCGAAGAGAAACAACCTGCGGTGGAGCGCTACGCAAAGTGGGCGAAGGCCGTGATCGACGTGGGCGTGCTCGAGGAAGATGAGGAGAGTCCGGCCTGGTCCAAACCCGTCGGTCATCTCCTCGAGATCGTTCCGAGCGTCAACCCAAACGCGGTGGCTCCCGGGGGGCCGTTGACCGTGCGCGTCGTGTACGACGGCGAAGCGTTGGTCGGCGCCAGCGTGATGGGCGGTAAAGCCGGTGGATCCGGGGGAGAGATTCTCACGAAGACCGACGGTGAAGGGCTGGTCGAAGTGACGATTTCGTCGGCAGGTCGATGGTTTCTCCGGACCATCCACATGATCCGCTTGGACGACGACCCGGAGGTTCGATGGGAGAGCTTCTGGGCCACACTCACGTTCGAAGTACGAGAGCCTGAGAGCGCGAGCCCGGCGCCCTAACGCTCTGCGTCTCAAAGTCTGGTAGCATCGTCGCTCGTACGATGGACATTCGGGGACCGTGCCCGAGCTCCAGGAGTCCTAGGAAACCTAAGCGTGAAACAGATCGACATCGTTTTACTCGGCTTCGGGAACGTGGGGCAGTCTCTGCTGAAACTGCTTGCGGACAACGACGGTTATTCCCGCGAAGGCGTTCGATTGCGCCTCCAATCCGTGTTCGACCGGCGAGGAGGCATCTTGGCTGGCGGGCATGAGATGTCGAAGATCCTCGAAGCCAAAAGAAGCTCCGGAAGCGTGACCTCGCTAGAGGGCGCGGGGCGTGTCGAGCTGACCGATGCTCTTGCCGAGGTTTCGGAAGGAATTCTCGTCGACACCAGCATCGGGAGCTCTCCGAGATCGCGCGTGCGCGGGGCGGCCGACTCGGTGCATCCGCCGCCGTTGGCATTCCGCTGCCGACTCTCGAGGTCGGCAGTCTAGGAGTCCGCGGTGCCAAGCTCCAGCGATTCCGCGGCGTTTTCAACGACACGACGAATCAGATCCTTCGGGACCTCGAGGCCGGGATCGCGCTCGAAGAATCCATCGAGCGCGCCCGAATCGAAGGAACGATCGAAGCCGATCCGCGTTTGGATCTGGATGGCTGGGACGCTGCGTATAAGCTCCTGATCGTTGCGCGCGCGATCTGGGACCCGACGCTCCTGCTCGAAGCCGTCGACACAACAGGCGTCGGCGCGATCGGCAAGAAGGAGTTCGACGCCGCGCGCTCGCGAAGACGCCGCATCCGTCTGATTGCCACGGGTGCGCGCACCGAAGAAGGTACCATTGAATTGAAGACTCAGCCGGAGGCGCTCGAGCCCGAGGACCCGCTGTACGAGCTCGGCCCGGGCGAGAAAGGCTGCGTCTTCGAAACCGACGTGATGGGCACGATAAGCGTCAAGAGCAGCAAAGGCGGTCCACTAGCTACCGCCGCCTGCGTGATCAAGGACATCCTCAACATCGCCGCGCCCCCCGCCTTGTAGCGACCGTACCAGGGCGAGGAAGTCGCCTTCTTCAAGTTCGAAGTCCGACGCTGCCTTCGGGCGGCGCCCCCTCACCCGACGAGCTATTGCTTGCCTCCGTGAAACTCTTTCCCCAGGGGGGAGAGGTTCATCAGAATTAATAACCTCTCCCCTCTGGGGAGAGGTCGGCCGCCGAAGGCGGCCGGATGAGGGGGAGCAGCGAACTCGCCGCTGTGGAAAGCCTGAGCTTCTCTACAAGAAAGCCCCAACCGAGCGCGGTTGCGTCGATGCGAACATCGATGCTCTCAACTGATACCGATGATCGATCTCGCCCGCAAGCTCATCGTAGGCTATCGTCGCCGGCGAGTCTTCGTCGAACTGACAAATCGGCCGCCCCGCCTCGCTGGCCTCCGCGAGCCGCACCGCTCGAGGGATCGGCTTGAACGCTCGCACGCCCCACATGTGTGCCTGGAGTGCTATGTGCTCCATAACGCCCAGCGCGTGGTTGCTCCGCCCGTCGTACATCGTAGGAAGGAATCCGCGAATCCTGATGGACGAGTTGAGCCGCGAACGCACATCGTCGACTGCCGACATGATGCTCGACAGCTGATTCGCTGCGAGAAATTCGGTTTGGATGGGAACTACGACGTCCTCCGCGGCAACGAGCGCATTGGTCGTGAGGCAGCTGCTCGATGGCGCGCAGTCCAGCAAAACGTAGTCGAACTGGGACAGGTGAGGCGCTAGCGCCCGCTTTAGCGCGTTTTCCCAGCTCCCGTTCGTGGCGAGCTCCCGCTCAGCATGGGCGATGCCGTATCCGCCGGCGACCGTCATCCCGTGAGAGATGACGAATGCCTCGGCGAGATTGCCGGTGTCGAAAAACGCCGTGCTGACAAGCACGTCCGCCAAGCCCGGCCGCGGGAGGCGAGCGCGAAGCGCCGCGCAGAGATCTTGCTGCGCGTCGAGGTCGACGAGGAGCACGCGCCGCCCCCGGCCCGCCAGAGCCGCCCCCAGGTTGACCGTCGTGGTGGTTTTCGCGACACCACCCTTGCAGTTCGCGATGGCGATCACATTGGCGCCGCTTGCTGTTGGCTGGACCATGGCAGACCCCCGTCTTTGTTAGTGGAAATCAGAGTATCGGATCTGTGATCTCGCGCAAGTGATGAGAAAAGGGTGAAAACACCGCCACTAGAATGAGGGTTTTTCCCCACAGGCTGGTCCGGGTTTCGTCGGTCTCGTCTCCTCATGCTTTGTCTGTGTTCATCCCGCTCTTGTGGTTCCGTGTTTCGTTCTTCGTCCGTCTCGAAGCGGTGCGGGGACTCGGTAGCTCAACGTCGAGACCTCTGGCGCGGCTCTTTAACGTTCAAGTAGAATGCCGCCTTCCTCGGGAGGGGACTTGTATCGGAACGCGTGTGCTGCGTGCCACGGGCTGGACCTCGAGGGCGGTTCGGGCTCTGGGCTGGGTCCAGGCTTCGCCGATTCCGCGATAGGCGAGACATTCACGATGGCTCCGCTCATCTACGACGATCTCGTTGTCATCGGCCCCGCGGGAAGCGAAAACGCTATCTCCGGTTGGTGTCCAGATTTAGAAACCACGACACGAACGCACGCTTCCCGGCGCCAATCGGGAACGGGAACGGGAACGGGAACGGAAGCTTCTCAGAACAATCGGCCCTGTGCGGGGCCTTCAACTTCAGTGATGGGCTCTAGAACCGGATAGTGCTCGACCAGCGACGACGGAGCCTTCACCTTCCGCCCCTCGACACGCGATCGGATTTGCAGCGCGTTCACCACGGCCTGACCACGGAAATGATTGTTCGTGATCACGTACGTCTCGGACGCGTTCTCGCTGATCTCGGAGATTTTGTCGGTCCACGGGTCGAGCTCGGCCTGGCTATAGAGATAGTCGTAGCGAGCGTCGCGACCGGCGTCCTCGCGGAACCAGTCTTGATAGTTGCGGCCATGGAGTCGCACGTAGCCGATAGGGCCCGTCGACTCTTTGGACGGCCCGATCGAGCGCCCGATGACGGGTTGATCGATATTGCAAAACCCCACGGCTTGCCGTTGCAAGTATTCATAGAATTCTTTTTCGTTCCAGGACGCGTGGCGTAGTTCGACGACGAGCGGGTAGTCGGCGAAGCGCTCGAGAAGGTCGTTCAAATAGGCGCGGCTTTCGGGGATGTTTTTGAACGACCACGGAAATTGAAGCAGCACTCCGCCCAGTAGTCCGTGTTCGAGAAGTGGGACCAGCGAATTCTTGTAAGCGCGCTCGTTCTCGACGTTTGCGTTGCGGTCGTGAGTGAACCCCTTGAACAGTTTGAGCGTGAAACGGAAGTTGGGGTTTGTAGTCGTACGGCGAGCCCAAGAGGCGGTCGTGCTCGCGGTCGGGATTCTGTAAAAGGGGCTGTTGATTTCGATGGTATCGAAATAGCGGGCGAGGAAAGCCAGGCCGTCGAAGCGGGGAGTTTTGGGATAAACGATGCCGTCCCAGTCCGGGTAGGACCAACCGGCGACGCCGACTCTTGTCGGCGAGCTCCCCGTCAATCGACGGAGAGATTCAACGTCTCGATCCACTCGCTGGCTTGGGCACGCGAGCGAACGACACGGTAGTCGCGCCAGGCCTCGCGAGCATCGCGATTGCGTTCGACGTACTCGGCGAATTTCGCGCCGTCGTGGTCGTCCTCGATGACTTTGTCGAACTTCTCCCTCATGTCTCCCTCGAGGGTTTCAACAAAGGCGTCCTGCTCTTTCAGCGTCTCCTCTAGACTCGGCTTGGGGACCTGAATGTAGCGTTCGCGCGTGTCTGACTCGAGCGCCCAAACGAGCTCCCTCGTCTCGGGGTCGTCGTGATCTTCCAGGACGTTGAAAACGCGTCCCGAGTCCCCGTCGAGATAATAACTCCGCTCCACGGAGTCATCGCTGAAAGCAACGAACAGGGCTTCCAGATCGACCTTCACGGTTTATTCTCCTCCTGTCGTTTGACGTTTTGTCGTGTGTCCACTGCCGGATACAACATCGTGAGTCGTACTATCTGATGTTAGTGGCTTCAGGCGATACGGAGTGCTCTCAAAGAATGCTTGGCTGGTTTGTTGCTAATTATTCTAGTCGAGTCGGAAAGCCGACGGCAAGCGCGACCCCGGGCCAAAATCGGAACCGCGGGGACGCCTCGGTTAGGACTTTTCGTACTTGGGCAGCGAAATTCGGGTGGGTTTGTCGACCCGGTACCCGAGGGCGTAATCGGCTTGCATCAGCGTGTGGATCTCACGTGTTCCCTCATAGATGACGCCGCCTTTGGAGTTTCGCCAGAATCTGCCAACGGGGTACTCGTCCGAGTAGCCGTACGAGCCGAGGATTTGAATAGCGTCCGAGCCTGCTTGCTCCGAGGCGACGGTCGACACCCATTTCGCCAGTGAAGACTCCTTTGTGTTGCGCTTTCCTTGATTTTTGAGCTCACCCGCCTTGAGCCAGAGAAGGCGCGAGCACTCGTAGTCCCGCGCCATGTTGGCAATCATCTGTTTTACGAGCTGATGTTGGCCGATAGGTTGGCCGAAGGTCTGGCGCTCTTGGGCCCACTTCACGCTTTCGTCGAGGCACGCGCGGATGAGGCCGGTCGCCCCGGCGGCGACAGTGTAGCGCCCCTGGTCGAGAGAGAACATGGCGATCTTGAAACCCTCGCCCTCTTTCGCGAGAAGGTTCTCCTCGGGAACTTCCACGTCCGAAAGCTTGAACCAGCCTGTATTTCCCGCCTTGATGCCCCACTTGTGGGTCATCGCGCCGCTTTCGAACCCTTTGAACGTGCGCTCGACGATGAACGCCGAGAGCCCGCTGTGGTCGCGATTCTTCTTCTTTTCTTGATCCGTCCACGCGATAACGAGGAAGTTGTCCGCGACTTCGGCCAAGGAGATCCACTGCTTTTCGCCATTGAGTATGTAGCGTTCGCCCTTCTTGACGGCTGTCGTCTGGATTCCAACAGCGTCGCTGCCGGCGTTGGGCTCGGTCAGGCCGTAGGTCGAGATTTTCTCTCCCTTCGCCTGTGGCACGAGATAGCGTTGCTTCTGGTCTTCGTTTGCCCATGCGAGGAGTGACAAACTGTTGAGACCGACGTGTACCGACATGATGACGCGAAGGGACGTATCGACGTATTCGAGCTCTTCACACGCAAGCCCCAGAGACACATAGTCCATTCCTGCGCCGCCGTACTCTTCTGGAACACAGATGCCGAGAATATTGAGCTCCGCCATCTTCTTCAACACTGAGCGATCGAAATGTTTCTTGGCGTCGTTCTCTTGGATATGAGGTGCCACTTCTTTGGCTGCGAAATCGCGCACCATCTGCTCCACCGCGAGATGGTCCTCACTCAGGTCAAAATTGGGCATCGGTTGTCGTTCTCCTCGATAGGCAAGCCGTTGACAGAAACGTGATTATATCCCAGCTGCCGACGTTAACGAAAGTTGGGTGGGGCGGTGCGACGGCTAGCGGTTCTTCCAGACAGGGGCGCGTCGTTCGCGCAGCGCGCGGACGCCCTCTTTGGCGTCCTCGGTGGACACCAACTGGTTGAGGTAGACCTCTTCCACGTGGCGCAGGCCTTCATCGAAGGGAAGGTTCACGGCGTCCGAGATCGCGCGTCGCGCGAGGCGGAGAACCGGAGTGGAGAAGCCCTGGAGGAACTGTATCCATTTGTCGACCTCGGTGTCGAGTTGGTCGGGCGCGACGGTGCGGGTGATGAGGCCAATCGATTCGGCCTCCCGGGCATCGTAAACGCGACCGGTCAGGATCATTTCGTAGGTTCGATGCAGTCCCACGAGTCGCGGGTAAATGACGGGTGCGACTGAGGGGAACAAGCCCGCTTTGAGCTCGGGCTGGCCCAATTTCGAGCCCTCGGCTGCGAAACAGAAATCGCAGCTCGCAGCGAGCTCGCAGCCCGCACCGAGGGCCATGCCTTTGACCACCGAAATGCTGACGGCCTCGAGCTCCATCAGTCGGCGAATGATCTGGTGGAACGCCTCGAGAAGCTGGTAGACGTTCTCGTCCGTATGCTCGGCGATGTCGAGCCCGCTCGAAAACGCCTTGTCACTGCCGCTGAACACGACGACTTTGACAGCCTCGTTGAGCTCGAGCGTACCGACCGCGTGGTCGATCTCTTCTAGCATCGCGAGACTCAGCGCGTTCGAGGCTTCAGGTCGATCGAGTGCGATTCGGGCCACGTCGTGGTCGACCCGGAACTGGATGCACCGCAGCTCGGGCTCACCGTGGGAACTGGAGACAGCGTCGAGGGTATCGTCCATTAGAAATATGCTAGCACATGGAATTAGGTCTGTCTCTGGTCCCGCGGGCAAATTTATGCTAGAAAAGACATAGGGTTAGGGGCCGTCTACAACTTGGATCGAATCGTCTATCTGGATTACAACGCGACAACGCCGCTCGCACCGGAGGTGCTGGAGGCGATGCTCCCGTACCTGAGGGAGGATTTCGGAAACCCCTCGAGCATCCATCGGTTGGGGCGCCGGGCGCATGAGGCTCTGGCGCGCTCGAGAGAGGTCGTCGCCGATTTTCTGGGGGCGAGCCCCGAGGAGATCATTTTCACCGCCGGTGGCACCGAGGCCGACAACCTGGCCATTCTGGGGACGACTTCCGCAGCCGGCGAGGGCGAGCGACGTCATCTCATCGCTTCGAACATCGAGCACCACGCGGTTCTGGCGGTATTGCGTCATCTCGAAAGTCGAGGCTGGGGAGTCACGATCGTCGCGGCCGACGAGCGTGGGCGCGTCACGCCAGAACGGCTGGCCGCTGCTCTCCGCCCGGACACGTTGCTCGTTTCGATCATGGCCGCTAACAATGAGACCGGGGTGTTACAGCCGATCTCAGAGCTCGCGAACGCTGCGAGTGAAGTCGGGGCGTTGTTTCACACGGACGCTGTTCAGGCGTGCGGGAAGATTCCGGTAGATGTTCGTGCTCTCGGCGTCGACTTGCTGTCGCTTTCGGCTCACAAGTTCTATGGCCCGAACGGGGTTGGGGCCCTCTATGTGAAAACCGGCGTGCCCTGCAACGCGATGTTTCTCGGCGGCGGCCAAGAGCGCGCCTTGAGGCCGGGCACCGAAAACGTCGCCGGCGTCGTCGGACTCGCGGAGGCCTGCCGGCAAGTGCAGGCGAGTCTCGACACTGAGGCACGCAAGCTTGCTCGACTACGTGACGAGCTCGAGGCCGAAGTTCTCGAGCGCATCCGAGGAAGTCACGTGAACGGTCGCGGCGTGGAACGCACGCCCAATACGGTGAACTTACGCTTCGAAGGCATCGACGGCAGAAAGCTCGTGAACGCTCTCGACGCGGCCGGATTCGGGGTTTCGACCGGCGCCGCGTGCGATGCTGGCGCCACCGGGTCTCACGTGCTCGTGGGGATGGGACTCGACCGGGAAGCTGTCCAGGGCTCGATCCGGGTCAGCTTGGGACGCTACACTAAGGAAGAGGAGGTTCGAACGTTTACTAGAGCGTTAGAGAGCGCTGTCGAAACGGTTCGCGCGAATCGAGACTTTGTCGAAGCTTGATCACTCGTCATCAAACCATAACTCGAAGCAAGCGAGGCTCCGGTGAAGTGTCCAAAGTGTGAATACGAGACGAACGAAGGGTCTTGTCCCCAGTGTGGCGTAGTCTTCCGAAAGCTGGGTCGCGAACGAGCGGAAAGGCCCGCTCCACCACGCCCGATGGTGATGAGGGCTCCCGAACCGGAGCGGAGCTTGGGCTCTGCGCTGCTCAATATCGCCATGTTGAGCACGATCCTGTGTGCCGCTGGGTACTACGGGTTGAAGTATTGGCAGGGCGAGCAGCCCGTGCAGCCACCGGACGCGATTGAAACGGCTGGAACCGAAGACCCTCCGCCGGTCGTCGAGCTCACGGTGCACCAGCCCGAGCCGATCGTTCTCTCCGGATTTCGAGTGACGAACGAACCCGGAACGGACGTCGCGACGTCCGAGCCCGAGGTCGTCATCCCGGAGCTGCCGGATTTGAACGAGGCGTCGGTGACGCCGGCGCTTCTCTCTCGGGCCAAAGAGGTCGCGAGCGAGCACCCAGGTGTCGATTGGCTCCGCGAATACGTGATTGCCGCGCATTTATTGGCGGCTGGCAAGGAAATTCGCGGACGTCGCTACCGGGAGGCCCTTCGGTATCTCGACGAATGCGACGACTGGGCAGCCCCACCGGGCGACATCGCTTCGTTTCGAGCCGTCATCTACGCCGCGGAGGAGGAGTGGGAGCCTGCGTTGCAGTGGGCCGAGGCCGCGATCGCGTACAGGTCTGAGACCAATCCGGCCGAGATGCATCACATCATCGGCAAAGCGCATTACTACCGGGAGGAAATGAGCCGAGCGATCGAGTCCTTTCAAAAGGCGCTCGCGTTGCGAGATGACCCCACAATCCGTGCCTCGCTGCAACGCGCGCTCCAGGAGGTTCAAACCGCCGGCGGGTATCAGAGCCAGCGACTCTCGCATTTCATCGTTCGCTACGAGGGCGGTAGCATGGAGGACACCGGGAGAATGGTGATCGACACGATGGATCGTAGCTACTCTTCGCTCGTCTCGCAGTTTGGTTTCGAGCCGTCCGAACGAGTCGTCGTGATCCTCTATTCTCGCCGCGATTATCGCGAGATTGGTCCCGATTGGTCTGCGGGACTCTTCGACGGCAAGATTCGCGTTCCGGTACGTGGGCTCGAGCGTCTCGATGAGAACATCAAGACGACGCTTCATCACGAGCTCGCTCACGCTTTCATCCACGCCAAAGCGGGAAAGAGCGCTCCCCGTTGGCTTCACGAAGGCCTTGCCGAGTACGTCGAGGGGACGCGGACCGAGCAAAACGGAAAGCTTCTTGCTAACGTGATCAACAGCGGCCAGAGCTTCGAGCAGTGCTTGCCAACAGCACGTTGCGACGTGCGTTTGTTCTATCCGGCCGCGGCGTCGATGGTGGACTACATGATCCAGAAACGCGGGATGGGCGGCGTTCGGGATGTCCTTTCGGCGCTCGAGGAAGGCAACGACATCGATGGGTCGCTGAACAGGGTCCTCGGGTACGATGTCAGCGGGCTGATTCGGGATTGGGAGCATTTTATTCGTCGACGCTACAGCTGAAAGACGCCGACGACTTGAACCCGTACTGCCAGATGATGTTAAATGACATAATCAAGAGACACTCCGGAGTTTCAGCTCCCACAGAAAAAGTATGATTCGAGTCGCGTGCTCTAACTGCCAGACCAAGTATAGATTCGACGAAGCCCAGCTCGGCGGCAAGTCGCGTGTTCAGGCGAAGTGCAAGAAATGCGGGGGCACGATCGATATCGGCATTGCCGAGGCCAATGCGGCTACCGCCATCGCGGAGGCACAATCCGATGAGAGATCGCAGGACACCACCGCACGGGTGAGAAAGCTTCGTTCCGACGAGCCCGCCGGTGAAGCGACGATAACCGGCCCGGCCGTCGCGGACGTCCTGGGTCTGCCTGACGACAAAAAGTATTCACTCGCCGTTTTACAGGGCAAGGCGAGTGGGCAAATCTTCGAGATCAACAAAGTTCGCACTGTCATCGGTCGAGCCGATTGCGACGTCGTACTCGATGACCCCGAGGCGTCCCGCCAGCACGCCACCATCGAGGTACTAGGCGCCCGCGTCGTGGTCTCTGATCTGAAGAGTACGAACGGAACGTTCGTCGACGGTCAGCAAATCGATCAAACCGAGATTCAAAACCACAACGAATTCCGCATCGGCGAGCACGTCATGATGCTCATCGTGACGGACCGGGAGTAACGCGGGTTACGGCTATCGGCATCCGGCATCAACGCCGCGTCGCGTCGCTGCGTTGCTGGGCGCTCGGGTTCACTCCAAACGAGTACGGTGACCGAATGCCGATAGCCGGAAGCCGATGACCGCCTACAGTTCCTCTTCCAATAGTCGTGCTAGAGCTGATTGAGCAGCTAAGAGCTCCGCCTTTTTCTTCGTCGTGCCGCTTGCTTGGCCGAGCTTGCGGGCTCCAACTCGAACTTCGACATCGAATGTTTTGCTGTGCTCGGGTCCGCTCTCGGCCGCGACGAGGTAGCGGGCAGGCTCGAGGTTTCTTGCCTGGAGGAATTCCTGGAGCGTCGTTTTGGGATCCTCCACGACGGCGCGCCCGTCCCGGATTTCTTCGATGAGGGGTGTGTAGAGGGGTTCGAGAAACGCACGCACGGAGTCGATGCCAGTGTCGAGATAGATCGCGGCCACGACGGCTTCGAGCGCGTTTGCGGATAACGCTTTCTTCTTGCGGCCGCCGGTCTTTTCTTCGCCCTTACCGAGCCGGAGAAACTGAGGGATTTCCAGCGCGAGAGCAAGGTTCGACAGCGTCGAGGCGCTAACGAGGTACGCTTTGATTTTCGATTTGCGCCCCTCGGCTAGCTCGGGGAAATCGCGGTAAATAATGTCGGTGATGAGGAAGCCGAGGACGGCGTCACCGAGGAACTCCATGGACTCGTTGTGCACGGAGTGGCCGGATTCGTGGGCGAACGACTTGTGAGTCAGCGCCTGGTCGAGCAGGTCTTCTTTGCTGAAGTCGTAGCCGAGTCGTTCTTGGAGCTCGGAAAGTCTTGTCAGGGATTCACTCGTCACGAAATTCTCGCGTTTCCTGGTGCGGTCCCGAGGTGTCACAGCGCGCGGTGCAATCGAACGTTCGCGGCGGCGTGCCTGCGACGGGAGTGCTTAAACGTATATTACTACAGTACTTTGACGAGGACCATCGTCATGTCGTCGTGTTGAAGCGCGCCCCCCGCGAAATCGAACACCTCGTCGACTAGTTTCTCGCGAAGCTCCTCGGGTTCCAGGTCGGAATTCTGCTCGATGATCTCGCGAATACGGGTCTCGCCGAACAACTCGGCGCGGGTGTTCATCGCCTCCGAAATGCCGTCGGTGAAGAAGAGAAAAAGATCTCCAGGTTTGAATTCGACGGCGTCCTCTCGGAGGACTTGCTCGAACAGTTTCCCTCGGTCGAGGGCGAGTCCCATGCCCTCCGGCGCGAGCACGCTCGTGTGCCTGGGGTGGCCGTTCGAGGACACGTGGAATATCGGATTATGACCCGCCCGAGCAAACGTCATGGACCGTGTTTTCATGTCGATGACCGCATACGCCATGGTGATGAAACTGCGGGAGTCGAGGGTGGCGGCAAGGATTTTGTTGGCCTCGACCAGAAGTTTGCGGGGTGAGTGATAAATCCGGCTCAGTGACAGCACCAGCCCTTTGAGCTCCGCCATGTACAAAGCGGCGGATGTGCCTTTGCCGGATACGTCGGCGATCAATAGAGCCAGCCGATCGTCGTCGAGTGCGATGAAGTCGTAGTAGTCACCCCCGACCTCGGTGGCGGGCAGGCACAAGGCCGCGATCGACAGGCCCGGCATGTGGATCTGGTCCTTGGGCAGTAGGCTCATTTGAATGTTGCGGGCGATGCGAAGCTCCTCCTGGAGGCGCTCCTTCTCAGCGGACTCGCGCAGCAAGTCTTGGATGCTCGTGGTCATGAGGTTGAACGAATCCGCCAACTCGCCGAGCTGATCGCGCGAGCGCACCTGAACCTTGTAGCTGAAATCTCCCTGGCGAACGTGCTCAGTGCCCTGACTCAGCGCGTGAACCGAGCCGGTGATGGAGCGGGCGAGAACGAGTCCGACAAAAATCGCGGAGACTTGGATTATGAGAAACAGGCCGCCGAGAAACACCATCGCGGTGACGAGGAGGGTCCACAGGTCCGGTCCGTCGGGTCCAAGCTGGAGTGCGCCGGATGCGATACTTCGGTAGAAATTTACGATCGGGAACCCGAACTGAACGAACACCAACTCCGGCTCGTCGGTGAGTAGTGCGTCTAGGCGACGCGTTTGGAACAGCGTCCACCACGGGAAGGTAAACGATGTCCAATAATCCGCCACACTATCGGACGCTGAGCTCACTGTTGTCGCTTCGCGAGGGGACTCTTGCGGCACGAACACACTCTCCGCTGAGGCGCCATCGGAGACGCTGGTAAGCAGCTGATCGATGTGGAACCCATGCTCGGCAGCGGCGGTATCGAGTACGCGGGAGAGCGGAGCCAGGATGATAACCGTCGAGTCCTCCGACGCCGGCTGGGGCGATGAAACGCCGACGGTGTAGCTCGTTGACGCGAGCTGGATCCCCCCTTGATATCCCGAGAGCCAATCGGGAAGCGTAGTCTCATCGCCGAGCGCATCCACCAGTTCTTCGCTCGTCACGACACGTTGAATGCGTCCATCACGATGCTCTAGGTAAATCGCGCTCGGCGCAGGGAGGCTCGCGCCAAGCTGGGCCAGGTGCTCGTCGAGAATCTCCCGAATCTGCGAATCCGCGGGTCGAGAGCCGCGGCCGCGACGCGTGTGCAGCTCAGAGAGCACCAGGTTCGCGCTGTGAGTGGCCTGAAGCTCCGCGCGGCGCACGCTGGTGCTGAGCATGTAGGAGCTCACCTGACCGAGCGTG
Organism: uncultured Acidobacteriota bacterium; assembly: GCA_947259165.1. Taxonomy (GTDB): domain Bacteria; phylum Acidobacteriota; class Vicinamibacteria; order Marinacidobacterales; family SMYC01; genus CAMYKY01. The sequence continues at coordinate 13,334 of CAMYKY010000055.1, read as the reverse complement.
AAATACCCAGTCAACACGAAAAACGACAGGATGAGAACCGTCGGAACGAGGCCGATCAGCAGGTAGGAGATGAAGAGTTTGCGGCGGATTCGCCATAGAAGCTTGCCGCGCAGCCCCGCCAACGCCCGGATCACAAGCGCCCCGACGTAGAGCCAAAGGCCTCCGTTGGCAATGGCTGTCAGCGGCGCAGGGACCAGCCCGACCGCGCCCAAGATGCGAATTGCGCACAGCGTCAATAGGATCTGACCGAGACGAGTTCGCAACAAAAAGTGTTTCCAGCCAGGGCGCGGCGCGGAGTGTTTTGCCGTCAGCACTGAATGTTCGGAAACCATCAACTATGTGGGGAAACTAACGAGCCAGAAGCCGCAATATAGCACAGGCTCCGGCTAGGTCGGCTTGACCTGAGGGTGCCCACGTGGCTATCCTACGAGCAGTATCTACGCATGAAAACAGTAGTTGTTGCTCTCGCCCTTGTTGGCCTCCTTGGCCTTCCGGTCCCCACTCTCTTGGCGCAAGAGGACAGCCTCGTGCTCATCGGGGTCATCGTCGCCGAGAACCCGTTGGATTCCATCGCGTTGCTTCGTCGTGCCGGCGCCCGGCGAGCTCGGCCCATGCGTCTCGGAAACCACTATGGCGGGTACGTGTTGGTGGCAGTGACTCGCGACGCGGTGGTGCTGAAGAGCGTCGACGACGAGCTCCGTCTGGTGCTGGGCGGCACGGCCGCAACTCCATTGGCGAATGAATGGATCCCCGAGTTGCGGAAAGTGGAGGACGACCCGGTTTGGGTGCGACGATCGTTCTCGCGAATCGAGGCGAACGAAAGGCTCGAAAAGGAAATTCCGGTCATCTTGAGCGACACTGAAGTGACGCCGCGAGTGGTCGAGGGACAGGTTCGAGGGATCGAGCTCTTGCGACTTCCCGACGGAACCGTCTTGTCCGAATCAGGCCTTCTACCGGGTGACGTTGTTCAAAGCATCAACGAGCAACCTCTCCGTGGGCTCGATTCGCTATGGCGAATACTCGCCGGTGTCGCCGAGCTTGATGAGGTTCGCCTCGTCCTCGAGCGTCGTGGAGAAGTTGTCCGCCTTGCCTACGACTTGACGAACTGAGCCGCTTGTGTCAGCGCGGTGCGGTCGATGTCACCGTCGCTCCAGAAATGAAGCAGCTCAGAATAAGCTTCGTGCGCGAGTGCTAGATCGTTGCTTTTAACCGACAAGTCCCCTACGTGTTGCAGCGAGCGGATGCAGGGGATTGGCCAGTGCAAAACCGCATTGGTGACCGCGCGTATCTCGGTGAAAATTCGAGCTGCCTCTGCAGGCTCGCTGCCTTCCATCAGGGCGACTCCCAACGCGTAGCGAATAGGAACCCACGGCCTCGGAGACGAAAGGCCTTTCCCGGCTGCGTGGTTCGCCGCCTTTCGAAGAAGATCCAAATCCCCGGTCAGCACGGACATCACGTGCTCCGCGAGCACTGGCTCGTCGATCGTCGCCGCGACCTTCCGGGCCTCCCCGTTTTCGGAGAGGCGAGCTAGCGACAGAGCGCGCCAATACTTCGTTTCTGGCGTTAGCGCTGCATTCTCGAGGACGGCGAGCGCTCGCTCGGGAGATCCGAGCTCGAGATGAGTGTGCGCCGACAAAGCTCTCGGAAGAGTTGCCAGCTCGTGCGCGTCCGGGTAAGCGCCCGCCGCTTCTGTGAAGGCTTCTAGAGCCGCGGCGGCGCGGCCGCCACAAAGGCGTGCGAGGCCGAGATGCAACCCGCCGAGCCATCGCCAGAATTTGTCGTGTGAGGCCGTCAAGGCTCGCGCGTTGGTCTCGGCCCTTGCGGTGTCGCGATCGAGGATGGCCCGACGCCAATTGCCCAGCGCGAGCTCATGGAGATGGGCGCCGTAGTCTAGTGACGAAGGGCGTTTCGAGGCCATGGTTGGGAGGTGAGTGTACTCCCGATGCCGAGGGCGGGGCAAAAATAGCCGATATGAAACTAGCCACAGAGGCACGGACGTCACGAAGAAAACCAAAGGTATTTCGTTGTCGGCATCCGGCTTTCGGCAACCCGCATTCGGTTACTGGCTCGTTTTGCACGGAGTCTCGTGTCGTAGGCCGCTGCGCCTCGATGTAAGTTCGACGGCTTCGAGAGACGGCATTCGGTTGTTCGAAGCGCGGTGGCGATGGCCACTGATTCGTTCAAACGAGGCGGCAACCGAAAGCCGTATACCGTATGCCTAGTTCTTCTCATCGTCTCGGAAGCCTCCGGCGACGGCAGCGAGCTCGCCTCCCCACAGGAGGAGCGAGGCGGAGAGGTTGACCCAAAGCAGGAGAATTATGAGGGTCGCCAACGCGCCGTAGGTCCGGGTGTAGTTCGCCATGTGCGCGATGTAGTAGGTGAACCCCTCCTTCAATAAGCTCCAGAGGGTCCCGCCAAAAACGCCACCGAGGAGGGCAACGCGCCACGGGATCGACGCCGCGGGCATCAACCAATACACGAAAAAGAATGCGAGTATTGTCAGCGCCCATGGAATGAGCGTACGGCTCAAGAAACTGTCAATGAACTGGTAGAGGGGTAGCGTCATGAGCGGCGCGAGAGCGGTCGAGTCGACAAAGCGGTCGATAGTGCTGAGAAGACCTTCCATAATCACCGTCGCGACGAGTACGACGCTCATCAGTCCGACGAGCGCGACTGCCAACAATTTCCGTACCGCGAACCCACGGCGCTGCTCGACCTGAAAGACCTCGTCCAAGCCGGCCTCCATTTTCGAGAACACTTTGCTCGCGGTCCAAAGGACGAGTGCGAGGTAGCCGACTCCCGACCAAACCTGTTGCTGCATCGATCGGACCTGGGTCATGAGCTGCGGCGGCATCTGGTACAGCAAGTTCTGGAAGAAAAGCTCGGTTCCCTTCTCGGCCGCATCCGTACCTAGAGCCAGCGCCCCAACGGTAACCAGGACGATTGCAAGTGGCAGGAACGAGAGCAGGCCGTAGTAGGCAATCACGGTTGCGCGGTCGGAACATCGGTCGCGATGGAAGTTAACACTCGCGCGGACGACAGCTTTGCCGGCAGCTTCGAGGCTCGACAACACGGACGCAACAGCCATCGCGGTTATTCAACCAGCAAAAGGCCGCCGAAGACAAGACGTAAGGGTCCGATTGAAATCAAACGATAGAAAAACGAACCACAGGGGCGCCGAGGGTACGAAGAGATGCTTTAGTCTTGCTGCCATCTCTCGAAGGCGTCGAACTTACATCGAGGTGCAGCGACTCACGACACGGAACTCCGGGCCAAACGAGGCAGCAACCGACTGCTGGATGGCGGAAGCCGACAACGAAACACCTTAGTCTCGTTCCGTCGCGCGCACTTCTAGAGACACTTCGCCGGGGCGGGCCATTCCGAGGACCTCTCGGGCGCGGCGTTCTATGAGGAGTGGGTCGGTACGCAGTGCGTGGATTTCGTTAGCGAGTTGCTGATTTTGAGCTTGGAGCGACTCGACCTCCCGGGTGAGAGCCCGATGTTCACGGCGAGTCGCCATGAGGCCGAGGACTCCGCGGTCACCGAAAAACGCGTTCAGAATCGATAGCGCGACGATGAGAAACGCGGCGAGGCCGAGCGCCTTTTTCTTGACTTTGGACTCGCGGAGACGCCGAGACCTTGCCGAGTCGCGGGCGGCACCGTCGGGTCCGCGCGGGGCTTTGATGGACATACGATCGAAGAATTATAACAGGTTAAGAGGTTTGCAGGGGGGGCGTAAACCGCCTCACCCAGGTGGAAGGGGAATGTCACGAGCCTAGGCGCTGGAACCGGATGAGGTCGGTTGTCGGGGGCTTCGCGCCGAGCTGACGGAGCATCGTGACGATTTGTCCGCGGTGGTACGACGAGTGGTTGACGACGTGTTGGAACATCTGCTGGTAGGTGTGTCGGTAGGTATCTCCACGGGAGTTCGTCATCGATAACTCGTCGCCGAGTGTCTCGTCAGCCAACGCGCCGACGAAGTCGTCCCGATCTCGGCGGATTTGATCCCATCGCTGCCGCAGCGCGTCGAGCGAGGGGATATCATCCGGGTTCGGAAGGGTCGGCGGGGTGTGACCATCACTCGTCCACCGCGCCAGCCAAACCTCCTCGGCGCCCACGATATGGACGAGAGTTCCGAAAATACTCTCATGCGACGACGCCAGGTCTCGCCGAAGTGCATCGTCCCCGAGCCCGGCGACGGCGTCGAAGAAAAGATCATTGGCCCAGGTGTCATAAGCGAAAAGAACTTTGGCATCCTCGAGGTTCATCGCATCGCTCCTATCTGAGCCGGCTCAAGAGTATTCGGCGAGATCCAGGACTTTCCCCCCCTTAGTCTTACCATCGATTACGACAATGCGGTGCGCGTTGGTGTCGGCGACAACGACTTGGCCTCCGTCGAGCTGGATCAGGCCTCCGGGCTCGTTCAGGTGGAGCCCATTGTCATCGGCGAACCACGTTGAGACGAGTCCGGTCGTGTCATCGATACATTTGATTTTGTCGTTGTAGGTATCTGCCGCAAGCAATCCATGAGGTCCGGTCGCGACGTCCTGCACGTGCTGCAGGCGCGCCGTATCAGGCGGACCGTCGACGTCGCCGAAGTCGAACAAACCTCGGCCGACGAGAGTCGACACGGTGGCCGCCTCGAGATTGATGATGCGGATAGCTGACGTCTCGCTGTCCGCCACATAGAGGCGATCGCGCTCGCCGGAGAGACCGCTCGGCTGTGCGAACGTCGCTTCATGCAGCGGACCATCGTCGATGGCCTCGCGACCGCTTCCCGCGAAAACGGCGATGGCGCGCTCGCTGGGAACGTAGGCCCAAATTTGGTGAGCTCCCGCCATGGCGACGAAGAGGATCCCGCCGGAAAGCGCGAGATCCCACGGCGAGCGGAGCTCGACGTTGTGTGCTCCGGTGAGGTCTTCGGGGACTGTTTGTCCTAGGTTGCCGTTGCCTGCCACAGTGTGGACGGTGAGAGTATCGAGGTCGACGGAGCGAAGGGCGTGATTTCCGGTGTCGGCGACAAACAAGGTCGCGCCCAGAAGAGCCAGGCCCTGGGGTCGCGAAAACCGCGCTTGCTCCGGCGGACCGTCGGTCAAGCCGGGATTTCCGGAGCCGATCGCCGAGATTCGCTTTCGCTTGGTGTCCACCAGAACAATCCGGTGGTGGCCGGTGTCGGCGACTGCTAGGCCTTGCGGGGTCGCCAGCACTTTGGTCGGGTACGCGAGAACATCGTCGGTCGGCGGCGGCGCCGGCTTGGGCTCGAACCGCGCTTGCAGCTCACCTGCGGTGCGCGCGTCCTCCAGGAGGTCGTCCACAATGGTTTCGAGAGCGTCGAGCTGTTTTTCTCCCGCGAGCGCGGTGGCGATCGTGCCATCAGGCCCCAGGAAGATGAGCGTGGGCCACGCTTTGACTGTGTAGCTTTCCCAGACCCCGCGCCCGGCGTCGACAAGGACGGGGTGGGTGACGCCGTAGCGACGCATGGCCGCCCGGATTCGCTCGGCGTCCGCCTCCGCGGGAAACTTGTTCGAGTGCACGCCGGCGACAACGACGGGCTCATCGCGATACCGGTTTTGGAGCGCTCCCAACACGGGGAGCATATGGACGCAGTTGATTCAACAAAAGGTCCAGAAGTGCAAAACGACGATATTGCCGCGAAGTTGAGAAAGGGACAGTGGCTCGCTCGTTCCTACCCATTCCATGTCCTCTGGGAACTGCGGTGCATGAACTCGTGCAGGATTCATTGGGTAAGCATAGAACACCTTGGTAGAATCGGGCCGTATGGCGAACAAATATATCTACAAAGTGGTGTTTTACAACCAGGGGGAAATCTACGAAATCTTCGCCCGCAAGGTGTCGCAAGGCGGGATGTTCGGCTTCGTCGAGGTCGAGGAGCTGAGCTGGTCGCAGGGCACGAAAGTCGTCATCGATCCGTCGCAGGAGCGGCTCGAACGGGAGTTCGATGGCGTCAAGCGTGTCCACATCCCAATTCATTCCGTCGTGCGCATCGACGAGGTGGAAAAGCAAGGCGTTGGGCGGATCTCGACTCCAAAGGACGGTGAGGCGGGCAACCTCCGACCGTTTCCGACAATCCTGCCTCCGGGCGGGGACTCCCCGCGGAAGAAGTAGCCGGAGGCTGAGGGCAAAACGCCCCGAACCAAAGGTGATCGCGTTGTTTTGTAGGGAAATTCTTACTCTAGACACTCGGGCACGGAATTTCTAATATTCGCCAATCGGATCCCCAGTCCTTTAATTAGTGTCCTTTTTTTAACGGGTTCCGTGTAACTGTTTTTCATTCGCGAGGAGTCATACCGGTGCTTGATAGCCGTGAACGTCTCAGTAGAATCGTCGCTTTGAGTCTCGGTCTTTTCGTTTTGAGCCAACTGTGGGCGCAAATGGCGATGGAGATTCATTTCCCTATGGCCGTCAAATTGGGTCCGGTAACGGCGGTCTTGTTTCTACAGTAAGCCGTTTCGTTGACAGCGGCGGCTCGCCTCGTTATCTTCACGCGAGGTGAGTGGCTTGCTTTGGTTTCTCCTCCTTCCCCAGCTCGCGTCGGGCTCCGTTTGTGCGGACGCAGTCGAGCGTCAACTGGCCGCGTGGCACGCGGGTTCTGAAGTCCTCAAAACTCCTGGTGGACCGCTAGGCGGCTCGGTTTACCGCATCGCGACGGACGAGCTAGGCGTTTGGATCACCTTCCACCGACCGAGAGGGCTGGACACGACGAGCCTGTTTCTTACGAAAGCCAACGAGACCGTGCGCCTCGACTTTGGCCCGAGTTGCGAGCCGATCCCAATTACGACTCCGTCCGCGGCCATCCCTAGAGACGCCTTCACCGACGACGACCTCAAACAACTTCTTGCTCGACAAGATCGCGTGGTCGTGTACCTCTGGTCGCCCCATCTTCCGCTCTCTGCCGAGGGGTACGCGGAGATCGTGGCTGCCGCATCGACGGTGGGGATCGCTTTGGCCGCGGTCGTGGACGCATCCGCCGAACGCTCTTTCGTTCGGCGGGTGGCGGACGAGTACGAAATTCCTGCTGACGCAACCCGTCCGACGCGCTCGATAGAGCTGCTCTTCCGGGATCTCGCCGTGCACACGCCGTCGATACTCGTCTTCGCCAACAAAACGGTGAGCGCGCCGCTGCCGGGCTATCGCAACCGCGCCGCTTACACGACTCACTTGGAGTCGATCTTTGAGCCCGTGAACGACCCGTTGGAGTAGGGCTCAACGAGAGAGAGCAGGTCTTTGCGCGTTAGAATAGAGTTTGCGCGAGGCGCGGCCTCTGCTGGGCGATTCCGACGAGTGTCCGTTCATCTGAGAAGGAATATAGCGATGCCAATATTCGAATACCGTTGCGAGCAGTGTGAGAAAGAATTCGAGACCCTGGTGCTGGGGCGCGAGACTGCGGAGTGTCCGAAATGTCGCGGAACCAAGCTCGAGCGGCTCCTCTCGACCTTCGCTGCGGTCACCGGCGGCTCGCGAGCAGAAGTGGGCCCGTCCCCGGGCTCGTGCGGGAGCTGTGGAGACCCACGAGGTCCTGGTGCTTGTTCGATGAATTGAAGGTTTTTTTGAGACGAAGGCGCGAAGTCACGAAGGCCAGAGCGAGCTCATGATCCGGCGGTCGGCCTAAGGGCGGAGCGAGCAGGTCTCCAGTAGCGCTTTCTTTTCGGGGAGCGAGGGGCTCCAGTGTTCCTCGACCAGTTGGTTGCATTGCGGTTGCGACAGGCTCGCGAACATCCATGGGGCTTCGTGCGGTTTTGACGGCTTTCCCCCGCAAGTCGATTGCCACAGACCCCCGATCGCTGCCGCGAGCTCGGCGTTCGAGGCGTCTGCGAAAATGTTGGCCATGGTGAGCTCGGCACTTGGGTCGACGACTTTGAACGCGAAGCGTTTCTCGGCTTCGCTGTCCTTGGGCGTCGTGTTGAAGACGTAAAAGAGGTTTCCATCCGGGAGGAAGGCAGGAAAGTAGCTGCCGATGCCGCTTTTAACCGACGTCGTGAGGCGGGCCATCCCGGAGGCGCCAGTAATGTCGCCGTCGTCATTTTGTTCGAGGTTCACTACGACGATGTCGGTAATCGTAGAGTTCTCCAAGCCGCCATTGATGAAGGGTGTGAGATAGCCACCCTGGCTCGTGTGGAATGTGAGCTTCGAGTTGTCGTAGCTGAAATCGGCTTTCCCGGCGGCGAAGCCAAGATCGAGCACTTCTTCGCATCGGCTCGATTGTTGGTCGGGGAGCGTTTCGGCGATCCGAAACAATTTGAGCGACGATCCGGGGGAGTAGGCGCTCTCGCTGCTAGAGCTGGTGTAGGAGACAACGTAGCGAGCGTCTTTGGAGATGAACGGCGTGTTCAAGTCGTTCGGAATCTCGGGACACACCTTCATAGGCTCCGTCGGCTGAACGGTGAGGGCGTCCTTTGCGGAGGAGAACGTGTAGTCAACGATTCGGAACCCGGCCTCGTCGCGTGTCCCCGAGAACATGAGCCGATAGACGATTTCGTCCGGGGTCTGAGACACGATCCCGGTCGATTGGTAGTAGACCTTCCGCAGGTCCGCATGTTCGTGGATGAAAACCGGCGGCAGCGCGTCCGCGTCGGCTCCCCGCTCGAGGTGCTCGAGCAGCGCGTGAGCATCATAGAATCGAATGTATTGGTCCGGCGTGTAGTTGGAAGGCACCGTCATGAATCGGCCGTCCGGCGTGGCGACTGCATCCGAGCGATCGGGAATCTTGATCCGCCGCCCAGTCGACAAGTTATAAAGATAGTTCTGCTCGTGGCTGGCAAAGGCGATGATCCAATCCGCCGCGTCATTGGGAACTGGCCGCGCAAACCAATTAACGTCGTCCACCGGCGTCTCGCTCGAGCTGGGACGAACCATCTCGACCCGCGCGCCCGCCGTCTCCACATTGCAATAATCTACTGGAGTGTCGGACGATCCGTCAGCGAACGGCTGACAAGCTGAAGCAACCACCGCCCCCGCCGCCAAGAAAACGACAATACCGCGCATTGCCGAATTGTAAGACCGGCCTGTGCCCTGGGCAACCGAGCGGCCGCCCCCCCGACGAGGCCGCCGTTCTGCCGAGCGCCGCTCTGCGGTAGGCAGAGTTAGCGGACCAGGTCTAGGTTTTCGCGGTAGCGGCGGTGCAGGCGTGCGCGCAGTACTTCGGGACTCACGGCTTCTTCTTTGGCCCGCGCGTCGACTTCGCGCTCGGCTTGGGCTACGCCGGGCCACAGCGCGCCGCCGAGGCGTTTTGCGAGGTCGTCGTCGTAGCCGAATCCGAATGCGGTCATGCTCGCTGGGGGGACCAAGTATTTGTCTTCGAGCCCGAGCGCGCCAACGGGGAAGCTCTGGGCCCAATCGGCGTGGTAGCCGATGAGTCGCCTTGTGGCGTTGACGGAGACGAGGCCGTGCGGGACACAATTGGCATCCGCGATCCCGTAGCGTGCGCGCAACGCATCGGTCAAGTTCAAAGCCGCTTGGACTTGGGCCTCGGTGATGATGTCTCTTCCTGCGTTCCACTGACTCTCGAAGGCGACGCCGATGAAACTCTTGTTCAAGTTCAGGTAGTAGTAGTCGTCGTCCGCCCAGATTGAAACGCCCGCATGAACCGCAACGCCCTTATCGGAGACGATGCGGTAGACGAGTCCGAAGCGGTCGATCATGTAGTTGTAGATTTCTCGGCGACTCAGCCAGCCGACGAGCTCTCGAGTCGTGGTCAAAATGTCCCGATTGAACTCCCGCGCCAACGGTGCCATGTCGCTCTGGCTGGCGTGATAAACGATTCCGATGGGATTGCCCCCGAGAGGGACCGGGGGTGCTCCGTCAGTCGGGAATGCGAAAAAACTTCGCGGCTCGCCCACCGTCTCGAAGCTCGTGTCCACTCTGAGGCCGTTGCTCCAGAGCTCTTCGTTACCTTCGCTCGAGACGAGCCACACGCTCTTTGGCGGCAACGCCTCACGATCGGGGTAGCTCTCGAGCACATCCGCCGAAGCCATCGCTGGAGTCGGAATGAGCCGGGTGAAGAGCCAGTCGGCGCCGGTCTGAGCAGCATCGTAGCCGACGACACCAAGGCGGTAGCCGCCGAGGCTGATGGCGCCAATGGTGAGCGCGAGGAGAACGTGGCGGAGACGATAGAGCACCCACAGCGGGCGCGTGGGCAGCGCGACGGCAACCGGATTGGAACTCCAAATGAGCTCGCCAAGAGATTCAAGAGCGACGTAGTGGAAGACGATCCCACGGACAATCGGAAGTCGTTTGAGCCCTTCCGATTTTTCATCGAACCCTTTCAATGTTCGATTGATGAACCAGAGCTTGTTGACAGGGTCGTGGATTCTGGACGAGAGAACGTTCAAGCTCGCGCGGAGTCGTTTGTGGGGAAGCGCCGCGGGGTTGTGTTTCGTTTGAGGGTTCCGCATTGGGGCATTGGGGGCGCTGGGACGTTCGGGGCTCCTGCCGGTACGGACTAGCTGTCGTACACCGCCGCAATGAATGCGCCGCGCGCGGTGGCTTGGGTCGGATTCGGAGAGAGCCTGACCTCAGAAATCGGGACTGGGCAGTTCGACGCCTCGAGTGCTTTTTCGATGCGGTCACGAAACCCCTTGGGCTGCGCCGTTCCACCGGCCAGAACGACAGGGATGGGCTTGTCGAGCTGGAACGTTTCCGTCGACGTTTGAGCCACGGCCTTGTTCAGCGTAGTGATGAGCGTGTTGATGACCTCGTCGTAGTAGATGTGGAGCGCCTCTTCCACCTTGTCTTTGGGGGAGCTCGCGAGGTCTAGCGACTGCTCTTTGATCATTTTGACGCGGGTCGCGGATTCACCGGTAACCGAGCCCACGCTTTTGTCGATGAAGTCTCCCGCTTTTGAAGTCGCGAATGACACCACCGGAACGGAGAGGTAAGAGAGGCAAGCGTTGCACATTCCGCCACCGGCGGAGATGCCGATGCCGGTGAAGTTCTCTTTCTCGAGCTCGGAGAAAACAATCGCTTGGCCCTCGTTCACGCTTTTCGACTTGTATCCGAGCTCGGTCAAATACCCCTTCAGCAGTTGCTCGTGGTAAATGAGGTCGCTAGGTGCGTCGGCGGGTGCACCTGGGATCGAATAGCACACGAGGTCGTCTTTGCCCTTGGACTTTTTCAGCAGGCCCTGGATGATCGTCTTGATGAGGATCAGTGCCGACGGCTCGTTGGGGTTGATGAGGCCGCCACTCATCGGGCGTCTCGTCTCCGCGTTGAACAGGCCCGCGAATTTTTCGGCGTTGTTGCCGTAGACGAAGAAGTGGCCGTTGTTTTGATAGTAGTGGACCTTGTTCTGCAGCAGGATGTTCTCGGTGATGCGCGAGTGGGGAAGTGGCAGGAAGGCGTTGATCTCCGTCGTCGCCTTTAGCTGGTTGCCGCTCTGGCGGATGGACATGATCTTGCTGGTGCCGACGTCGAGCCCGATGCGGCCTTCGCCGCTCGCTACCACGTTTTCCATGCCTGTCGTCTCCTTGTTGGGATTAGTTCTCGTAGAGCGCGGCTAGCAGCGCTCCGCGAGCCGTCGCGGTAAGAGGCTCTTTGGCCATTCTCACTCCATCCAGCGCGATGGGAAGGTTCTGTGCTTCGAGCGCATTGCCGAAGCGCTCGGCGAACCCCTTCGGAAGGGCGGTGCCGCCGCCGAGCACGACCTGAAGTGGCTTGTCGAGCTTCGGCATGGTGTCGGTACGCGAGAGCGCTTCGCCGATGCCTTCGACGACGGTATCGATCAGATCGTCGTAGTAGATTTGGAGCGCACCCCCGACCTTGCTGCGAGACTTGCGCCTCAGGTCGAGACCCTCTTCCTTGATTGCCTTCACGCGGGTCGCGGTTTCTCCGGTCACTTCACCGACGGCTTCGTCGACATCGTCACCGCCTTTATCGACGGCGAAGCTGAACACGGGAACGGAGAGGTAGGCAAGGCACACGTTCGTGAGCCCGCCACCGAAGCTGATGCCGATACCCGAGAAATTTTCTTTCTCGAGCTCCGCGAACACCACCGCCAGACCCTCGTTGATCGCCTTGGCTTCGAAGCCCATGTTGTCGAGCATCTGTTTCATCAGAGCTTCGTGGTAAACGAGACTCGCGGGTGCGCCTTGGGGTGGCCCCGGGACACTGAAACAGAGAAGCTCGCCCTTGGACTTTGGCTTTCCAACGAGTTTCTCGACGATGGCTTCGAGCAGTTTTTGAGCGTGGGGCTCGCCTGCGTTGACGAGACCGTGACGCATAGGACGCCGCGTCTCGGCGTTGAACATGTTCGCGAATTTGAACGCGCCGTTACCGTAGACAACGAGGTGGCCGTTGTTACGGACAAAGTCAATCTCGTTCTGGTCGAGAATCTGCTCGGTGAAGCGAGAACTCGGAAGCTCGATGAAGGCGTTGAGCTCGGCTTTTGCTTGAACCCCGCGTCCATTTTGTCGCGCTGCGACAACGGTGCTAGTACCTAGATCGAGGCCGATGGGCTTGGCGTTCGACTTGGCAGCGCTGCGCGTGGGAGCTTTCGCTCGGGCGCGGGACTTCGGTGACGGTTTTCTGGGTGATTTTCTAACGGCCATGGTAGCGATTCCTATTCCCTGGAGCTTTCGTCGGGGTCAGGAGAGGAGACTCTCCCATGTTCGGGACCAAGCCCGACAGTTCTACCAGGTCGAAGTCAGCAGGGAGCTATTGAAATCTACAGAAACAGCACCGAAAGGTTAGCACTTTGGCGGGTTTTGTGTCAACTGGCTGAGAATCTACTTCATTCTGTCGCCCGTTAAACCCCGCGAGGTCGTCGGCTGTCCAAGAGATCGGGGGAAGGTTTATGGGGATGGACATCGGTGGGCGTAGCTGAGAAGCTGGAATTCGTGGTGGCGCCGCACGACGAGACGGAAACAGAGACGTTCGACGAGCTCGTGCGCTCCCATCGAGGACTCGTCTATGGGCTTTGCTACCGCTATTCCGGCAACAGGGCTGACGCCGAGGATTTGGCCCAAGAGGCGTTCCTGCGCGCCTATCGCGCTCTTCCCGGGTTTCGGGGAGACGCGAGCCTGTCGACCTGGGTTTACCGGATAGCGGTGAACGTCTGTCTGAACTGGATCTCGTCGAAAAAGCGCCGTACGGAAGAGCTTTCCACGGAAGTGGCTTCGGAGCTGGTCGACCCGTCGCCCACACCTGCACAACGGCTCGGCCGTCGCGAGACATCAGCGGTGGTTCGAGCGGCCGTGGGCCGGCTTCCAGACCGACAGCGGATGACGCTGCTGCTACGCGTTTACCAAGAGCTCACCCACAAAGAACTCGCCGAGATCATGGATTGCCCGGTCGGAACCGCGAAAGCCAATTTCTTCTTT
>CAMYKY010000054.1 GCA_947259165.1 uncultured Acidobacteriota bacterium | reverse complement strand
GACGCCGGTGTCGACGCGCTCCCATCCTGCCACCGCAAGGATGGTCGGCTATTTTCTCAACCCCGTGGTCGTCCCCACCGTCATCGACGAGGAGCGTGCTGTGGAGACGGCCATTCGGGACTTCGGTGCAGAGCTGAGAGAGCTCCTCGCTCACGCTTCGGTTCCGTTCCCGATCTTGGCCGAGGCGCTCTCGCCCCCCCGGCAGCGCGACCGCCATCCCATCTTTCAGGTCATGTTCGTCTATCAGGAGACGGCTCCCGTGCCGGAGCTCGGCGATGCTCGACTCGAGCCCGTCGCACTGGATCTGGGAGCGTCGAAGTTCGATCTGACCTTGTTCGTGACCGAGGGTAAGCGCTCTCTCGAGGTCGCCATCGAGTATCGCGCCGACCGCTTCGACGAAGTGTGGATGGATGAGCTCCTCGGCCACTACCAAACGCTGCTCGAGAACCTCCCACAAGATCTCGAACGCACCACCGCAGACGTGCCGATGCTGAGCGCACCGAAGCTTCTCCAGCTGCGTGCGGACGCCCTCGGTGCCGAGCCGGCCCCAGTCGAGGCGGCTCTCGTGCCTCAACAGATATTGGACCAGGCTCGCCGTTCGCCGGCGGCTGCGGCAGTGACCTGTGGCGGACTCGAACAAAGCTACGGTGAGCTTGCGAGCTCGGTGCGCTCGATCGCCCACGCGCTAGGTGTTCGTGGGGTGAGGCCGGGCGATCGCGTCGGCGTGTTCTTGAATCGTTCCGCGCTGATGGTCGCCGGAGTCGTTGGCAGTCATTGCGCCGGAGCGGCTTACGTGCCTCTCGACCCCAGCTATCCCCAGGCCCGCAACCGTGCCGTTCTCGAGGACGCCGACGTCGCGGCAGTGCTGACGACCTCCGCGTTGCGCAGCCGTCTTCCGACGGGATCGTGGGAGACGGTCGAAGTCGACGAGCTGAACGGCGACGATCGACCGAGCACGGCTCATCGCGAGCTCTCGCCCGAGTCGGCTGCGTACATCCTCTACACTTCGGGCTCGACCGGTCGCGCCAAAGGCGTCGTCGTCACCCACGACAACCTGAGGGCTTCGACTGCGGCGCGTCTGCAGTACTACGACGTTTTGCCGACGCGGTTTTTGCTGGTGCCGAGCGTCGCGTTCGATAGCTCAGTGGCAGGACTCTTTTGGACGCTGGCCGTGGGCGGAACCCTCGTGATCCCGACCGACGACGAAGTCCGAGACCCTCGACGCTTGGCCGAGCTGATCGCTGAGGAACGGGTGACCAGCTTGCTCTCGGTTCCGTCGCTCTATGCCCAAATCGTCAACGCCGGCGGCAACTCGCTGCAGGGGCTCGAGAGCGCCGTCGTCGCTGGTGAGAGCTGCTCGTCGGCTCTCGTGGAAGAACACTTTCGAGCGCTACCGCACGTGCGTCTTTTCAATGAATACGGACCGACCGAGGCGACCGTGTGGGCCACGGTTCATGAGCTCACCGAAGAGGATGGGTCTCGACCGGTCGCCATCGGCCGCCCCATACCGGGAGTGAGACTCGATGTTCTCGACTCCCGCGGGCGTCTCGTACCTCCCGGCGTTGCCGGGCACGTCGTTATCGCAGGATCGACAGTGGCTGCGGGCTACTGGCGGCGGCCCGACCTCACCGGTGAACGTTTCGTAACGGAGGCGGGCGAGCGCCGGTATCGCACCGGGGACCGAGCGGCGTGGACACCGGATGGGCGATTATTGTTTCTCGGTCGAGACGACGAGCAGATCAAGCTGCGAGGCTTTCGCATCGAGCCCGGCGAGGTCGAAGCGGCACTCCTCGACTTACCCGAGCTCGAAGAGGCCGCGGTGGTGGCTCGCCCCGTCGGCTCGAGCACGGAAGCGACCCAGCTCGTTGCTTTCGTGAAGACGTCAACCGGCGACGTCGTCGAAAGCTGGCGCCAGATTTTGGCGACGCGTCTGCCAGAGCACATGATCCCGAGCCGCGTGGTGACGATGCCCGCGCTGCCCCGTCTTCCGAACGGAAAGATCCACCGTCAGCGACTTCGGGACATGGTGCTGGAAGCCGAAGCCTGGGTCGAAAACGGCTCTCGGGTGCCAAGCACGCGAGAGCAAGCGCTGATCTCGCTCTGGGAAGGTCTGTTAGGACGCTCTGGGATTGGTGTGAACGACAACTTCTTCGAGCACGGCGGGCACTCGCTGCTCGTCGTCGAGATGACCTCGGCGATCGAACGCGATTTCGAGGTCCAGCTAACCGCGGCCGATGTCTTCGAAAACCCCACCGTGCACGAGTTGGCGCGCCGAATCGAGGAGCGCGGCGGGTCGGCGGCGAAGCCGTACGATCATTTGTTTCCGATCCAGCCCGCGGGCCGGGGCATACCGTTCATCGTCGCCATCCCTCACTTCTTCACGCAAATGTTCGCGTCGAGATTTCGGGGCGAACGGCCGGTGTACGGACTGCGGGGCGTCAGCCTCCGGCCCGAGGGCAACCGAGGTCGCTGGCACACGATGGCCGATCTGGGCGAGGAGCTGGTCGAGGAGATCGGACGCCGGTTTCCCGGCGAGAAATGCATCGTCGCCGGCTACTCTTTCGGGGCATCGATCGCGATCGAGACCGTGCGGCTGATGGAAGAGCGGGGAATGCCCGTGCACCAGCTTTACTTGATCGCCCCGATGCCGCTCGACCTATATCGCGTGGGTCCTTTCCGATTACAGATCGACGGTCTTCGCAAGCCGGTGGAGGAACTCGTACCTTCCGAAGCACTGTCTCTGATCGCGCGCGGCAACAACCCGCTCACACGACGCCCCTATCAACGTGCTTGGCGGTGGCTCGGCATCGAGCCGTGGCGCCGGCTCCTGTGTCTCGCCGGGAAGGTGAGGGTGCTTGCCGGGCTCGGGCTGACTCCGCGCATCCTTCACGCCGACGTCCGCGTCGAGCGATTCCGTCTCCACGCGCGGTGGCGACCCGGCATCGTTCACACGCCCACGGTCATCTTCAATGCCAAAGAGGCCGACACCGATGCCGCTGCGACCTGGCGTCCCTACTTTCGGGGTCCATTGACCGTTCACCAAACCCCCGACCCTCATCTCGGCGAGGTTTCTGCCGAAGCGGCGCGCCAAATGATCCTGCGTCACCTGAAGGATCTCGGCGACGTATGAGACCGCCGTGTTGATCGAGGCCGAGGCGTGGCGTTTTCCGGAGCGGAGCTTCGCTCTCATCGACGATATCACCCAGCGCATCGAGCCAGACGATCGGGCGCTCCGTGAGTGGTTCTCGAACTACTGTCGCGAGCATCGCGAGCGGTTCGCCGCCGACATTATTAATGTAGAAACACACGTCGAGCCGGGGGCACGAGTCCTGGAGTACGGAGCGATACCGCTGGTGATGACCGCCGCGCTCGCGGCTCTCGACTACGCGGTCAGCGCCGTGGACGTCAAGCCGGAGCGGTTCGCGAAGGCGATCGCTCGCCTCGGTCTCGACGTCATCAAGTGTGACGTCGAGACGGACGCGGTGCCGTTCGCCGCGGAGACCTTCGACGTGGTGTTGTTCAACGAGCTCTTCGAGCATCTCCGCATCAACCCGATCTTCACGCTCGGCGAGGCTCACCGGGTGCTGAAGCCTAGCGGACGACTGCTGCTGTCGACTCCCAACCTCCGCTCGTTCCGCGGCATCCGAAACCTGCTGCTCCGTAACCAGGGCCATGCTGTCTCGGGAGGCGTTTACCGGCAGTACGAGAAGCTCGAGGCGTTCGGCCACATGGGGCACGTTCGTGAGTACACGACGCGAGAGGTGTTGGAGTTCCTCACTCGGGTCGGGTTTCGCGTCGACAAGATCATTTACCGTGGAGGTCACGGCAGGGGCGCGGTCGGCATCGCGGAACGGTTGGCGCCCTCGCTCCGTCCTTTCTTCGCGGTCATCGCCACGAAGGACGCGGGTCGTGCGGCCTGAGCTCGAATCGGGGGTTGCGCTGCGGATAGTCGTCGTTGGCGTCCCGCGCTCCGGCACCACGCTGGTACAGAGCCTGCTGGCGGCCCACACCACGGTGACGTCGTTCACCGAGAGCCACTTCTTCAGCCGGCACTTCACGCTCCTCCCGTTGCTGTCCACACCGATCCTGACCAAGAGCCCGGTGACGAGGCTGCGCGAGTTCCTGGCGGAGAACGACGAGCCCGCCACCGAAGCTGCCCTATGGCTCGAAGCGAACGTGGCAACGATCACTCGTCTTCCGTTCCAAACCCGCCCGGTGGCGCGGACGCTTCTTCAGGTTCTCGACGAGCTGACCGAGCGCCGGGGTAAGTCGAGCTGGATCGAGAAGACCCCACGGCACCTGCGCTATGTCCCGTTTCTCCAAACGATCTCGCCGCGGACTCGCTTCGTCCACGTAATCCGGAACGGACTCGACGTCGTTGCGTCACTGCGCGAGGCCTCCCAGAGCTGGGAACGCCCCTACGATCTAGAAGCTTGCGCGAGGCGCTGGAATCGAGACGTTCGCTTTTCTCTTGGACGGGTC
This sequence comes from uncultured Acidobacteriota bacterium, assembly GCA_947259165.1. Classification (GTDB taxonomy): domain Bacteria; phylum Acidobacteriota; class Vicinamibacteria; order Marinacidobacterales; family SMYC01; genus CAMYKY01. The sequence continues at coordinate 21,011 of CAMYKY010000054.1, read as the reverse complement.
AATGCACCGACCGATCATTTCGTCTTTTACGAAGAGCTCACCTCCGAGCCGGAGGCAACGCTCGAGCAGCTGCTCGGTGCTCTCGGTCTCGATTGGGAGCCCGACATCCTCGAGCGCTACGGCCGCACCGCCGATAGCTTGGTCACGCAGAAAGAAGCGTGGAAGCAAGGTGTCGGTCGAAGCATCCGCCCCTCCGGGGCTTCCCAGAAATCGCTGAGCGCCGAGCAGCGAGATCAGGTCGCCCGTTCTTTGCGCGGTGATCTTTACGACGAGATCTTCGAGAGCACCCGACGAACGTCGGGAGACCCCTGATCTCTCGAGGCATCGACGTCAGGGCCGCCAGTCGACAAATATCCGAACGCTGCGGCTCGGGAGTGGATGGGTGTGAACATCTGCCACGCCGAAGCGCTCGCCCGGAAGGCGCGACTCATAGAAATAGTCGATGTCGCTGGCGACCTGGTCGAACAGATTGAAAACTTCGACGCCGATCTGGACGCGGCGCGGTAGCGCGTACGCGAGTCGCGCGGTGACAAACGTCGACGCAGTTAATCTGTTCGAGCGTGCCGGATGTCCCGGATGTTGTTGATACACTCAACGATTCCATGAGCGATCCCCCTCTCGTATCTGTCGTCGTGCCGTTTTTCAATAGCGAGCGACATCTCGGCGCGTGCATCGAGTCTTTACTCGAGCAGAAAGACGTCGGCGGGTATTTCGAGGTCATTCTGATCAACAATCGCTCTCAAGACGGTTCCGCCGCGATCGCCCGACGGTATCGCGAGCTAACCGTCATCGAGGAGACCACGCCAGGAGCCTACGCCGCACGCAATACCGGCATTCGGAGAGCCCGGGCTTCGCTGATCGCGTTCACGGACGCCGACTGTGTCGTCGCCAGTGATTGGCTGCGCTCGATCCAGGACGGCATGCACGACTCCGCGATTGCAGTCCTGCTGGGTCACTGCAGCTACCCGCCCAACGCCACCTTGGCCTTGCGAGTGCTGGCCGCTTACGAGAACACCAAGACCGAGTACGTGATCCACCATTGTGCAAGGGCTCACCACTTTGCGTATGCCAACAACATGGCGGTCCGCGCCTCCGTATTCGCAGAGCTCGGCCCCTTCAAAGAATGGAGACGAGCGGCGGACAGCGAGCTCGTGCACCGGCTAGCGTCGAGACGACCCGACTTGCGAGTGGCGTATCGCGCCTCGATGAGGGTGACCCACATGGAGTTCGTGCTCGCTCGAGAACGGGCCCGACGCCTGTCGCTGTACACGAAGACCAACTCCAAGATCGAGACCTTTCGAGAGCTCGGCGTTGGGCAGCGAGCCCGATTGCTCATGCGCCTGATCCGAGGCCGTCGAGCGACCGAATAGCGCATCGCCCTTTTTCTCAAAACTCGAACTTGATGCCGAACGTCGGAAACGCGCTGAGGCCCGACTCGCGGTTCTCGCCGAGGCGCTCGTCCCACGATAGCGAGCTGACGTTTTGATAGTTGTAGACGTTGAAGAAATCGACGAACGCTATCAGGCTCAACGGCCCGAAGCGCCGTCGGTAGTCGAGGCGAAGGTTGAGCGTCTGGAAGCTTCTCAACCGATCTGCGTTCGTCCGGGTGATTTCCTTGGAGAACCGAAGCAACGGGGAGTTGGGGAGCACGTCGTCATGGACGATGAACGCGTCGGTGGGACGACCGGAAGCGAACCGCCACTTGCCGGCGAGGACCCATCTTTCGTTGAACTCGTAGCTCAGGAAGAGGTTCAAAAGGTGAGGACGGTTGAAGTCGGTATCGTAGAGCCCCTTACCGAGGTTGTCGTCCTGTTTGGAGACCGAGTAGGAGTAGTTGACCTGCCAGTACCATTTGTCCTGGAACGTTTTTGCTACCAGGGTGTCCACGCCGGTCGCGTAGCCGTCGCCGTCGTTCGTCGCAACCGCGCTCGTGCGGTCGGAGCGAACGATGAGATTGTCCAACTTCTGGTAGTAGCCTTCGACGCTGAAGCGGATGTCACTGGTAAGGAAGCGGTTCAACCCTACGGAAAACTGTAGAGAGCGCTCGCTCTCTAGGTTGAGATTGGCCGGGTCGGCGGCGAGCTCGAGGTAGCGGGGAGTCTGGTAGAAGATGCCAGTGGCGAAGTTGAGGCGCGTCTCAGGATCGACCGCGATGTTCGCGTTGATCCGCGGGGACCAGAGCGACTCGTTGTTGAAGCCGTCGTAGTCGTAGCGCACCCCCGGGGTCAGCGTCACGTCACCGAGCTCGAGCGCGTACTCGCCGTAGGCAGCCGTCCGCAGCGCGTTGCTGTCGAAGGCACTGTCGAAGAACTCGGGCTGCAGTGTGATGAACTTCTGTTCCGGATCGGGGCGGAAGTCGTTCTCGCCGTAGACGTAGCGAATCCAATCGCCGTTCAAACGCGACAGGTAGTCGAGTGACACCCGTGTGACCCGCGCGCCGACGCTCAACTGATCGCCGTCGCTGAGCGCGTAGTTGAAATCGCCGCGCCATCCGATCTCGCTCTCGCCTTCACGAACGTCGAGGATGTCTTCCCGTACCGGCACCGTCTCCGGGGTGAGATCGTCCTCGGGCGCTAGGTCGGGAAACGATTCGCCGACGGTCGACTGGCTGTCGCTTTCCCGGTAGAAGAATGTGTTGGTGAGAAACGAGCTGTTGCCGGTGAGATAGCGCCAGTTGACGCCAATGAGCGAGCTGTCCTGCTGCGAGTTTGAGAGTAACGTGTTCTCGATCTCCTCGCCTGCAAGAACGTTTTCGACGGTGCGCTCGAAATCTTCGGGTGCGTAGATGCCGAGGACTTCGAGACGGTGTTTCTCACTGAGCTCACTCGTGCTCTTGAAGATCACGTCGGTGACGCTCGGAGCCCCGATATCGTCGTTGCCGATGAGCTTGAACAAGCGCTCGAACTGCTGGTTTCGTGCCGACAGCAGAAAGCTGGTGTTTCCGAACGCATAACTCGGGCCGTCGTAGTTAATCTCCCAGCCCGTGATCTCCACGCGGCCGCTCACCGACGGCGTCGCCCGGTTTCCTTCGGCGACTTCGAGCCGAAGAAGGGATCCGTTCTTGCCGCCGAATGCGCTCGAGAACCCGCCCGGCTGAAAATTGGCTTCGCCAATGAGATTGGGTGCGAAGATGCTGAACCGACCGCCACCGCCCGCGTCGTCTTGCTCCCCGATGCTCTGATCGAAGTGGATCACTTTGTCGAAGGGGATACCGTCGACAAGGATGAGGTTGTCACGAGGGCCGCGCCCGCGCACGGTGAATGCGGTGAACTCGCCCGTCGCGGCGACACCGGGAAGGCTGTCGAGAGCACGGAGCGCGTCGCCGGCCGTGCCCGGGCTTCGCCGGAGCTGCTCTCGATCATAGGAGAACGTCGTCACCGGCTCGCGCGGATCGTCGCCGCGCGCTTTCGCGGTCACGAATACGGTCTCCGAGATCCGGAGCTCGATGAGCTCGAAGTCGAACACCGCCGTTTTGTCGCGCACGACCCGAACGTCTTGTTGCAGCGCCGGTTGATACCCCTGAAGCTCAACGAGCACCTGGTAGATACCCTCGTTCAAGTCGGAGAACGAGTACGTTCCGACGTCCGAAGTCGTTCCCGCGGTGAGGATCGCGCCATCGAAGAGCAGGGTCACGGTTGCTCCCGGAACCGCGGTCAGCGTCCGCGAATCGGACACCCTTCCTTCGAGGTTTCCCAGGTTTTGCGCGTCGAGCACGTGGGCCACCATGAGCGTCAGGACGACGAGCGGAATCATGCGTAGCGTCAATGAACGAGTCTCCCGTCGACCATCTCGACCGTGCGGTCGCACCGCCGCGCGATCACGGGGTCGTGCGTGCTGATGAGAAATGCGGTGCCCTCGGAGGCGCTGATGCTCCGCAACACCTCGAGAATCTCGAAACCCGTTTCTCGATCGAGGTTTCCCGCCACCGAAAGCCCTGCGGGGAGGTCGGGAGCGTCGCCCTCGAACTCGAGGCGTACCATCGCGGCGCCGCTTCGAGGATCGACTTGGCGCGAAACGAATGACAGTGTCGCGTCGTAGGTCGCACCTGCGCCGTTCAACGGCGAAATCGAAGCGCGCATCCCCGGCGCGAGCTCGGCGAGGAAGCGTTCATCGACCTCGGCCTCGACGAGCGCGGCGGCGGTGCCGATCTCGTATACCACGGTGGACGGGCTCACCGTCTGACCCGGATCGATGGGGCGTCTGAGCACGTAGCCGGCGAACGGGGCCCGCAACACGAAATCGTCCAGGCGGGTCTCGGCTTCGACCACGGCCTCTCGGAGCTGGGCTAGGGTTTGCTCGCTGCGCTCGACGGCGAGGCGAGCATCTTCAAGAGACGAGCGGGGGATGAGACCGTTGTCGAAGAGTCCCTGCGCGCGCTCGAGCTCCCGGCGTTCCTGAGCGATTTCTTCCTGCCGCACGCGCTCGCGGGCCCGCTCCTGCGCCAGAATCGCTTTCGCAGAGCGTTCATCGATGCGCGCGAGCACGTCGCCTTTCCGCATAGGGTCGCCTTCCTCGCGGCGCAGCTCGACGAGCCTGCCCGAGACTAGCGGGACAACCTCGTTGACGAGACGGGGTCGCACCCGTCCGGTAAGAGCGAGGATACGTGAGACGGATTCCTGGGAAGTGACCTCGACCTCCACGGTCGGGGCTCTCTGGGACCAACGGTAGGCAGCGAAACCCAGGTAGGCCAGAAGAGCGGCGCCCGCCACGCGAAGAAATGACGTCCTCAACCGGCGCGATATCGACCTCATACCAGTATGGTACTCGATCCAGAACGGGTATGTCTATTCTTTGTATCGATAAAAGATGAACATTAATTGAGAGCGTCCTTCTGTCATCGAGAACGCAGCTAGAGTATTCGGTCTCAGCGAGCGGGCGTTGTCGGGTCGGCGGCGCGCACATCGGCGACATCGGTGAGGATCTTGTCCTCGGCGATCCGCGCGAGCTCCGTGAGCTTCGGGTGCGAGAACATCGTCTCGAGCGGCAGGTCGATGTCGAACTCCTGGCAGAGTCGGAGCATGACCTGCATCGCGGTCAGCGACGTGCCCCCGAGCTCGAAGAAGCTGTCGTGGGCTCCGACACCATCGGTGTCGAGCTCTTCCTGCCAGACAAGGGCGAGGTACTCCTCGACCGGACCCTCTGGAGCGCGGTAAGGTTTTTCGGGGCGCCCTGCGAATGCCTCGCGCGAAAGCGCTTTCTCATCGACCTTGCCGCTCGGGGTCAAAGGGATGGTATCGACGCGCTGCAGATGAGCGGGGATGAGCTGTGGAGGAAGCTGCTCGGCGAGCTGTCGGCGTAGCTCCTCGTCGGCCACGTCGCCTGAGGCGACGTAGAACGCCTCGAGCGACGTCTGATCGACGTCCGCGCCTACGCGCTGTTCGTCGTAGCCGATCTCCGCGAGTGTCTTCTCGACGTAGCTGACGTCGATCGCGTCGTTGAGCTCATCGAGGGCGCCCTCGCGGGTCTTGTGGCCGAGGCGTACGTCCCAACTGTAGGGCAGTGCGTAGTTGTGATAGCCACGCTCCTTTTTGTGCACATAGATGCCGACGTCGTTGATCAGGCAGTTGGTGGAGCGACCGGTGTCTTCCGGGCGCACCCACGGCACTTCCCGCCGCAAATAGGAAAGCATCTCGTCCAAACCGACGTCGTGGTAACGATAGAAGTCGACGAACTGGACCTCCGCGAAGATCCGATCGTCTTCGAACGCGGTGACGTCCAGTGAGCGCGTGACCTCGTCCGTGACCCGATGGTAGAGCTTGCGTGCCGCGAGCACCGCGGAGTCGATCTCTTCCGGAGAGCGTCGGCCCCCTTCGAACATCTCCTCGGTCAGCCGGGTCTCGAACATTTGCCCTCGCGAAAGGCCGGTGACGATGATCGGAATCGAAAGCTCCCGCGCGCGCGTCATGCTGAGGGTATAGATCGTCTTGAAACAGCCGTTGCAGACGTTGGCGAAGCGCATCAGACTGTCTCGGAAGATGGCGTTCATCGCCGGAGTCTTGGCGACCTCGACCGGCACACCGAGCTCTCCGGTCACCTTCGTGATGTTCTGTTTAGCCCCGTCGGAGATGAAACCATTGTCGAGGGTGAAGGCATAGACGGACAGGCCCATCTCGACGAGCTGACAAAGCGCATAGGTGCTGTCCTTGCCTCCGCTATAGAGCATCATGCAGTCGTAGCTCGACTCATTCGTGTGGGCAGACTCATCGAAGACCGCTCTCAAGTCATCCATTGTTTTGAAGTAGGCCTGGGCATGATCCTCGACGGACTCGTACGAGCGACACACGCTGCACACACCTTCCTGATCGAAGACCGCTCGCGGGTAGTTGGAGGGTAGGCCACAACGGACGCAGCTTCGGATCTCACCCCTTGCCTCGAGCGCCGGTGCGCGACGCCGGCGCGGGAGCACGATGCACTGGTCGACCCTAGGTAAGGAAAGGAGCGCGGCTTCGATCTCGCCGGGCTCGACGCGCATCCCCGACACCTTCAGCTGTCGGTCGAGTCTGCCGAGATACTCGAGCTTGGTTGGACTCACCATCCGGACCCGATCCCCGGTACGGTAGCGGAGCTCGGCCGTGCCATCTGAGCTCGGCTGAAAACGCTCCGCGGTGAGCTCCTCGAGCCCGTGGTAGCCGCGCGCGAGGCCGAATCGTGAAATCCACAGCTCGCCGGGAACGCCTTCGGGTGCCGGCGTAAGAGCTTCGTTCAGGATATCGATCGCGACGTGGTCGGCGGGAACGCCGATGGGTACGCTGGCGTCGGTGTCCGCCTCGGGGTCGTAGCGGTGGGCAACACACCCCACCACCGCTTCTGTCGGTCCATATTCGTTATAGATCTCGATACGATCGTCGAGGTCTTCGCTGACCGCCGCCGCGAGGTGCGTGGTGAGATTCTCGCCACCGACCACCATGCGACGGATCCGCGAGCCCGCGAGCCCCAGGCGTCTGAGGAGCGAGAGATGAGATGGGGTGAGCTTGATGAAATCAACCGCGTTGGCCGAGACGACGTCCCTGAGCGCGGTATCGACAGCTCCATCGGGCTCCGGGTAGATCTCGAGCGTGCCTCCCGTGATCAGAGGCAGGAACAGGCTGGTGACGGTGAGGTCGAACGTCAAGGACGTGAACAGCGGGAAGCTGAGGCGGTCTCCCCGAACGTAGTTGCGAGACGCCCAGTTGAGATAGTCGGCGAGGCCCCCATGCTCGATGAGAACGCCCTTCGGCCGGCCCGTCGATCCAGACGTGTACATCAAATAAGCCAGCTCGTCGATCTCGGGTCCGGGCCGGTCCAGCGCGGCGCCGGCGCCGGCTCGGATGCCCGCGGCGATCGAGAGCACCGCGAGCTCAGGCACGGTCGTGGTGCGCGCTGAGTTTTCTCCGACAAGCAGCACGTGAGCACCCGAGTCTCGAAGGACCTGGTCCAAACGCGCCTGCGGGACGAAGGGCTCGATGGGGACGTAGGCGGCCCGCGCCCTGAGCGTTGCGAGGATGGCGATGACCGCGAGCGCGGACCGCTTGCTGACGATCGCCACGCGATCCCCGGGCTCGACGCCTCGCTCCTCGAGGCTAGCCGCGAGGGCCTCCGACTCTTCGAGCACGGCTCCGAAGGAAAGCTCCGAGTCGCCTTGGCGCAGCGCCACGCGATCGGGGTCGAGATGGGCCTGGGCCTGGAACATCGCCACCACACTACGCTCCGGCAGGGGAGAGGCTGCGGTTGCGTTGAGGGACGCGAGAGCCCGCCGCTCGTCCTCGACCAAAACGTCGACCGATGCAATCGGGCGGTCGGGATCGTCGAGGAGAGCCTCGAGTAGCTTCTCGAAGTGTTCGGCTCCACGGTGTTGAAGACGAGTTGGGAGCACCCCGTCGTTGAAATCGAAATGCAGGACGTAGCGGCCGGATCCCGAAAAATCGTGCACTTGGAGTCGCAGCGCATGGACGCTGTCACCGTGGCCGGGGTGAACCCAATCTGCCTCAACTGGTACCCCGGCGAACATACCGAATGCGGCGGGGAAGTAGTTGAGCACGACGTTACTGGCGGTAGCAACGGAGGGGGCGCTCATCCCGGGTAGGGCGTGGCGCAGGAATAGCAAAGCTTCTTCCAAGCACCGAGCGCCGAGCGTTCGGAACGTGTCCTTGGGCTCGATGCTCGCCGCGAACGGGAACATCTCGATGAACACGCCGAGCGCTCGTTTGGCTTCCGGGGTGGGACGCCCGGCGACGGGCGCATCGAAACCCAGATCGGTGCGGCCACTGATCCGGTGAAGCCAGCTCACGAGCAGCGTCGCGAACAGCGCGAATCGCGACAGATCGTCGGACAGGCTCACGAAACCGTCTTGCCGAGCGAGCCGGTCGAGCGCACGGGAACGCTCCGCGCCGAGCTCGAGAGTCAGGCGCGTGCTCGGCGTGTCCACAGGCTCGGCGCGTCGGCCGTAGAGCGGAACCACTCGAGCGGAGCCTTCACGGTGGGCGTAGCGGACGCGCCAGTGCGCTAGCGCTGCTGTTCGCTCCGCGGCTCTCGACGGCACTGCCGCGGCCGTTGCGTAGTACGGCGACAGCACCGAGCGCGCGCCGCTATCGCCTTCGAGAAGGGCTTCGTACTCGGCCCCGACTTGGCGGTAGAGAAGCTCGGTCGACCAGGCGTCGGTGACGATATGGTGTTGATTGAGGTACCAGCCGGTCCGATCGTCACCGAGCCGCACGAGGACGCTGTCGATGAGCTCGCCATCGAGTGGGAGCGGGTGCGCGCAACGCTCGCGGCACCAACGGCGGAAATCTCCTACAGCATCGATCCTCTCCCCGAAATCGATGACCTCGGTCCGACGAGCTGTCGGCGCGACCTGGAGCGTCGCGTTGCCGCCATGCTCCCCGATCCGCGTCCTGAGCGCATCGCTTCCGTCAGCGACGCGGCGCCAGGCCTCGCAAAACATATCGGGACGCAGACCCACCGGGAACACGAAGCCGAAGGCCATGTTGTAGAGGGGGCTTTCCGGATTGAGCCGCTGCCCGATCCAGATCTGGGTTTGGCTGTGCGTCAGCCCTGTCATTGTCCGGTTGAGGTCCCCTTTCGAACGAAGTGGGCGAGCACGGCCACGCTTCGAAAGTTCTCGATCATGAAATCCGCCGGCTGCATCTTGAACTGGTACTCTTCCTGCACAAAAGCCGCCAGACGTACGACGCCCATCGAGTCGAGTATCGCGCCCGACAAGAGCTCGTCGTCCGGATTGATGCTCACGTCCGAGCTCACCAATTCGCTACGGATGAACGTGAGGATCCGCCTCTCGACATCACTTGCTGTCATCGCGGCGATCTCCTTCAATCGAGCTGGCTCGAAGAGCGTTGCGATCGACCTTGCCGGTGGGAGTTCGTGGCAGCGCCTCGACGAGCGCGATCGACGAAGGGGCGGCATGGGAGGGAAGGACGTCATCGAGACCGGCCAGGAGCTCTCGCTCGGTCGATGCCGAGCCGGCTGCGACGACGACGGCCGCACGAATGGCAGAGCTACTCTCGCCGTCCGGTATCGCGAACGCGGCCGCGGCCTCGACCATTTCGAGCGACAGGAGCGCCGTTTCGACCTCCTCGAGCTCGACGCGGTGCCCTCGTACTTTGATCTGGAGATCGGCACGCGCGACGAACGTGAGGTTGCCATCGTCGAGCATTCGCACTCGATCACCCGTGCGGAAGTAGACCTCCTCGAGCGCTCCTGCACTCGGCCGCCGAACGAGAACCTCGCGGTTTCTTTCGGGCTCGCCCCAATAGCCCGACATCACCGTTGAGCCACGAACCAGGAGCTCGCCTTCGTCACCGCCCGCGACCGGTTGCAGATCGTGATCGACGACGAGCGTGTCCGAGTTGGAGCACGCCTTTCCAATCGGCAACGAATGGCCGAGCTCGCCCGCCGTCGGTAGGTGATAGTAGGTGCACACGTTCGTTTCGGTCGAACCGTACACGTGGCTGAAACGAGCGCTGGGCAGCTGCTCCATGATCCGACGGAGGTGTTTTTGGGGGAACCTCTCGCCGGCGAATAGTACCCACCGTAGTGCGCTCAGGCTGCGCGAGTCGAGATCGCCGCGAAGCGTCAGCTGGACGAGTGCGGTGGGTACCGAGTACCAAACGGAGATACGCTCGTCCTCGAGGAGTGAAGCGAGGCTTCCCGGCATCATCAGGAGCGCCGGCGTCAGGATCACCGTCGTCGCGCCCACGCGGGCCGCGGCATAGTAGTCGAAGGTGGCAAAGCAGGTGTGGTGCGATGAGTGATTGGTCAATCGATCGTCGCTCGTCAGCGCGTACTCGTTCGCCGCCCAATCCACGAAGCTCATCGCGCTGGCATGGCTGTGTTGGATGAGCTTCGGGATGCCGGTCGAGCCCGACGTGTGGAGCACGTAGGCCGGGTCGAGACCAATCACTCCTACGTCCGGCTGCCGGTCGCTGGCTTCGTCGTCGACGGTCGACCACGGAAGGCATTCGAATCGCATACCGTCCTCGGAGTCGAGGCCGATCACGTGCGACAGATCGGGACAGTTGGCGAGCGCTTTGAGAACGACGTTGCGCTTGTCGGGCTCGGAGACGAGGTGGGTCGCACCCGTGGCCCGCAAGATGCGCACGATCTGCTCGACGGGTGACTTCGGATCGACCGGCACCAGGATTCCGCCCGAAGCGAGCACGCCGTAGAAGCCCACCGGCACGTTGAGACCCCTACCGAGGAGCACGGCTACGCGATCCCGCCGCTTCAACCCGCTCGCGAGCAGCGCCCGCGCGAGACCGTTGGCGCGTCGGGACAGCTGTTCGTAGCTGAGCGTTGCGCCATCACAGCGCGCGGCATCGGCCTTGGGATGGCCGAGGGCGGCCTCGTCGATCATTTGATGTAGAAGTGCCGGCACGTTCACATCACCCGCGCAACATACGGTTTGACCAGCTCGGACATGGGAATGTCGACGTCGAATGCTCGCTCGATCACCCAAGCACTCGACACCAGGATCATGAAGACCGCGGCCAACGGCAAGCCTACCTTTCGGTACAAGAACCATCGCCGGAACAAGAACAGCAGTGGGAACAAGATCACCACGATGACGACCTGCCCGATCTCGACCCCGACGTTGAAGCCGAACAGTGACAGACCCATGTACTCGCCGAGGATACCCATTTCCGAGAGCGCGCCCGCGAAGCCGAATCCGTGGAACAATCCGAAGCCGAAGACCACCAACCATACCCGTCCCCTGAATATCGGGAACAAGAGCTCCGAAGCGGCTACCGCGATCGAGACGGCGATCACCACCTCGACCAACCTTCCAGGAAGGCGTACGAGTCCGAGCGACGCCAAACTGAGGGTCACGCTGTGTGCGACGGTGAACGCGGTCACGATCTTGACGACGTGGATCAGCGCTGGCGTAAAGCGATTGACTGGCTGCCACGCTCCGTCTTCGCGGCGGAGCACGGATGGCAACAGCAGCGCGATCAGGAACATCACATGGTCGAAGCCCATCCATATGTGCTCCATACCCAGGCGGACGACGGCGAGGAAGCCTTGCATTCGTCCGGTCGACCTGACTTCGAAGTCCTGGTGGCGCACGTTGGGGCTGAACACCAACGAGATGCCGGCCTCGTTCGCGAACGTGCCGGTGGCCCAGTTGTACTCGACGATGAGAAAGCCGCGGTGGCTCGGCTCTTCGTCGAACAACACCGAGTAGTCGAAGGTCAGAACCTCGGGCACGGCGTCGAGGCCTCCGATGTCGAACGGCATCAGAATAAATCCCTCGCCCACCTTCAGAACGTCGTGCTCCTTGAAGTGGATCGGAAGAGCTTGCCCGTCGTTAGAGATGGTGACGTGGTCGCGGTAGTAGTCCTGCAGGAAGCCAATCCTCTCGTCTAGATTCGCCGGTGTGATCTCAGCATCGGTTCCGGAAAGTCCGAGCGCGGGGTTTAGGTCAGCAAAGGAGATCTCGAAACGGCCGCTGACGCTATCGCGGTAGACCTGCAAGTACAGATAGCTCTCGCCGAGGTTATGGGCTCGAGCCTCGTTAGCCGCGAAAACGGCGACGATTGCCAACAGGCACCATCGCATCCCTCGCATCATCCGAGCCCTCTGAGGCCGGCGATCAGGTTTCTCTGAACCTCAGACGTCCCCACGTAGAGAGTGGTGGCGAGCGCGTCGCGTAGCTCGCGCTCGAGCTCGTATTCGACCATGTAGCCGTAACCTCCAAAGATCTGCACGGCGCTCCGACAACACTCCACGTAGGCCTCGCTGACGGCGAGCTTGGCGAGCGCCGACTCCCGGGTTGCGATGCCGCGCCGCATCCGGTGCCACGCCGCTCGATACAGCAAGAGCCGCGCTGCCTCGAGCGCGAGCTCCATGTCGGCGATGCGGTGCGAGATCGACTGATGCTTTCCAATGGGGACGGAGCCGACGGTTCGCTCCCGCGCGTGCGCCACCGAGCGCTCGACAAGCCGCTCCATCACTCCGATGGCCGGCGCCATCACCAGCAACCGTTCGATGTCCATCGTTTGGTTGAAGATCATCGCCCCGGAACCTACGCTGCCCACCACGGCGGAGCCGGGTAGTCGACACCTATCCAGGTACACTTGCGAAATTGGACTCGTCCGCAAGCCCATCTTCTCCATCGGCGGTCCGACCGTTAGTCCTTCGGTGTCTCGCGGAATCAGAAAACAGGTGATGCCGGCAAAGCCGGAGTCGCCGGTGCGCGCGTAGATGACAAACAAATCCGCGACGGGTCCGTTGGTCACGAAGGTCTTCGAGCCGTCGAGAACCCAATCGCCATGGCTCTCGACCGCACTCGTCGTGAGCCCGAGCGCGTCCGAGCCAGAATCCGGTTCGGTGATGCCGGTGGCGCCAATCGCGCTGCCGTCGGCGAGCCGTGGCAACCACTGGTCTTTCTGGGCCTCGCTGCCGAACTCGGACAGCGGACCCTCACACGATGCGGTGTGTGCGGCGACCGAGAACACGAGACCGTTGTCTCGGGCCCCGTAACCAATCCCTTCGAAAACCGCGACGGCCGACAGCAGGTCTTGGCCGGCACCGTTCCATGCCTCCGGAACCAGCATTCCGTGCAGTCCGAACCTTGCGCACGCTTCCCACAGCTCACGGGGAAAGACGCCTTCTCGGTCCCGCTCGGTGACGCCTCGTACCAACCGCTCTGAGGCGAACTCCACGGCGCTGCGGCGCAAACTCAGCTGGTCGTCCGTCCAATCGAAATCCAAGCATCCTCCGAAGCGGCACTCGAGGTGCTCCGCGGCAATCGCGAAGAACCCAATATTACACACGGCCGTGGAATCCGCCGCAAAAGCCCCCAACTATCCTTGGCTGACTTCGTTCCCAGGAGATGACCCGGGCAGCGTAGGCCAAGCTGCACGTAGGTTCATCTTGGGGGGCGGGGGTGCCGAGGTGTTCGTGCATTCGCGGAACCTCGTCACCCAATCGTTTTGACATCGTTGCCCGGTCAGGACCTGCCGTAGCTCACAAAGACGCTCTTCACGCTGAGGGGTCTCGACTCGAGGCCCCTTTATTCTGGGGCCGGTGCGACGCGTAGCGCCTGGAGCTCCCGCATCAGAGATTCCAAGTCGGTCACTTGGATCGCGCCAATCTCATCGAGGACGCTCCGGTAGCCCGATGCGCCGGGGCCGCCGACGATCAGTCGCGTCGTTGGGGGAAGGAATTGGGCGAGCCTTTTGAGCTCGGTCGCTACGTGAGGGTCATCGGTTGGGTAAACAATGCTGAGCGCGACGACGTGTGCGTCGCTCTGGCGAGCTGCACCGGCTATCTCGTCCGCAGGCAAGCTCGGGCCCAAATAAGTGGTGCGCCATCCATCCGTCGCGGCCATGCCGGCTGCGAGAAGGGCTCCGATCTCGTGGAGTTGGCCGCTGGGCGTCGTCACTAGGATTTGAGGCGCGCTGGGTGGAACATGAAACGCTCCGTTGAGCCCTCCGATAAAGGTGCGCACGACCGCGGTCGCTAGATGTTCGTGAGCGATGCGTGCCGAGCCCTCTCGCCATGCGGTTCCGAGTGATTGCATGAGGGGCACGATGACGTCCGACATCAAGACGGGGCGGCTCAAAGTAACGACGGCAGAGTCGAGCTCGTGTTGAAGGCGATTGGCGTCGAGCTCTTTTGCCGCTTCCAGACACGCGTTGAGCACTCGGGCGCTGTGTCCAGTGGTGGGCACCATTTCGAGCGACTCGCCAGAGTTGACGGCGCGTTGGGCAGTTTCATCCTCGGTGACGAGGCGGCGAAGCTCCTCGGTCGACAGCTTTGCGATCTGACCAATGCTTCGGCCGAGAAGCGTGCTTCGACGTAGAAGGGCTAGCCGCTCCACGTCTTCTCGCGAGTAGACGCGGCGGTTGGTCTCGGTACGATGCGGCGTCACCGCGCCATAGCGTTTCTCCCACGCGCGAATCACATGAGCTGAGAGTCCGGTTCGGCGCGCAGCGACACGAATTGGGTGCCATTCAGTCACCCCCAATTCTTGGGCCACGGACGGGCAGATGTCAAGATTTTTATTCGACATAATCTAATATTTGTGACTAAACTTGAGAAACCAGCAGGGAGGCCCTTCGTTCCGTTATGCCAAATTTCGTCCGTTCTAGCCCGATGCCAGCGAGCGCGGAAGACGTCTACGCTTGGCATGCCCGGTCAGGAGCCTTCGAGCGTCTGAGTCCTCCTTGGCAAAACGTTCGCGTTGTGAGCAGAACCGGCGGTATCGAGACGCCGGGCTCGCGGGTCTCGGTCACCGTACCCGTCGGGCCGTTTCGGAGCCATTGGGTTGCCGAGCATCACGGAGCTGTATCAGGTCGAGAGTTCCGTGACCGGCAAGTCGAAGGACCGTTTGCGGTCTGGGATCATCATCATCGTTTCGTCCCTGAAAGCGAGTCGAGGAGTGTTCTCGAAGACGAGATCCACTACGAGCTTCCGCTCCGCGGTTTTCTGGGCGGCAGCTACGTGCGAGGTGAGCTCGAGAGGTTGTTCGCCTATCGACACGAGACCACATCCAACGATCTGGCGGCGCACGGGGAATACGCGGAGAAACATCGCATGAAGATTCTAATCACCGGGGCGAGTGGACTCGTCGGTAGTCAGCTCGGGGCTTTTCTCACGACGGGTGGACACAGTGTCGTGCCGCTGCGCCGGGGCGAGGACTGGGATCCGCAGCGGGAGTATGTGGACGGGGCCGCGCTCGAGGGTCTCGATGCGGTGGTGCATCTGGCGGGCGAGAACATTGCAGCCGGTCGTTGGACCGACGCCACGAAAGAGCGCATCCGCTCGAGCCGCGTTGCGGGCACACGTCTGGTTTCGGAGGCTCTGGCACGGGCTGAGAGCAAGCCGCGAGTTCTCGTGAGCGCATCGGCCATCGGCTACTACGGAGACCGCGGAGATGAGGTTCTCACCGAGGCTTCGGAGTCCGGTGAAGGGTTTCTTGCGAGCGTGTGTCGCGACTGGGAAGCAGCGACCGACGCGGCGAGCCAAGCCGGAATCCGTGTCGTGCACCTGCGCACGGGCATCGTGCTGAGCCCGAAGGGCGGGGCTCTCGCCAAAATGCTGACGCCGTTTCGGATGGGTGCTGGCGGCGTCATCGGGACGGGGAGTCAGATCATGAGCTGGATCGCGATCGACGATCTCGTCGGGCTCGTTCATCACGCGCTGATGGAGGACGACGTCGTCGGGCCGGTGAACGCCGTGGGCCCGAAACCGGTCTCCAATCGCGACTTCACGAAAACGTTGGGTCGCGTTTTGAAACGCCCGACGCTTCTTCCGCTACCGTCGTTCGCAGCCAAGATCGCGATGGGCGAGATGGCGGACGAGCTGCTTCTTTCGAGCGCGAGAGTTGCGTCGAAGACGAGCTACGAGTTTCTCTACCCGGAGCTCGGGCCGGCGCTAAGACACCTCCTCGGCCGCTAGCTCGAGCCGCTCCGAATTCGTGTGGGCGACGGCCCGTGGCCGAAAGAGGTAATGGCTCACGAGCCACTCGTTGCCTCCGCGAAAGCCCCATAGCTCGGCACAGGCCATGAAGAACGTTCGCCAGCGGACAATCCACTGCGTCGTTTGCTCGCGCCCGTAGGTTGTCTCGAAAATCTTCTCGATCCGAGCGCGGTTCCGATCCAGATTGTCGAGCCACGCCCCGGCGGTTCGCTGGTAGTGGGTTCCCGACACGCTCCACTCATCCGACAACACGACATCGTCCTGGAAGCGCAGGAGCAGGTCCTTCGACGGCATCGTTCCGCCCGTGAAGAAATGCCGGCCCATCCAATCGTCCTCGCCGGTCGACTCGAACGGATACGCGAAGCTCCGGTGCACGAAAATGTGAACGAAGAGAAGACCCTCGGGCCGAAGCCAGCCGGAGACGTTGTTCATGAGTCGCGCATAGTTTTTCATGTGCTCGAACATCTCGATCGACACGACGCGGTCGAATTGGCGTCCTGGATCGAAAGCGTTGATGTCCGCGGTGACCACCTCGATGTTGTTGAGGTTGTAGCGAAGGATTTGCTCTTCGACGAAGAAGCGCTGAGGGCTCGAGTTGGATACAGCGAGGATTCGGCTGCGCGGGTGTCGCTTGGCTAACCACAGCGACAGCGATCCCCATCCGCACCCGAGGTCGATAACGTCCTGCCCATCCTCCAACTGAGCGCGTTGCTCGTAAAGAAGCAGCATGGCTTCCTCGGCATCGCTCAGTTCGGTGACCCCCGGGCGCCAGTAGCCGCAGCTGTATTTCAAGTGGGCGCCGAGGACTAGCTGGAAGAACTCCGCGGGGACTTCGTAGTGTTGGTCGTTCGCCGTGGCGGTTTCGACCGCAATGGGGTTCGAACGCAGCTCGCGAACGAAATTGCGCAGATCCTCTTGTTGCGTCTCGACGTTGTCGCGAGAGTGCTCCTTGATTCGGGTCGCGAGCAGCTGACGAATCCCTTTGCGAATGATCCAATCGGGGAGCAGGTCCTTTTCCAAAGCTTTGAATGCGAGGCTCCAGCTCATGGTATCGACTCCTTCTTGGGAAACCACGGGATGAACGCGCTGGTGGTGGATTGGTAAGCTCGATAGTCGTCACCCCGGGTGACGAGCGCGCGCTCCTCGGTCGGCGGGATACCGGTCACTTTGACGATGGACAACAGCATGAGGACGGGGCTCGCGAGACCCGCCCATCCATAGGGCGCTGATAGCGCGACGAGAGCGACGGCGCACCAGATCAGCCACTCGAAAAAATAGTTCGGGTGACGCGAGTAGCGCCACAAGCCGGTGCGACAGGTTTTGCCGCGGTTGCCGGGAGCCGCGCGGTGACGTGAGAGCTGGCGATCGGCAATGGTCTCTCCGAGCAGCGCGGACGCGGCTAGAGCGAACCCAACGATTTCGAGCGGTTCGATGTTGGGAGACGGGTTGAAAGCGATGAGAAGGAAGGGGAGCGACAGGACGAGGGCCAGCAGGCCTTGGGCTTGGTAGAAGAAAAAGAAGAACGTATGAGCCCGATCTCCCCAGCCTTCGCGAAGCGCCTGGTAACGGCCGTCTTCGGGACCCCCCTGGTGTCGTGCGTAGATGTGGCGCGCGAGGCGTAGCGACCACGCTCCGATGAAGACGCCGAGCCAAAGTCGTCGCTGCGGTGCTCCCGAACCGAGGACGCTGTAGAGAGTCGACAGACCGCCGAGGGCCAGGGCCCAGCCTACATCGACGAAGCTCGCATCGTTGGTTCGTAGCTCCAGGATCCACAAAAGGCCAAACGCGAATAAGACGCCGCCGCCGCCTAGAATCATTGTTTCCAACGGCGCGTCTACCATACCGGGAGTATACTCTTGTCATTCTTGTAATGTCTAATATAAATACTTGACAATGTCTAGGTTTATTGCGATAACTAGGCCGTCATGAAATTCGCAGTCGTCGGGGGCGGAGTCTCCGGCATGGTGGCGGCTTACCTTCTCTCCAAGCGGTTCGAGGTGACGCTCTACGAAGCCGCGGACAAGTTGGGTGGCCACACCCATACAGTCGAAGTGGATTCGGCGGAGGGCGTTGCCCCGATTGACATGGGCTTCATCGTCTTCAACGAGGAGAACTACCCCGGGTTTGTCCGCCTGCTCGACCAACTCGGCGTTGCGTCCAAGTCCAGCGAGATGAGCTTTGGCGTGAGCTCGGAGCGCACCGGCGCGGAGTACGCCGCTTCGAGTCTTGGGACCCTGTTTGCCCAAAAGCAGAATCTCGTCAGCTCGTCTTTCCATCGGATGCTGTGGGACGTTTCTCGATTCCGGAAACAGGCTCGTGACCTCGTCCAAAATGGCAACGGCTACAACCCGTCTCTCGCTGACTATCTTCGTGATGGGAAGTACTCCGAGCGTTTCATTGAGGAGTTCATCGTCCCCATGGGCGCTGCAATCTGGTCAGCAGACCCGCGCCGGATGGGGGAGTTTCCGGCCCGCTCTCTCGTGCAATTTTTCGAGAACCATCGTTTTCTCGATACGAGTGGGCAGCCGGTGTGGCGGACCGTCGAGGGCGGCTCGTTTCGCTACGTCGATCGCATTGTCAGGCATCTCGGAGAACGACTTCGTGTTCGATCCGCGGTACGCGAGATTCGGCGGTTCGCCACCCACGTCGAGATCGGAACCGATGAGGACGCGGCTCGATTCGACCACGTGGTCATCGGCGCTCATAGTGACCAGGCCCTTCGAATGCTCAAACAACCCACGCGGGTTGAAGAGGAGATTCTCGGCGCGATCGGTTACCAGCGAAACGACACTGCGCTGCATACCGATACCGGTGTCATGCCGCGGACCAAACGCGCGTGGGCGAGCTGGAATGTACGTGTCCCGGCTGAGCCCGCGTCCGGAGTGAAAGTGACCTACCACTCGAACCGGCTTCAGGGTCTAGACCACTCCGAAGATTTTCTCGTCACGTTGAATCGCACCCAAGAGATCCGGGCTGAGCGCGTCATCGAAAAGATGGATTTCGACCACCCGATCTACACGCTCGAAGGAATGAAAGCTCAGAAGCGTCGGGACGAAATCAGCGGGCACAACCGGACTTCCTTCTGCGGCGCCTATTGGGGGTACGGTTTTCACGAGGACGGCGTGCAAAGCGCCATCGCCGCAACAGAGCCTTTCGGAGTCACCCTGTGATGGAAAGCTGCATCTACGTCGGCTCGTTGAGCCATCGTCGCCGCGCTCCTGTAGATCACGCTTTCGAGTACCCGCTGTTCATGATGTATCTCGACTTGGACGAGCTGCCGAGTCTCTTCGACCGAAATCCGCTGTGGTCGGCCAAGCGCCCGACGCTCGCCTGGTTCCGACGCGCTGACCATCTCGGCTCGAACGACGTGCCTCTCGGCGACGCCGTGCGAGCTCTGGTGGAGTCGCGTCTCCACCGCCGAGTGGAAGGGCCGATACGCCTTCTCACCCATCTTCGCTATCTCGGATACGGATTCAATCCGGTCAGTTTCTTCTATTGCTACGACGCTGCGGGTGAGCACGTCGACGCGATCGTCGCGGAGATCAACAACACCCCTTGGGGCGAGCAGCACTGCTATGTCGTCGAGGGGTTGCGTCGCGATTCGTTCGAAAAGCAGTTCCACGTCTCTCCGTTCATGGATATGCAGCAGCGCTACAACTGGCGGTTTAGCACGCCCGCGGACACCCTGGCCGTCCACATGGAAAACCACACCGCAGACGGCAAGATTTTTGACGCAACGCTTCGCCTTCGCCGCGAGCCGATCACCGCCCGATCCCTCAACACGAAACTGGTGACGTATCCGTTGATGACGGCTCAAGTGGTCGCCGGGATCTATTGGCAGGCCTTCAAGCTTTGGTGGAAGAAGTGTCCTTATGTCGCACACCCAGCGACCGGTTCGTCGATTGAAGGAGCCAAGCTTCGATGAAGAGCTCGATGGCACTCTCTCGCGCCGCGGCTCCTCCGGAACGTTGGGTCGACGCTTTGGCGCGCCGCGCCGTTCATCGCACGCTCTCGGGCTTGGCACGCGGGAAGGTGACTCTGATCGAAAACGGAGTCCGGTCGGAGTTTGGTGGCAACACGGCTAGCCTCGCTACCACCGTTCGTGTCGCGAGCTCCGAATGTTACCGACGCGTGTTGTTCGGCGGCACGATCGGGGCCGGCACCGGCTATACGGATGGGCTGTGGTCGACGGATGATTTACCGACGCTGATTCGCATTTTCGCGATCAACGAGCACGCTCTTTTGGGGCTCGAGCGTGGATTGGCGCGGCTGGTTCAACCGTTCCATCGTCTCTATCATTTCCTGCGACGCAACTCGCGTAGCGGAAGCCGCAGGAATATCTCGGAGCACTACGATCTCGGCAACGAGTTTTATCGGCTCTTTCTCGATGAGACCATGGCCTATTCGTGTGGGATCTTCGACGAAGAGGGTGCGAGCCTGCGCGAGGCCTCCGAAGCGAAGTTCGAGCGGATCTGTCAGAAGCTCCGCCTCGTTCCCGAGGACCATTTGCTCGAGATCGGCACGGGATGGGGAGGCTTCGCCATCTACGCGGCCAGACGCTATGGCTGTCGGGTCACGACGACGACGATCTCCGAGGAGCAGTACGCGTTCGCTCGCAAGCGGGTCGTCGACGAAGGCTTGTCGGACCACGTCGAGGTGCTCATGAAAGACTACCGCGACCTCGAGGGCACTCACGACAAGCTCGTCTCGATTGAAATGATCGAGGCCGTCGGCGACGACTACCTCGACGCGTTCTTTTCGCAATGCAGCCGGCTGCTCGCACCGGAGGGGCTGATGGTGCTTCAGAGCATTACCATCGCCGACAAAGAGTTCGAGAGACATCGGCGAGAGGTAGACTTCATCAAGCGCTATATTTTTCCAGGAAGCTGCATCCCGTCGGTGACGGTCATGCTTCAGTCGATGACGCGGACTTGCGATCTGCGTTTGTTCGATCTCGAGGACATCTCCCGTCACTACGTGACGACGCTCCAGAGATGGCGCGAGGCCTTCTGGGAGAGAATCGAAGAGGTGCGCGCCCAGGGGTTTCCGGAGCGGTTCATTCGCATGTGGGATTTCTATCTCGCCTACTGCGA
>CAMYKY010000053.1 GCA_947259165.1 uncultured Acidobacteriota bacterium | reverse complement strand
CTCCTCCGAATATCTAGATATGAATTCGTCGGAGCGCCTTGTCAGCACCCAAAATGACGTCGGAATTTACCGACAGGATCAGCGGGTCCATGCACTAGGACGTTGAGGCAAGGCAAAAAGTTGCCGGTAGGCGTTGAATGCTGAACCGCGCGACAACGAAACCCCGCTGCGTCTATATTAAACGCATGAAAGTCGCGATTTTGCTGTCCGGGGGGGTGGACAGCTCCGTTGCGTTGAGCCTGTTGAAGGACGACGGGCATGACGTCACTGCCTTCTACCTGAAGGTCTGGCTCGAGGACGAGCTGGCCTACCTCGGAGAGTGCCCCTGGGAGGAAGACCTCGAATTCGCCCGCGCGGTGTGCGATCGCTTTGATGTACCGCTCGAGATCCGCTCCCTTCAAAAGGCTTACTGGGATCGGGTGGTCAGCTACACCCTCGACGAGCTACGAGCCGGGAGGACGCCGAGCCCGGATATCTTCTGCAACCAGCGCATCAAGTTCGGTGCGTTTTACGATGAGATTGACGACAGCTTCGAGCGCGTCGCGTCGGGGCACTACGCGCGACTCGAGCGGGGCAGCGGCGGCGTGCAGATGCGAAAGGGTCTCGATCCGGTCAAAGATCAAACGTACTTCCTCTCGCACTTGTCCCAGGCTCAGCTTCAAAGAGCGCTTTTTCCCATCGGCCATCTGACCAAAGACGAAGTCCGTGCCCGCGCGGTGAAACTGGATCTTCCGAGTCAAGCGAGAAAAGACAGTCAGGGAATCTGTTTTCTAGGGAAGATCAAATACAGCGAGTTCGTTCGACACCACCTCGGCGTGCGCGAAGGCGAAATCGTCGAGAAGGGAACGAACGTCGTTTTGGGCCGGCACCGAGGTTATTGGTTTCACACCATCGGGCAGCGGCAAGGCCTGGGTCTTTCGCACGGACCGTGGTTCGTCCACAGCAAGGACATCGACCGCAACATCGTCTACGTGGCGCACGCGGATGTCCTCGGCAAAGCGTCGCGCGACGCGTACTTGGTGCAGCAACTTCACTGGATTGATGAGCCTCCGCGACGGCGCGATCTTCAAGTCAAGCTCCGGCACGGCCCCGCCGTCTTCGATGCCACCGTCGACGTGTCCGATGGGCGCGCGGCCGTACAACTCGGTCGCAAAGAGCCCGGTGTGGCGCCGGGTCAATTCACCGTCTTCTACGACGGGGACGTTTGTCTGGGCGGTGCGACGATCAGTAGTGAAACTCGGCGATCGTGATGTGTCCCTTTTCTAGAGGATGGGTGCGAACGACGATCGTCTCTTCATCGAAGACGGCGGGAACGGACAGCGGCTCGTCGCTGCTGAAGCAGCCGAGCGCCGCGGAAGTGGCCGGCACGCCCTGGTCGATCCCGTCCGGCACGTCGCCGCCAAGCGTGAATCGGTTGCGCCCGTGACCGAAATAGCCGCGCGGCCGTGTCATTTGAACGGCGCTGCCCGTACAGGGCTGGGCACCGTCTCCTAGCAGCGCGGCGCGCGGTGCGAGCCTCAGATGGACGTAGCGACTCGAACGGGGAAACGGGGAACGGTAATAATGAAGTGTTGGGTACCCGTCAGCCGATAAGACGAACTCGTACGAGGCCGTTTCGGATGCCTCGAAAGGCCCCCAGCGGCCGTCCGCGCCCGTGACAGCCTCGTGGTGTGCATCCCCTTGGCGTAGCCCGCTTTTTGCGTCGACTTCGAAAATCTCGACCCGGGCGTCGGCGACCGGCAGATTCGTGGCGGCGGCGTTGTCGTAGCCGCTGACCATCCCGTCGAGGACCGGCTTTGCTTGCGGTTGTATCTCGAGCCGCTCAGGCGCGACACCGGCGATGGTGCGGTACAACTCTCGAAATGCGTGTTCGTGAAACGCGACCTCTCTGTGATCGAGTCCCGGCAAGACCAAGTTCGTCGCACCACGCAGCTCGGGACCGTCGTAGTTCACGCCGGTGGGTTCGCCGGGAAACCCGAGGACTTCGCCGGTCGGCTGTGCATACTTGTCGTTGGTGTCGCTGCGCAGGGTCACGAATTTCACGTCCGGGTGGACTTCGGAGTCTTCATGGAGTTTGTTGAGATTGTCGAGAAACGGGCCCATTCCGTTGAACTCGTTTTCGAGGCCGCTCGGCCGAGCTACGACGCCGTGATTGGGAGTACCACACAGGATCGCGATGGCGACTTTTTGATGGCCGCCACCGTGGCTCACGTAGTCGCGAATCGCGTTGCCGCCGCGCGAGCTACCCACGAGCACGAGCTTCTCCGAGCCAGTCGCTGCGAGAATACGGTCGACCTCCGCGCTGAGCGATTCTCGCTGATCCCGAGTCGAACTCCGATTGGCTTCTTCCTGCAAATCGTTTGCTCGCGCGGACGGATGCGGCATATCGATCGCAAACAGCCGGCTCGCGTCGTAACCGTTCGACTCGAAGCGCCAAAGAGTCGTGTGCCACAAGGCGGCCGTGTCGCCGTTGCCGTGAACAAAGAGGATGGGTGTGTCGGCGGCGTCAGCGCGAGACGAGTCCAGGACGGTCAACATGAGCACGAGCAGGCTGGCGAAGAATGGCAGGCGCACTCGGCGCAACAAAAGAGTGAGTGAGCATTGAGCATTAGAGGTCCGCAACAAGATAGCGAGAATTATGGAGGAGCGACCTCCGCATGGCAACTTTGAATCGCACTGCCTTTCCGCACGGTTTTCGGCTAGACTGCCACGATTCAAGACTCCTTCTTGGGCACCCACGCCACTGACGTGGGAGAATCGGGGTTCACGTTGAGCGAAAGCGATTCCACTGCGGTGGTCGAGAACCTGGGCTGGCGCGTCACCCTGGCTGGGCTCGGCATCAATTTGGCGCTGGGCATCCTCTACACCTGGAGCGTCATCAGTCGCGGGGTACCCGAAGAGTGGGGTTGGTCCCAGTCGGACAAATCTTGGCCCTACGCGGTGGCGTGTCTGGTGTTTTGTCTGGTGATGGTCCCTGCGGGGCGTATTCAAGATCGCGTCGGGCCGCGCATCGTCGCCACCGTCGGGGGAGTTCTCGTCGGTGTCGGGATGATCCTCGCCAGCTTCACCACGACGCCTCTAGGCTACGTACTCGGGTTCGGCTTGTTGGCGGGTGCGGGCATTGGCTTCGGGTACGCGTCGGCGACCCCGCCGGCAGTGAAATGGTTTCCCGCCAAGAAGACAGGAATGATTGCTGGTATCGTCGTTTCCGGGTTTGGCTTGGCGTCCGTCTACGCCGCTCCGCTCTCACAGTGGCTCATCGGACGCTTCGGTTTACCGACGGCGGTGATGTCGCTGGGCATCGCGTTCCTGATCGTGGTCGTGGGGCTGGCGCAGCTGCTCGCGGCTCCCCCAAAAGGGTGGGTGCCTACGGGAACGCCGCCGCCAGCGGCAACGGTTTCCGGTCAGGCGAAAGTCGACTACCTTCCGCGAGAGATGCTCGGCACGTGGCAGTTCTACTCACTGTGGTTCATGTATGCGTGCGGCGCTGGCGCTGGGCTCATGATCATTTCCAAGCTTGCGCAGATTGCGTCCGTCCAGGCCGGTCTCAGCTTGGGATTCGTCCTCGTTGCGGTGTTGGCTGTCGGAAACGGCGCGGGCCGTATTGTGGCCGGGATGGCGTCGGACAAGATCGGACGCAAAGCCAGTTTCCTGATCGCGTTCGTTCTACAAGCGATGCTGATCGTCGCTTTGTCTCAGACGACGGAAGGCTCTTTTCTGGCCTCGACGTTCCCGCTCGCCGTGTTATCGGCTTTGATCGGCGCGAATTACGGCGCGAATCTGGCATTGTTTCCGTCGGTGACGAAGGACTACTACGGGCTGAAGAACTTTGGGGTGAATTACGGCCTAGTGTTCACCGCCTGGGGAGTCGGCGGCTTCATGCTCGCGTTGCTCGCCGGTAGAGTCTTCGATCAAAGTGGCTCTTTCAACTCCGCTTACTACTTCTCAGCAGTCCTGCTAATCGCCGCTGCGGCGATGACGCTGATCCTCAAACCGCCTCGACACCGCGAGGCCTGAGGGGACTGGTTCAACAAAAACAAACTCTAGCGAGGATCGACCACCTGATCGAGGTGATACCACAGCACGCGGGAGTACGTGACGATGAGGGGGCCGAATAGCCCCACCCAGACGGCGACGATCGGAAACAGCCACAAGAAGGGCAGTTCCAGGAAGATCGCCACGAGCACGGTCGGGATCGCCACCGCTGCTCCCATCCCGTAGCTGACATAGAACGAGCCGAGAAAATATCCGGGCTCTCGTTCGAATACGAGGCCGCACGTGGGGCATTCAGCGTTGGGCTCGAAGATCTTGGCGTAGACCGAACCCTCGAGGCACCGGGGACACCGACGGGAAACGATTGCGCTCCAGCGCGTGCGCGGCTCCGGCATCGTCCTCGTCCACTAACGCTGGCAGTAATAAATGACGGCGGGAGGAACGCTACGCCAGACGACGCCGCTGCGCTCGACCGCTCGAAACCGGCGCTCGGGGGGACTGCTGACGAACTCTTTTAGGAAGTTGACCGCCGTTGTTTGCACTCCGCTCCGTCCTGCTGATCCCTGGATCTAGTGTCTCGTCTTTGGACAAAGGGCCCTAAGCATATGGGAAAAAAGCGGTTGTTGTAAAGCTGGCGGTAGCGTTTCGGGTTAGGGCCGGAGCTCGACCGTCAGCTCTTGCTCGGCCTGAAGCCAATCCGCGTCTGGGTTGCTCGCATTCCTGCCCGAGCAAAAAATCTCGTAGGCACGAACGCGGACCTGCGCCTCGGAAACGGAGGTCGCGGCGATTGCGCTCTTCGTGGATTTTTTGGCCGCGGTGCGTTTCCGCGTCGCGACTTTCTTTTGGGTCCCTGTCTTCTTGGTCACGGTTTTCTTGGTCACTTTCTTGGCCATGGTTGTCTGAGTTACTCCTATTTGGCGAACGGGGGCGCTCGCGAAATGCTGCAAACTCTGCAGGTGGGCTCCCGCCAAGTCACAAAGTTGTGGACGGCATGAAAAGACTAGCAACTTGGCGCGGTCGCCGCAAGAGTTTATGGAAAACTCTAGCGTTTCGGCCAGCCCTCAGACAACCAGCGGGCCGCCTCCCGCAGATAAGGGACGAATCCCGGAACGTTGTAGTGGGTGACGGCGTCGACGATTTCGAGCTCCACCCGTTGCGCGCCCAGCGCGCGGAGCTTTTCGACGGCCTCGCGTCCCGGTCCGATGGGGACCACGTCGTCGGCGAGAGAATGGATCGCGTACAACGGCATGTCCACGAGCGCGCGCAGCTGCTCGTCGCTCACGCTGCGCGGGGCTCCAGCCATTGGGATGGCGGCGGAAAATCGGTCCGGATTTCTGGCGGCTAGATACCAGGTGCCCATCCCGCCCAGGCTGTAGCCGGAAATCACGATACGGTCGGGGTCGACGGGGTAGCGCTCGACCAGGAAATCCAGCAGATCGAGGACCATCCGCTCCGCCTCATCGTTGGTCCAACCTCCTGCGGGGCTATCGGGTGCCGCGATGATTGCGTCGAGGCTTCTGAGGCCGGGCTCGATGAGTCCGGTGAGAACACCTCGGCCGAAATGACGCTGGTTGATCCCGCCGTAGTGGAGCGCGATCACGACCGGGCTGGGCGTTTCGGGATCAAAGTTCTCGGGGAGGGAAAGCGTGTAGACGATCGCCTCCGCGTCGTCGCGAGCGAGCGTCAGCTCGTGAACGCCAGGCGTCGTCGCCACGATCGCCCCGCTAGCTTGTAGCGCCATCATGAGTACCCACAACACGGTGATTCCTACTGGAGTCCACCACGAACGGAAGTGATGCGGTGGGTGTTGAACCCCAGCCAATGCATTCGTCCGACGTAGCGCGCGTGCTCGACTTTGATGCAGCGGTCCATGATGACCGAGAGCCCACCCGCTTCGGCGATGCGGCCACCCTCTTCGTTGATGACGGTGAACTGACACCAGAGGTTGGATGCTTTGACTGCGACCGCTTCCTCGGCGATGCCGGGCAGCGCGGCGGGGGCACGAAACACGTTGACGACATCAACCGGGAAGGGCACATCGCTCAAGCTTTTGTAGCTCGTCTCGCCGAGAATCTCGGTCTCTTTCGGGTTCACCGGCACGACACGGTAGCCGTGCCGCTTCAGGTAGAAACCGACGAAGTAGCTCGCCCGGAGGATATTGCTCGATAGCCCCACGACGGCGATGGTTTTGGCGTTGTGAAGAACCTGCTGGACGACAGTCGTGTCTTGGTAGCGCGTCAGGTCGAATGCGGCATCGCTCATGCTCGAACGACCTCCTCGCTCGCGGACTTCTCGACCGTGGTGAAACCTTGATCGAGATCCCAGATCAGGTCGTCGATGTTCTCGGTGCCGACGGAAAGCCGGATGGTACCCGGCCCGACCCCCGCGGCTGCGAGCTCGTCGTCGTTGAGCTGGCGGTGCGTCGTGCTCCCGGGGTGGATGATGAGGCTCTTCGAATCGCCGACGTTGGCGAGGTGCGACCAGAGTGAGACGCCCCGAATGAAGTCTTGTCCTGCCTCACGACCGCCCTGAACATCGAACGAAAAAACGGCTCCTGCCCCCTTGGGGAGGTACTTGTCGACGAGCGAGCGGTACTTGCTCTTTGCAAGGCCTGGATGGGTCACCCTCTCCACCATGGGATGCGCGTCGAGGTAGTTCGCAACGGCCAGGGCGTTTTCGACTTGGCGCTCCATGCGAAGCGACAGCGTCTCCAAGCCCTGAAGAAACAAGAATGCGTTGAACGGACTCATCGCGGCGCCTAAATCGCGCAGCGTTTCCGCCCGAAGCTTCATGAGGTAGCCGTACGTCCCAAAAGTTTCGTGAAACGAGAGCCCGTGGTAGGCGGGCGATGGGTCTGCGACGACGGGGAAGCGGCCGTTCGACCAATCGAACTCGCCGGACTCGACGACGACCCCTCCGATGCTCGTGCCGTGGCCACCGATGAACTTCGTCGCGGAGTGGATGACGATGTCCGCGCCCCACTCGATCGGGCGGCACAGATAGGGGGTCGCGAATGTGGAGTCGATCATCAGCGGCGTGTTGTGCTCGTGCGCCATCGACGCGAGTGCTTCGATGTCGAGCACGTTCCCGCCGGGGTTTCCGATGGTCTCACCGTAGAACAGTTTGGTGTTATCCCGGGTCGCACCCTTCCATGCGTCCAGGTCGTCGGGGTCGACCCAGGTCAGTTCCACCGACATCTTGCGGAAGTAGTGCTTGAGCTGGTTGACGGTGCCCCCGTAGAGCGCGGACGAGGCAACGACGTGGTCTCCCGGCTCGAGAAGAGTAAACAGCGCGCCGGCCTGGGCCGCGATCCCACTCGCGAATGCGACCGCGCCGCAGCCACCTTCGAGATTCGCCACCCGCTCTTCGAACGCCGCCACGGTGGGGTTCATGATGCGGGAATAGGTGTTGCCGTATTCCTTGAGGTTGAAGTACGCGGCCGCGGATTCCGGATCCTCGAACACGTAGCTCGTTGTTTGGAAGATCGGAACGGCGCGCGCTCCGGTGTTGGGGTCGGGCCTCTGCCCCGCGTGAACCTGACGGGTCTCGAAGCCGAACTCACGGGACTGTTCCATGGGTGTCTCCTTAATTAATGTCGTGGGGCCCCACCCCCACGACTCGTCCTCCGCCGCCTTCGCGGCTACGGACAGCGGTTGATTTTGCTGCTAACAATGTTGTCCCGGCAAGTGTACGGTCTTCGCCACCCCCACCCCCACGACTCGTCCTCTCTTCGTCGGCCCGCCCCCGGCGTCTTCACAACTCGTCGGAGAGAAACTTGCGGATCATTGGGATTTGTCGGGCTTCCTCGAGAAGGAACGAGTCGTGCCCGTACGGTGCGTCGATGACGTGAAGCTCGACGGACTTGCCACACGCTTCGAGCGCTTGCGCGAGAGCTTCGGAGTTTTCTGGCGGGTACAGCCAGTCCGAGCTGAAGCAGATCAGCAACGTCTTCGCTTCGATGTTCCGCACCGCGACCGCGAGGCTTCCGCCGCCGTACTCGCGTGCGAGGTCGAAATACGACAACGCCCGCGACGTATAGAGGTATGTGTTCGCATCGAAACGTTTGACGAATTTTCCCGCCTGGTGATGCAAGTAGCTCTCCACTTCGTACTCGGGCACGGTGAGCTCGTAGGCGATGTCGTCGCTTCGCTGCAAGCGGCGCGCGAATTTCTCCTTCATGGATGACGCGGAGAGGTAGGTGATGTGACCGACCATGCGTGCGACGCCCATCCCTGCGAGCGGCGCCCGACCAGTCCCATAGTAATGACCGTGCTGCCAATCGGGATCGGCGGTGATGGCGTGTCTGGCAATCGCGTTCCACGCGACACCCTGAGAGTTCAAGGCATGAGTGCTGGCGATGGGCACGATGTGCCGCACCCGGCTCGGGTAGAGCACTGCCCACGTGAGGGCCTGCATCCCGCCGAGCGAGCCGCCGGAGATCGCATGCAGGGATTCGATGCCGAGCTCGTCCAAAAACGCCCGCTGCGCGCGTACCATGTCAGCCACGGTGATGACCGGAAAATCGGTGCCGTATTGCTTGCCCGTGGCGGGGTTCAGCGACGAGGGACCGGTCGAGCCGCGGCAGCCCCCGAGTAGATTGGTGCTCACGACGTAATAGTGGTCAGTATCGAACGCCTTGCCGGGACCGATCATACCGTCCCACCAGCCGAGCCCGGCTTTCTTGGCGACATCGCGCTCGTCGGCGCCGAAGCCGTCGCGGGCGCTCTCTTGCGGTGGTGCAGCGCTGTAGCCGGCGGCGTGGGCGTCTCCGCTCAACGCATGGCACACGAGGATGACGTTGTCGCGAGTGGGGGAGAGCGACCCGTAGGTCTCGTACGCGATCCGGACCGGAAATAGCTCGCGACCGCAATCGAGTGGGAGCGGGCCCGGCAAGTCGAGAAACTGCGTTTCGACAACGCCGACAGAGCCTTCCCGTGTTTTGGGTCCAGTCTGCGTCATTTGCTGCATGATAGCGTCTCACTGGAATCTACGCTATCCGGCGTGGCAGGCGGGAGCTGGACGAACTCGAGACGAAGTCGACGGATACCGGTTGCCATCGCAGGGCGATCTGTCCTACTCTTTCGCTCGCTCCTCCGTGCGGGTAGCCGATCGAACACTCGCCACGCTCGGGAGTGGGTCTATCTGGGGGGGTGGGTGGATTGGCGTGACGCCGCACCCGAGGATTTGCAGTTCCGAGAATCACATCTTGAATGATTTGGCGGTGGAACGCTAGTTCTCGTCTGCCGGTCGTTCTTTAAGGGGGAGGGATACCGGTGCCCACACGATCGTACAGCGCCCTAGCGGCCGTCAGTCTCAGCCTTGTTCTTTTTTCCGCGCAGCTAACGCACGCTCAGGACCTGAGCTTCTTCAAGAACTACTTCGTCACCGGTAGCTACGAGGTCGCCGGTGTCGGTGTGAGCGGCACGGGTGTCGATGGTATTGCAACCGGCACTCTCAACTTCAATGTGGGCAATGCGAACGAGGTGCCGGCCGAGGCGGAGATCTTGGGCGCGTTCTTGTATTGGCAAATCGTGTCCAAAGAAAGCCTCGGCCCGGATTCGGGTATCGCCGGTGCGTCGTTCAACGGCTACCCGCTCAGCACGTCTTACGGCCCGCTCGCGAAAGTGCTGGATCAGGCCGGAACCGCTCCGTGCTGGAGCTCGGGTGGCGGAACGGGCACGTCGGGCGGATCGCATAAGACGTACACGTATCGCGCCGACGTTCTGCGGTTCTTGCCGGTCGGCGACCAAGAGAACGTTCAGAATTTCGGAAAGCACCTGCTCAATGACGACGACTTGGCCGCACACGGCAAGCCGCCGCTCACCATCGAGCTGCCCGACTCGGGCAGCGGGAACGGAGTTCCGAATGCGCTCGGCGCGAGCCTTGTGGTGATCTACCGGGACCCCGACCCTACGGCGTCCCTGAGCGCGATCGTCATGTACGACGGCGGCCACACGATGAACAACGACACGGACATGATGACCCAGACGATCGAAGGGTTTTACGATCCTTCACCCACGCCGCTAACGCTCCCCAAAATCACCCACATCGTGGGCAGCGGACAGTTCAACAAATCGGAACGCCTGCTCGTGCCCGGAACGCCGCCGCTATTCAACGAGTTCGATGCGTCCGAGGGTCCGCAGTGGGATAACGTCACCATCGACGAGCTCGCCATTCCGACTCTGCCCTACGTGACGACTTCGGTCGATCACGAGGGCTTCAGCTCGTTCGATTGTCTAACCTGGGGCGCGGTCATCTATCAAACCGAGGTCCAGGACAGCGATCACGATGGGCTCCTCGATATCTGGGAATCGTCGGAAAACGATCTGCAGGATCCGAACGGCGTGGTCCTTCCGAACCTTGCCGCCATGGGTGCGGACCCGTATCAGCAGGATCTCTTCATCGAAATCAGCTACCTGTTTACCGACGAGAACGCTACCTACGGTAGTGGTACCGACGCGTCGGTGAAAGGTCCCCACACGCATCTACCCACGCCCGAGGCGCTGAGATTGGTGGGCGAGTCGTTTGCCGACAAAGGGATCCGCGCGCATTTCGATGTCGGCAGTACGTATGGATCCACCTATCCAAGTTGGGAGGCCGTCGCCGGTCCCTATGTCGTTCCGGCAGCGTACGCCCGGGGCGGCGATTCCATGGACGAACAGGACACGGTCGAATCGTGTGAGCTCGACCCTGACGCTCCCTGGGTTTGCCAGTTCTCCGAACATCCGGGCACCGTGGGCTGGAAGAGCGGCTTTCGATTCTTCCGGGACAGACCGCTCACCCTCACCGACGACGAATGCGAGCTCGCCGAGAGCGACGGCAATCCTTCCACCACGTGCGAACGGGTTTTCGATCGCAACCGCAAGGACATTTTCCGCTACGCGTTGTTCGCCCACGCACTCGGTGTGCCCAAAGCGGCATGTCTAGTGGAAGACGAGGCGAGCCTGGACTTCGGTTATCCGGACGAGGCTTGTATGGCGACGAATCCCGACTACCACGTGCCCGCCACGTTCACGGGTGTCGGCGACTACCTCGGCGGCGATCTCATGGTGACGCTCGGCGCCTTCGACGATTTCAACGGCAACCCGGTCGGAACCGACTTCTGGCAAGCCTCGACGCTGATGCACGAGCTGGGACACAACTTGGGGCGGAGGCACGGCGGAGATCCATTCGAGCCCAACTGCAAACCGAACTACTTGAGCGTCATGAACTACCTGTTCCAGTTGCGCGGGTTGTTCGACGTCACGGGTATGCCTCGGGTCGACTTCTCCAGCGATATGTTCCCGATGCTCGATGAGAACGATCTCGACGAAAGCGCCGGTTTGGGCGTCGACGCGCCTTACCGGACTGCATGGTATGCGCCTGTTGCCCCGGGGAGCCTGGGTGACATTCTAGGAATCCCGGTGGCAATGAGCCATTGCGATGGCTCGCCGCTCCTGGACACGGACGTGGACATGGTCCGCATCGACGGCACTGGCCGCACCATCGACCCGATCGACTGGAATGCGGACGGCGATTCGTCGGATTCGTCTTTAGCGCAGGACCTCAACTTGGATGGCTCACCAACGGTTGAACAACCCGCCGAACCACTCAACGGGTCGAACGACTGGGACAACCTCCGCCTGAACCAGGGCGCCAGCAGGCGCAATGTCGGTGGATGGTTCTTCGTACAAAATCCCGAGACGGGAGAGTTCGTGGCATTCATGGGGCCTATGTCCCTCGACTCCGGTCGTGGCGATCTGGGCCGCGGTGACTTGGGTCGTGGCGATCTCGGTCGCGGCGATCTCGGTAGAGGCGACCTCGGACGTGGCGACTTGGGTCGCGGCGACTTGGGCAGAGGCGACTTGGGTCAGAGCGACTTGGGCCGCGGGGATCTCGGACGTGGCGACTTGGGTCGCGGCGACTTGGGCAGAGGCGACCTCGGACGTGGTGACCTCGGACGGGGCGACCTGGGAGTCGCCGCGGACGACGGTGTTTTCGAGATAGACCGCGGGACGGCCACAGCGTTGGGGAACAGTCCTCCGTATCTATTGACGGCGGCGAGAGTCGACGATACGACGGAGCTCGCATGGAAGGCGCCCAACGTGGGGAGTGTCACTCAATACCTCGTCTTCCGCGTGGAAGGAGCTACGATTACACCCGCGAGCAGCCCGGTGGCAGTCGGCACTGTCTCCGCCGGGCCGGGTCTCGTCGATTATGAGTTCACTGATAACACGGACCTCGCCTCTGGGGACTACACGTACTGGGTCGTGGCGGAGTTCGCCGACGGCGCCACGAGCGGCCCGTCCAATTTCGTCACCGTCACTGTTGTGTCGATGGCGTACGGGCTCGAGCCCGTCAAGAACCTTCCGCCGCCGGGCGGTAAGAAATTCAGAGCTGGCAGCTCGGTCCCTCTTCAGTGGAAGTTCACGATGGACGGGCTTGTTGTCGATAGCTCCGATACGGACCCGATGATCACCATCCGGCGCGCTGAGGATCCGTTGATGGTATTCACGTTTACCGCGGAAGACCCAGGCAATAGCTCTTTCCGGCTGCCCTCGAGCCCGAGCTGGACCTGGCACTTCAACTGGCAAACGGTGGACGAGACCGGCGCGAAGCTGCCAAAGAAAACCTACATCGTCGACATCACCATCCAGAAGACGGGTCAGACGTTCACGGATGTGGCCGAGATTACGCTGAAATAAACCAGGCCCGCCGTCGCGTTATTGACCAGCGCGGCGGCGGACTTCTGGCAGGAGCGGATCTTCGGCCGCAGCGCCGCGGATATCGAGGTAGGTGCGATACGGCTCTGTAGAGCCGATGCTGTTGAGCCCTTCGCGGGCACGCCCCTGGTAGTAATACACCCTTGGGAAGTAGCCGTAGGTTGGCTCCTCGTCCAGAAACAACGACACCGCTTCGCCGCGGCGCGCGATGCAGCGGTCGAACTCGGAATCGGCTTGCGGATACGCCTCAGCTTCGAGATAGGCGCGCCCGAGAACGAAGTGGCCCATCCACGTGTCCAGAAGGCCGTTGGCTTCGGTGAGGGTGTCGATCGCCCCGCGTGCGTCGCCATTGTTCAAAGCTGCCTCACCCTCGACGATTTTCGCATAGGCCTGGGGCTCGGCCTGGAGCTCAGACGCTAGCCCGGCGGCGAGCGATTGCGCGCGGTCGCTCTCCCCCGCTTCGACGAAGACTCTTGCCGCTAGGAATCGGATCTTCACGGCTTGGCTATTCGCAAGCGCATTCTCCGCGGCTGCAATGGCTCGGGCCCGCTGTTGCCGCAGCAGTTGGGTATGGGCAAGCGCAGTGAACTTCGCGGCACCTCGGTAAATATCCCCAGCCGCCACATCCGCGATAGCGCCTTGCTCGAAAATCCGCGCCGCCTCTGAGAGGCGCCCTTCGTACAACGCGAGGTCGCCGAGACCGGACGCCGCATACGACACTCCCTGCGCGTCAATCGACTCCATCTCCTGATAGGTTTGCGTCGCTCGATCCAGCTGGCCTTGCCCTAGCTGAGCGAAAGCGAGGGCAAGCAAGCCGAACAACCCTGGCTCTTCCATGGCGCGCGCCTCTTGCTCCGCAGCCTCGAAATCACCGCCGTAGCTGGCGTAGAGCGCCAGATTCTCCCGATAGAGAGCACGGTTTGGCAGGATCTCGACCACCCGCCGCATCTCGTCTAGGGCCCTGGGCAGGTCGCGCAAATAGGTCGAGCACAACGCAAGATTGTTGCGAGCCGCGGCGTCCGCCTCATAACGGGCAATCAAATCGCCGTATTCCTTCACGCACGCCGGATGATCGCCGGTCA
Organism: uncultured Acidobacteriota bacterium; assembly: GCA_947259165.1. Taxonomy (GTDB): domain Bacteria; phylum Acidobacteriota; class Vicinamibacteria; order Marinacidobacterales; family SMYC01; genus CAMYKY01. Next base: position 23,166 of record CAMYKY010000053.1, on the reverse strand, counting down.
CCATATAGAAGAGACCGCGGGTGCGGTAGCGTTCGCGCTGCGTCATCCCGTCGAGATGTCGAAGAGCTTCTCCGACGTACTTCTCGGCGTCCTCCTGCCGGTCGAGGTTCCTCGACGCGATCGCCATACCCGCGTAGGCGAGGCCGAACTCGGGATCCAGCTCCACCGCTTTCGCAAAACCCTGAAGCGCGTTCTCGAATCGGCTGTCGGACAAAGCCAACATCGCCTCCGCATATTCGTGCACGACGTCTAGAGTGGTAGCCGAAAGAGTTTCCATCGCGAAGCGTTGAGCGGAGTCCGACGTGTCGTCGCCGAGCGCTTCGCGAACGTCCCTCGCCAGATTCGCCGCCACAGCGAGCACTTCGTTTTTGTCGGACGCTCGATCGTCGGCGCTTGCGATGACGTCACCGGTCACCGCCTGAGTCGCCGTCACTGACAGCCGGTAACCGCTGTCTTCGTGCTCGACAGACCCAAACAGGACCACGCCCAGACCGTGATTCACCGCGATCTCGCGCGCCGCGACGTCATCGAGATTCTCGGGAGGCTGGACGCCTAGGCCGCGGCTGAGCTCGGCGCGACCGTAGGCGGTGATGAAGTCGGCATCCTCCAGCGCGAACTTCAGCATCGGCTCGAGCGTGCGATCGAAAGTCGGATCCGAGGTGTCATTCTGAAAATCGGCGATGAGAACCGACACCGGATCGGGCTCAACCGGTGGCCCCGTCGGGCTCGAGAACCACCAGACACTCACCAACGAAGCTACTACCACGCCGAGAAGTGCGGCGACCTGCCACAAACTCAGGCGCCTCGTCATCGGCAGCGGTATCCCCTCGTCATCCAGCCGTTCAAGATTCGCCGCGAGCTCTCCCGTCGACTGGTAGCGCGCCGCCGGATCCGGGTCGAGGCACCGGGCAATCACCGCGCTCAGGCTTTCGGGAATACCGGCGTCGATGGAGCGCGCCGGTGGCGGCGCCGACTTCATGCGAGCGGTCAGCTCGGCCATCGGGCTCGGCGTCTTTTCGGACCGCCGCGGCCCTACCAACATGTCGTAGAAAATCAGGCCGAGCGCATAAATATCGGATTGGGGTCCGGCTTCACTTCCTTGGGCTAGCTCAGGCGCCATGTACTGCAGTGTTCCGACGACGGCCCCGCGCATCGTCTCGCCCAGGTTCACCGCCGCCTGATCGGGTGCCTCGTTGAGAGCTAGGCTCCCGGAACCACGTTCCGCTGTGCGCCCCCCCGACGAGCGCGCGATCCCGAAATCCATGATCAACGCCTCGTCCTCGGTGTCGTCGATCATAATGTTCGCCGGTTTGAGGTCTCGATGCACGACGCCCGCCTCGTGCGCTGCGTGCAAGCCCGAAACGACCTGCCGAACCACACGCAGTGCGCGCGCTGCCGGCAGCTTCTCTTGCTTTTTCAGAAGGCTCGCCAGGTCCGCCCCTTCGACATAGGTCATCGTGAGGTACTTGATGCCCTCGATCTCACCGATGTCATGGATCCGCACGACGTTTTTGTGAGTCACCTGACGCGCCAGTAGTAGCTCGCGCTTGAATCGCGCTTCCAGCTCCTGCGCCGTAGCCGGATCGTCCGCGGACTCCGGCAGAATGACCTTCAGGGCGACAGCGATGCCGAGCTCCGCGTCCCACGCCTGATAGACCGCACCCATTCCGCCGCTGCCTAGCAGACGAACGATGTGGTAGCGATGTCCAAACCCCTGACCTTGGGCGAGAGGACCTCTGTTCTCCGAGTGGCGAAGTTCCGTAGCGGCATCCGAGCTGGGTGGAGGGGTGGACACCGGGAGCATGGTCGGCGCCTCGGGGTCCGGGATCGCGGAAGCATTACCACCGTGAGCAGGAACACCGCCGACAATGACGTGGGTAGCGTCATCGCCTTCCTCCCGATCAGGGCTGAACGGTGGGATGAGGGTATTGCACGCCGTACACCGACCCTGCGGGGCCGAGGTCTCTGAACCACAATGGGGGCAGTGCATGAAGTATCGAGGAATGCGGCGCTACAGGCACCGGCCGCGCTGATTATCTCCCAGAAGCACGCGGACACTCAACTACCCGCAGGTAGGGCTACAAAACGATCTCGCCGAGAATCAGGGCTTCGCCGACATCCCTCGCGGTTAGCTCGGCCAAATCGACGATCGGGCGTTGCGACGTGGGGACGAGCTTGGGCGCGTGCGCTCGCGGCTGGGTCACGATGGACGGCGTGGGTCGCATCGCGATTCCGGTAATCGATTCGTAGAGTGCGGCATTGAGGGTCGCGTTGGCTTCGGGCTTCTCGAGGGCGGCTACGATAGCGCCCGCGACGATTGCGCGAGCGGCTCCCTGTGCTCGTGCTCCCGAGAGCAGCGATGCCTTCGCTTCCGTGGCCTCCCGCGCATGGCTTTCCCAACCGGAGAGCCCCGGTACGTGAGCGAGCCGGACATTGCCGAACGCCTCGAGCGGTAGCTGGAACAAAATGTCCGTCAGCTCTTTGGCGACGTCGAGGACTGGACCCGCGGGAAGGCTCGTCATCGAGCCCCAGAAGCCGAGCGCACTCGGAGAGCCGTGCCGCTCGTCCCAATCGCGAACGATTGGGGTTGCTTCGGACGCGTAGCCCATGCGGGCGACCCATTCCCCGATGACATGCACCCGCACGTGAACGGGGGGCTCGGCGCCCACGGTGCCGTCCTGATTGAGGACGATCGACGTCACCCGTGCCGGCGCCTGGGGTTGTGCGTAGAGTTGTGCGACCGACAGAAGATAGGCCGGCCCAAAAAAGAGCGCACCCACCGCGTCGGCGACGATACGCCCTATCCAAGATCCGAACAACACCCGAGTGAGTGCCTGGGGATCGTTGCCTACCTGGGCCTCGTCGACTCGTAGCTCCAAGCCTTCGTAGATGTCCTGGTAGAGCGCCGGCGCTGACGCTCCGAGGTAGCGTGCGATCTCAGGCGCCATGAGCGACCAATGCGACGCATCTTGCACCACGGTGCGAGGCACGAACAGCGTGGAATCAGCGAGCGCCGACTCGCGCAATCGATCGTTCGCGGCGACGTCCCACACGATTGCGACCGGCGGGGGCAGGGCCGCGACGACGTTTCTCGGGTGGTCCAACTCGGTGACGAGACCGTCCGCGACCGCCTGGGCTCCTGCGAGCTCGCGACGTTGCCTCAGCCCTGAATGGACGCGCGCGGTTTGGAGCACGCCACGATAGTGAGATGCGAGCCACTGGGTCTCCTGGGCCGCGCGAGCGAACTCCGACGCGGACTCGTTTCTGAGCTCGATCTGAAGATCCCGTGTTTTGTCCTGGAAGTCGTTGTCGACGAGGTAAGACACTTGGGCGCGCACCCGCTCGTCGAGCTCCGGTAGGGTCGCCGCGATCTCGGCCCCGAGATCGCTCAAGCTCGTGAGCAGGCGCTCGCCCGGAGACGGCGAAACGACTCGAGGTCGTTGGGGGCCCGGAAGGACGGGCGGGGGCGCGGGCCGCGTCGGCGATTGCTGCGGCGCAGCAGGAGCGCCCTGCGCCGCCGCGGCTCGCTGTTTCTCTAACTGCCGTTGCTGGTGCTTTTTCCGGACGGCGGCGATCTGTCCGAACAACCAGAGGACGAAAAAGATGAGGTAGATGAAATCGCCAGAGTCCACGCCGAGCTACCTCTTTCGCGGACGTCGCCTCACGCCGGTTGCTTTCGACGGGCGTGACTTCGGAGGGGCCAACGCAATGGCAAGCACGAGCTTCTTCCTGAGCGTTTGGGGATCGCTGAAAACCCCCTCGAGGAATTTCTTTTGTTCGAGCCTGGGCATTTGATTACTCGCTAGGCTTGTCGGATCCGGGGTCGCTCGAGCGGGAGATCGAATCTCGCATGTCGGTGTCCGCGACAACATTCTTCATGTTGTAGTAATCCATGACGCCAAGGTTGCCGTCGCGAAAAGCCTGGGCCATGGCCATGGGCACTTCGGCTTCTGCTTCGACGACTTTCGCACGCATCTCGCCGACGCGCGCTTTCATCTCTTGCTCTTGTGCCACCGCCATGGCGCGGCGGCTCTCGGCTTTCGCCTGCGCGATCTGCTTGTCGGCCTCGGCCTGTTCAGTCTGAAGCTTTGCGCCGATGTTCGAGCCCACGTCCACGTCCGCTATATCGATGGAGAGAATCTCGAACGCGGTTCCCGCATCGAGGCCTTTGGCGAGCACGGTCTTCGAAATGGCATCCGGGTTCTCGAGAACGGCTTTGTGCGAGTCGGATGAGCCGATCGTGGAGACGATGCCTTCTCCGACGCGCGCAACGATCGTCTCTTCGCCAGCGCCGCCGACGAGCCTATCGATGTCGGCGCGCACCGTGACCCGGCTCAGTGCGATGAGCTGGATGCCGTCCTTGGCAACCGCGGCGACCTTCGGCGTGGTGATGACCTTGGGGTTGACGCTCATTTGCACGGCCTCGAGCACATTGCGTCCCGCGAGGTCGATGGCGGCCGCCTGCTCGAAGGCGAGCTTGATGTTGGCTTTGTCCGCGGAGATGAGCGCGTTGACGACGCGATCCACATGACCGCCCGCGAGGTAATGTGCTTCGAGCTGGTTGATGCTAATTTGCAGTCCCGCTTTGACGGCGCTGATGCGCGGGTTGACGATCAGCGAAGGCGGCACTCGGCGCAACCGCATTGCGACGAGCGTCCCGATGCCGACGGAGGCTCCGGACGAAAACGCTGCGATCCAAAGTGCGACCGGTACGAAGTAGAGGAAGAATATCAGTCCAACAAGAATCAGCAGAGCAATGGCAGCTAGTCCCATGAGCGAAACTCCTTCTTAAGTAGGCTCGGTGTCTTCGATTTGATTCCCGGGTGGTGCGAGCTCGACGACAATTCGGGAGCCATGAACTTCGGTGATGACGATGGGTGAGTCAGCGGTGATGAACTCGCCTTCAGTAACGACGCTTTGTCGGAGGTCTCCAAACCGGGCGAAGCCTGCAGGGCGGAGATCGGATTCCGTCATGCCGACGGTGCCCGCGGTGAGGTCGGTGTCGGCAGCCCGCGCGTCGGCAAGGCTCGAAGAGTGAACGACGTCACGGCCGAAGGGGCTCTTGGGTATCCAAAGTAAAACCGCGGTCGCGGAGGCCAACACGAAAACGATCACGAATACCCCGTACGCCGGCCCATAGCTCTGGTAAGCGAAGTAGCAGCCCGCTGCGAGGCAAAGCAGTCCCGAGACCCCGGCGATGCCGAAGCCCGGAATGACGAAAATCTCGGCCGCCAGGAGCAGATACCCGGTGACCAGAAGGGCAACCACGGTGACTGCGGGATCCGACATCGCTCAGGCATCCTCACGTACGACCGCGTTACCCGATCGCCATCCAATGATCGTGACGTTGGAGCCCGCGGCGACGAACTCGCCCTCGGAGACAGCGTCGATTCGGTCGGCGCCCACGCGAATCTTGCCTGCGGGTCGCAGGTCGGTCAGCGCAACGCCTCCGGTGCCGGTCGGAAAATCCTGCTTTTCGGTGGGGTCGTGCGAGCTGAATCCCTCGTCCACCGATAGCGATTGTCCCAAAACCAAACGCCGAGTCGCACCGGTTGCTGGAAGCAGGCGCACCAGGATCGCGCCACCGACGGCGGTCAGGACGATCGACGTCGACACCATCACCAGAGCTTGGTTCACGAAGCCGAGATCCCAGGAAACGCGGAGATCGAGTCCGATCAGCGATAACACCACGCCCGCGAGCATCAACGCCGCCCCGCTCACGCCCGCGATCCCGAACCCGGGAATAACGAACACTTCGAGCGCGAGAAGCGCCGCCCCGACTGCGAACAGCAAGAGCTCTTCCCAGCCGGCGAGGTTCGCCACATAGTGACCAAAGAAAAACGTCCCGAGCGCGACCAAGCCGAGGCTGCCCGGCAGGCCCCATCCCGGTTGGTAGAGCTCGATCATGATGCCGAGGAACCCGATACTCATCAAAAGAGAGCTCACCGTTGGCTCGGACACCGCGCGCGCGATGACTTCGGCCCAGTTCATCTCGCGATCCTCGACCTCGGCGCCGGAAAGCTCGAGCACTTCGAGGGCCTCGAGAAGCGTCGCTGCTTTGTAGTCGGCGATCTCGACTTCGAGGGCGTCGTCCGTGCTCAACGTCAGCAGTTTGCCTTTCTCGATGATACCTTCGATCTCGATGTCGCGATCCACCATGGCTTCTGCAACATCGCCGCGCCGTCCGCGGGTCTCGGCGGTCGTGCGCATCTCGGCGCGCATGTACGACATGTATTTTTCGCCCACTGCCGTGGGCTCTTCGTCGCCACCGCCACCACTGATCGGTGTGGCCGCTCCGATCGAGCCTCCGGGCGCGATCACGATGTTCTCGCACGCGAGCGAGATGAGAGCTCCAGCGGAGATCGCTCGGGGATGGATAAAGGCAACGGTCCGAATCGGAGCTTCGAGGATCGCGTCGCGGATGAGCACCGCGGCGTCGACTCGTCCGCCGAAGGTATCGATGTCGAGAAGCACGACGCCACCTTCGACGTGAGTGGCTTCTTCGATGATGCGGGCGACGAACGGAGCCATCCCGAGATCGACCGTCCCTTCGATGGGGATTCGAAAGACCGTGGCGGATTTGGGGACCTGAGCCGGTTCGGTGGGCTCGTCGCTACCTTCTTGCAGCGCGAGGACGTGACCGCCGACACCCAGGCATAACAAGATTGGCCAGAGTGCCCTGCGTCGGTTTTGCGTCACGTCGTTGCCCTCTATTCTACAACACCGGTGAACCAAAGTGCTTGCTTCCGGGGAAGTTACCGTGGTTTACTTTTGGAGCAAAGGCGACAACCGAGCTATGAAGGTCGAACGAGGGCTGGTTCCAATCGATGTTGCTCGTGAGCTCGTCGAAGAAGCGCTGGTCGTCGCTTTGCGTGGCACAGGCTCGGAGATCCAAGCTGAGTTCCGTGAAGAGATGGAGGCGGTGCAGGGCATCGAGATCGTCGATATACGAGAGGAACGCTTCGAAGCGCTGGACAGCCGCTGGATGGAGCGACTCCGCGTTGCCGACACGTTCGAGCGCGTGCTTGCGAGCCATCCCGGTATCGAAGATCTCGTATCGAAATGTCTTTTGAAACTTGCTCGAGCGAATGAAGGCGAAAAGGCCTTTCTCGACGACGATGGGGCCACCGTTGGGCGCTCGGATGAGAAGCCGGCTCTCGTCGTCGAGCTCACGGTGGACACGCTGCTAGCTGACGACAAGCTCGAGCGTTTGCTCAGCGCGACGCTAGCACGCGCTCGTCGGTATCGAGCCGACTCCGGATCCCGCTAGCCATAAACCCGTCTAACGTTCGCGCTCCCCGGGTGCGTCTGGCAGGAGCGGTCTCATGTCCGCCGGCACTAGGACACGAAATGCGTTCAATGAGAGCGCGACGAGGCTGTAGTAGCCGATGAGGATGGTGAGCTCGGTGAGCCCGCGAGTCCCGATGAGCTCGGACGCTTCAGCGAAGACGTTGTCGTCGACGAAGTGATCTCGCAAGAGGTCGAACGTGTAGTGGAAGACAGCTTCCTCGTCCCGATGCTCGAAGTTGGGGGTCCGCCGCCGTTTGATGTCTTCGATGGCGGCGTGGGGAATACCAGCCTCGCGCGCGACCGGTTCGTGGATCGACCATTCGAGCTGGGCGTCCCAAAATCGTGCCGTGACGAGGATAGCGAGCTCTCGGAGTCGGTCCGGAACCGTGGATTGGAATCGCACGTGCTCGCCCAGCTGCTGAGCTTTTTGAGCTAGCTCCGGACTATGGAGCCAAGCCCGGAACGGGCCGTGTAGGCTGCCGCGCGACGCCAGGATCGCGTCATAGACCTTCGTCTGCTCGGGAGAAAGCTGGTGCCTCTGGAGCTCGGGAATCCGACTCACACGACCACCTCCTAGTTTTTCCGGGTCGTGTGAATCTTAGTGAGGTTGATAACGAATATCAATTGATATTTCATATTGATATGGCTACACTTCACTCACTTTTATGGACGTCGCGGCGAAACTCAGTGAGTTAGAGCGCCGGGCCTCGGCTTCGCGGCGTGGGCCCTGTTGCCGCATACGTTTTGGGATGGACGCGCCGCGTCTCTCGAGGACCAGGCTCTCGGTCCCGTCGAAAACCCAATCGAGATGGGCAACACCCACGACGACATGATTGCCACACTCGGAGGCATCGACGGTTACGCGAAGTACTTCGAGGAAGCGTTCGGCTCGCCCGAGGTGACCACCGATCGCGTGGCCAAGGCGATCGCCGATTACGAGCGGACGCGGATGAGCGGCAACTCACCCTACGATCGCTGGAAAGCCGGCGACGAGAGCGCGGTCTCGGAGCAAGTGAAGCTTGGAGACGAGCTCTTCTTCGACAAGGCGGGCTGCAACCAATGCCACCTTGGCTACAACTTCACCGACACGCTCTTCCACAACCTCGGTGTCGGTTATGACCCGGACAGTGGTGCGTTCGCGGACCCGGGCCGTTTCGCGATCACGCAAGACGAAAGCGAGACCGGGGCGTTCAAGACGCCGACCATCCGCGAAGTGACCCTACGGGCCCCGTACATGCACGACGGGTCGGTCGCGACGCTGCGAGACGTGGTCGAGCTCTATGATCGGGGCGGCGACGCCAACCCTCATCTCGACCCGAAAGTGCAACCTCTGAACCTGACGGATGAGGAAGTGGATGCACTCGTTGCGATGATGGAGTCTCTCGAGGGCGAAGGGTATAGGGATTCGCCGCCTAGCTCGTTCCCCCAGTAGAGACGTTGACTTCGAGATCGTGGTCTAGCATGACGTCGTCGTCGAACAGGTAGCGGCCGAAGAAGCTCACGCCTTCGAGAACGAGGGGGACCCAGAGGCGGTCGTCTTCCCACATCTCCTCGTAGGGAATGGCGTTGGTGTCCGTCCAGATTGGGGATGCTTCTTCGGTCTCCGTGGGCTCGCCGTCGTAGTCGGTGGCGGCGTAGACATAGACGTGGATGGAGTAGCCGTCCACGAATTGGAAGAGGTTCTCGCCCGCGTACGATAGCTGCTTCGGCGTGATGCGGAGCTCCTCCTGCGTCTCTCTGATTGCGGCTTCGAGGGGTGTTTCTCCGGGCTCCAGGCGCCCGCCGGGAGCGTTGATTTTTCCGGCACCGAGCCCGCGCTTTTTGCGGATGAGAAGAACCCGCTCGCCCTCGGTAACGAACACGAGGGTTGCGGGATCTTTGGGCTTCCAGTTATCCCAATCGATGTCCCTCAAGCTCTTCACGACGAGGGTCATTGTGTCACAATCAATTCATGGGCAAGAAGGGATGGGCGATCGTAGGCGGCGCGGCCGCGATCGTGATTTTCTACTCGTCGTGGACAGGGTTCCTCTCACCTCAGGCTCGGGTAGAGCGGGCGATCAAGTCCGCTGCCGCCGCCGCCGAAAACGTGGACGCGGCGACGTTTCTCTCCTATTTCGCCGCGGACTACTCGGATTACCTGCACGGTGACCGGCTCGCGTTTTCCGAACGTGTCGAAGACGCGTTTAGCCGCGTCGATCGACTGAACGTGACCGTCCAAGCAGTGGAGGTGGAGGTGGAGGGTGAAGAGGCCACGGCGCGGTTCGAGCTCGTGGTGGTAGCGGTGCGTGGCGAGGATCGCATCATCGCCCTCGGAACTCCTTTCCAGCCGGAGCTCGTGGTCGCACGTCTGCAACGAGAACGATCTGCGTGGACGATTGTTCGCGTCGACCGCGGCATTGCCGGGCAGTAGCTTGGCGTCGATGCGGGTCGTGCTTTTTGATGGTGTGTGCGCACTTTGCGACGCGTCGGTGCGATGGCTCCTGAGCGTCGACCTCCAGAAACGTCTTCACTACGCGCCGCTTCAAGGCGAGACCGCACGCGCCGTATTGTCGCGCCATCCGGACCTCGACCCAGACTTATCGACGGTCCTCTATGTCCGAGGAATGGGAGGTGACGACGAACGGGTTTACGAGCGCTCGGGCGCCGCGGTCGAGATTTTGCGGGATCTTGGGGGCGCCTGGGCGGTGCTTTCTTGGTCGCGGTTCGTCCCACGCGTCCTGCGCGACGGCGTGTACAGCGTCATCGCGAAGCACCGATACCGCTGGTTCGGCAAGCACGACGCCTGCCGTTTGCCGGGGACAACCGACGCCGCCCGATTTCTTCCCTAGAAGGGTCCCTAGCGGAAGATCTTCTTGAACAGTCGGCTCATCCGTGTCGGCTGGCGACCTGCCTCGAGATACCGCTTCGCGTCTTCGTTTCTCGGGTCGAGCTCGAGGGCGCGCTCGAGCGCGGCGCTCGCGCGTGCGTGTTTCTTGGCCCGTTGGTAGTAGCGACCCAGGCCCACGTGAGCGGGGGCGTCGTTGGGCGCTAGAGTTACCGCTTGGACGAAGTGCTCTTCAGCAGCCGATTTGAGCGTCGGATGGAATTGCATCGCTTGCCCCATCATCAACTGATATTCGGCGTTTTCCGGGGCGAGGGCGACGAGCTCGTGGAGCAGGGAGATTGCGCCGGTCCAGTCTTTGACTTGAAGGTGGAGCTTGGAGTCTCGTTCGAGCTGTTCGACCCGAGCGTGGCGCGAGGCGTCGTCACCTTCGCTTTGTTCCGTGGGCTCGTCGAGGGGCTCCGCGGCCACGGTTTCGCTCACGCGATTTCGCTCCACGAGAAGTTGATGGTAGGCGGCAGCGAGCCTGAACTCGATTGCGTCGATCTTTTCGATCAGGGTGTCGTCGTCCGTCTCCTCGCGCACGTTGGCCCACTCACCGCACAGACTCGCATACGCTTCGCGCAGCGGCTCCTCCGGCGTCTCCCGGGTGACGCCGAGCATGTCCTCTTCGCTCGTCGACTCGAGTCGTTCGAATTGCGACTCGATCAGCTCGCGTATCGCCTCGCTCGCCTCGCTCGGTTGAGGCGCCTCGACCTCGAGGAGGCCGAGACTCAGAAGCGTATAGCAAGCTCTCAGCGCGCTGCTACGCTCGTGCGAGCCGTCACGGACAATGTCGCCGATGGTTGCGCCGTCGCTGGCCTTTTCCAAAACACTCCGTTCGAGCGCGGCGAGCTTGGTGATATCGAGGTTGTAGGTTGGCTTTTCCGCCATTCGGACGAGCGTGTCCGCGGGAGGCAGCGCCGAGAGGATGAGCCGGCCGTCGTCGATCCTGCGGAGCCCTTTCAGCAGAAGGGGCGGCACCGGCAGCGAGAACGGAAGCGGGGTCTCGTTGGGGCCGGCTTCTTCGAAACTGTAGAGGCCGTCGCGCACTCGAAACAGCGACAGGACGATTCGCTGGACCTGGACGCCGAGCTCCCGGTGGAGTTTTTTGCGATCGAGGCAACCCATTTCGACGAGCGCCTCCCCAAAGCGGCACCCGTCCGCCGCCATCTTTTCGCTCGCGAGACGGTAGTCGCTTCTCGAGATGCACTCGTGCGCCAACATGCTCTCGCCGAGACGATCCTGGCGCATGTTGCTTTTGGCAAAGCGTATGGCGCCGTCGTCCACGCGAATGGTTTTGATCCAATTACCGCTGACGACTTGAAGCTCGCCCGAGCAGGATTCGCTCGCGACCCGTTTCAATACGTTGGTGAGGGCGACAGGCGAGAAAGCGCCCATCCAGCCCGGCTCTGTGGCTACACTTGTCATAACTTCGGTCGACCTCCGGTTGGTCTGACCAGCTTAAGGGGGGACTCCGCTGCCAGCTGTGACTCAGGCCTCCTCCGAATATCTAGATATGAATTCGTCGGAGCGCCTTGTCAGCACCAAAAATGACGTCGGAATTTACCGACAGGATCAGCGGGTCCATGCACTAGGGACTGGAGGTCTGGATCCACGCGGGTCGGGGCAAGTCGGAATCAACCCAGACGTAGCTCGCGTACCTTGCCAGGACGTCGAGCGTCGCGCCGGCATCGATCCGTTCCATCACCGCTCCGTCCGACGCAGGTCGATCGAGCACTGGTGCCGTTTCCACGACGGAGAGCGTGTCGACGGACTTACTCAAGGGTTCGGTCTCGCTTTCCGCAACATAGCCGATGAGTCCGTTCGGCAGGACCACACGGTAGCTTCGACTCGAGCCGCCAGCGACGTACAGCGCGGTATGTTTCTCAATTTCCCCTAGCGTGGGCTCGCCACCCGGTTGGGGGCGAAGCGCCACTTTGTCTTGTTTCGTCCGGAGCCACCCTCCAAGAGGGTCGAGCTTCACGCGGATGTCACGAGGTTTTCGTGTCGGCTGCTGCAAGAATGGGAACGGATCGATGGGACCCTCGCCGCGAACATACACCCCGAAGTGCAAATGGGGCGGCGTCGTGCGCGCGTTGCCGCTGTTGCCGACCGTGCCGATTCGGTCTCCCGCGTTGACCCAGACCCCTTCTTCGACGTCTTGCGTCTGTAGGTGAGCGAAATAGATGCGAAGTCCGCGTTCAGGATCCTCGAGCCAGATGATGTTGCCCCCGAGCTTCCACTCATCGACGCGCCGGACCCGAGCGTTCGACGTCGCGAGCACGTCAGTGTGCCGCCTTGCGAAGATGTCGACGCCGTGGTGCTCCCGACGACCGGCTTCGCGCTCAGCTCCGAACGTCGAGCCGATCGAGCTGGTATCATGCCCGGCGACCGGAAAGTCGAGCGAGGCGACGTTTCGAATCTCTAGAGTGCAGCTGCCACCACGTAGCAGCTCTGAGTGGAGTCGTAGCAGATACCGGCCGTCCTCGCGCGGCTCGAACGCGAGGCGGAGGTCTCCCTCCCCGCCGCTCGCAACGTGCACGGGCGGCTCAGCCGGCTCATCGGGTTCGCGGAACAGGTCGAGGTAGATCCGCCAATCGGAGGTGGGCTCGAGCGAGAGCTGGATTTCGGTCCGTTGACCGCGAACCACCGCGAAGCGGTAGCTCGCCGCAAACGCCCGGGTCGAATCAACGTACACCGTCTCCCTGAACGGCGCGTCGATGTTGACGGGCGAGCGAAGCGCCGCGTCGCCCACCTTTTCCCAATCGCGACCCAAAGCCGTCTCGCGGAGCCCCGACTCCACGAGCGCGTGACGGTAAGCGTCGTGCGCACCCGTAGGCACATAAGGCTCCGGCACGATCTCCGGCTGACAAGCCACCCCCACGAGGGCGCTCAGAAAAGCCGTTGAACCAAGAAGCAACGAAAATGGACGCATAGTGAGGTGTCTGCAAACAGAATACCGAAACCCGCAAGCCAGCGGAAGTATGGGTTTGCCTCCGTGGTGAAAAAGCGGTTGGGGTTTGGCGGTAAGATAGCGCTATGTCGTCGTTTGTTCTCGGTCAGCGCTTCGTCAGCGAGGCGGAGCCGGAGCTGGGGCTGGGTCGGGTTGCGCAGATTGCTAACCGACGGGTGTTGGTTCAGTTTCCCGCGAGTAACACCGTGAGGCAGTACGCTTCGAGCTCCGCCCCGATCAAGCGCGTGGCCTTTCGGGTCGGCGACGAGGTCGAGGATGGCGAAGGGTTCAAGTTTCGAGTCGAGGGCATCGAGGAACAAGAGGGGCTTTTGGTCTACCGCGGCGGTGGGAAGCGGTTAGCCGAGACGGAGCTCGCAGGGACGCTCCGCTTCAGCAAGCCGGAGGAGCGGTTGCTCGCTGGACTCTGGGATGAATCCCGGAGCTTCGATCTGCGTCGGCGCACGTTGATGCACCAGTACCAAACGCGGAAATCGCCAGTGCGCGGTTTTCTCGGCGCTCGCATCGAGCTCATCCCGCACCAGCTCTACATTAGTCGCGAGATTGCCAGCCGGCCCATTCCCCGGGCGCTGCTTGCCGATGAAGTGGGCCTCGGCAAGACGATCGAGGCCGGGTTGGTGATGCACCGTTTGTTGCGCAGTGGCCAGATCTCTCGTGTGCTCGTGCTCGTACCCGAGCCGCTCGTGCATCAGTGGTTCGTGGAGATGTTCCGTCGGTTCCATATCTCGTTCACCATCGTGAACGATTCGTACTGCGAGGCCGTCCACTCGGTCGACCCCGACGAGCCCTACGAGGCCGACGAAGCCACCAACCCGTTCCTTTCGACCCAGACGACCATCGTCAGCATCGATTGGGTGGCACACAACCCGCGGCGCGCGGCTGAAATTCGCGACGCGTCCTGGGACATGGTCGTCGTCGATGAGGCCCACCATCTCGAAGCGGACTCGCCCGCTTATGAGCTCGTCGATGCTCTATCTCGGTCCGCGCCCGGGCTTTTGTTGCTCACTGCCACTCCCGAGCAGCTCGGCGAGGCTAGCCATTTCGCGCGGCTTCGTTTGCTCGACGCGGCTCGATACCCGAGCTACGAACGGTACCAAGCCGAGGCTCAGCACTACCGGAAGGTCGCTTCGATCGCCTCCGCTCTGCTCGACGGCGACGCGTTGACCGAGGAGAAGGCTCGAGAGCTTGCCGAGCATCTTCCCGCCCGCGCCACATCGCTTCGAGCAAGAGTGCAATCCATGGCGTTCGGTGAACCAGCCGTGCGGCGACGACTCATCGAGGAGCTTCTCGATCAACACGGCCCAGGGCGCGTTGTGTTTCGAAACGCTCGCAACGTTCTCGACCGGGTCCCGGAGCGGCGCGCGCATGGCATCGAGCTCGAATGGCCATCCGATCGGGCCCAGCTTGGCCAACAGTTGGCCTGCGAGTTTCTGACCGATACTCGTGAGACCGACACCCCTCTAGCTTACGACTACGCCGATGATCCTCGCGCCGCGTGGTTGATCGATCTGTTGAAGCAGCTCGCTCCCGAAAAAGTTCTGGTGTTGTGCCGGTTCAAGGAAAAAGCGGCGGCTCTCCATGAGGCGGTGCGTGCAAAAACTCGCATTAAGGTGGGTCTGTTCCACGAAGATCTGTCACTCCTGCAGCGAGACCGCAACGCCGCGTGGTTCGCGGATGACGCCGCCGACGGCGGCCAGGCCCTCATCTGCTCGGAGATCGGAAGCGAAGGGCGCAACTTCCAGTTCGCTCATCATCTCGTTCTCTTCGATCTGCCACTCAGCGCCGAGTTGCTAGAACAACGAATCGGTCGCCTCTACCGGATCGGGCAGGAACACACCGTCGAGATTCACGTTCCGTACCTGACGGGCAGTCCGCAGGAGATCTTGTATCTCTGGTACCACGAAGGTCTCGATGCGTTCGAAAAGAGTCTTCCGAGTGGTGCCTACTTCGACGAGCTTGCCGAGCTCGCGCGTGAGCTCGCGCTCGAGCCGAGCGAGTCGTCGAAGTCCCATCCCTCGAGGCCATTGCCGGGTGACGTCGCGCTGCTTCTGGAGAAAACGCGGGCCTTTCGGGACGACGTGACCCGAAAACTCGCAAAAGGGCGGGATCGTTTATTGGAGCTCGGTTCGTTCCGAGCCGAGTCCGCGCGTGCTCTCATTGAAGCCATTCGTGACGCCGATAACGACGAGGGACTCGACCACTACGTCCACGACGCGTTGGATCAACTCGGAGTCGAGCTCGAAGAAGTCTCGCCGCGCACGTTCGTCTTCAGGAAAGGGAATCAGCTCATTGTTGACGACCTTCCAGGTTTTCGAGGTGCCGAGGTCGCGATGACCTCGGACCGCGATACCGCGACGCGACAAGGTGAGCTCGATTTTTTGACCTGGGACCATCCTCTCGTAACCGGGGTGATGGAGCTTCTTACGAGCTCCGAGCAGGGCAACAGCACCGTCGCTTTCCTCAAGATGCCGGGCCCGGATGCGCTCCTGCTCGAAACCTTGTTCGTGCTCGACGTCGTGGCGCCACCCGAGCTCTACGTGGACCGATTCCTGCCCCCGACGCCGCTTCGCATCGTCGTCGATCAACGTCTGCAGGACGTCACCGCGTCGTTTGGAGGCAAAGCGCTCGCAAAAAAGCTTCAGGATGGGCGTCAAGTCTTGCGCTTTACCGACCGCAGTTGGCAGGATGAGCTGTTGCCGAAGATGATCGGCAAAGCCCGCGGGCTTGCTGAGAGCCAGCGACCCGAGCGCATTCGCTCGAGTCGCAGCGCCATGCGAGAGGTGATGGAGAAGGAGCTACGGCGAGTCGAAGCGCTCGCTGAGGTCAATGATCACGTTCGACCGGAGGAGATCGAGCGTCTTCGTGCGGAAACAGAAGAGCTCGACCGTGCGATCGGCTCGGCGAGTCTTCGGCTCGACGCACTGCGCCTGATTTGGAAAACGGAGAAGCCGCCCGAGCCGCAGTAGGCGAAGACGCTGACCCACATGTTTCGCATTCGTGCCATTGTCACCCTCGCCCTTCTGATCACGGCCATCTACGCCTTCACCCCCGCCGAGCGCAAACGGAAGTGGTTCGACAAGGCGCGAGAGCTCGCTAAGGCTCTCGCGATCTCGATGGTGCTTTACTGGGTTTACCTGTTCGCCTTGTTCTTCTTGCGTGAGGGTTGAGTCCTGGCATAATAAAACGTACCCACAAAACCCAGGACGTTCGTTTGCCCGCGCAGAAAAAAAGATCGAGATGGGGCAGTGTCGGCTGTCTGTTTCTGTTTGCCCTCCCATTTGCCGGTGTTGGTGTCTTTATGGGCTATCTCACCGCAACCGCGATCGTCGATTGGTACTCGATGCGGTCGTGGGTGCGTGTCGATGCCGAGCTGGTCGCGGTGAATTTGCGAGAACATAGCGACTCCGACTCGACCACATACGAGGTGACCGCGAGCTATCGCTACTTTCACGACACTCGGGAGTACACCGGATCCCGGGTCGGTCTCCATGGCGGCGCGGACAACATCGGCGACTACCACCGCGACCTCTACTCCGAGCTGTCGTCCCGCCGCGGGAAGACGGTCTCGTGTTTTGTGGATCCGGACGACCCCTCGCAGGCGGTTCTCCATCGTGGGCTTCGGTTTGAGCTTGTCGGCTTCTACCTCCTGTTCGTCATCTTGTTCGGAGGCGCGGGCTTTGGGATCATGGCGACGGGACTGTACGGATCGCGCGCCCTAAAGCGCGAAGAGGCGTTGAAGGCCCTGCATCCCGAGGAGCCGTGGCTTCACAAACAGGAGTGGCAGGAGGGTCGGATACGCTCCTCGACCCGCGCTGCGTTCATTGCAAGCGCTGTCTTTGCGGGGACGTGGAATTTGATATCGCTGCCAGTTCTTGTTTTCGCGCACGAGCAGGTCTTCGATCCCGACAACCGTATTGCGCTCATCGCTCTCATGTTCCCAGCGGTGGGTGCCGGACTCGCGTTCTGGGCGGGACGAAGTTTCGTTCGCTGGCGGAAGTTCGGTGAGTCGACCTTCGAGATGCGAACACTCCCGGGCGTCATCGGCGGCCCCCTCGAAGGCACGCTGCGAACCAGTGTCGACGTTCGCCCGGAAAACGGATTCGAGGTGACACTGAGCTCAATCCGCCGCTACCGGTCGGGGAGCGGCAAGAATCGCCGCACGACGGAGAATGTTTTGTGGCAGAGCTCCTACCATGTCGCGCGGGATCGATCGCACGGCGGCGTGCCCCTAGCGTTCCACGTGCCTTTCGAATGTTCGCCGACGGATGTCGACGACACGGACAATCAGAAGATTTGGAGATTGGAGGTCGCCGCGAGCGTGCGCGGGGTCGACTACCACGTTCAGTTCGACGTGCCAGTCTTTCGAACCGAGTACAGCTCAACGGAGCCTGCCGAAGAGGCTGGCGCGAACGCCGCTCCAGCCCGCGCCTACCGCATCGAGGTGCCTCTCGCACAGCAGCTCATAAAATCGGGAGCTCGTGTCGAACAAACGACGTCCGGCAAACGGTTCGTGTTCCCCATGGCGCGGCACCTGGGTACAGCCGCGGGTCTTTCGGTGTTTTTCGTTGTGTGGAGCGCGATCTGCGTCGGACTTTGGGTGTCCGACGCGCCGCGCCTCTTCCCGTGGGTGTTTGGGTTGTTCGACGCGCTTCTCTTGCTCGGAGTGCTGGACGTGTGGTTTTTCTCGAGTCACATCGAGGTGAGACCCGGTGGCTTGACCTATGCCGCAGGGTTGTTTGGCGGCAGACGGCGCCATCTCTCGAGCTCCGACGTCGAGAAGGTCGGACCCAAGCGAGGGATGCAATCCGGCAACAAGTTGTTCTACCAGCTCGAGATTCGTGAGCGCGACGGAAGCGCGCGGGTGGCTGCGAAAAGGCTTCCCGATCTCGACACTGCCGAACGATTGGCAAAGGAGATCGAGTCTATCCTCATCGGTGGTGTGCTTCCATAGGACTTACTTCCTACGGCACCACGTCAGCTTCGATCGGAGTCGTCTCGCCTCGCAGGGACCAACCGTTTTCTTCGGAGAGACGCTCCATGTCTTCCACTCGTGCATCACTCAGTGGGTGGGTCGCCAAGTAGGTCGCGAGCGAGCGTTCGAGGGAAGAATCCGGCGACGGTAGTTTCTCGAAGAAATCCGTCGCGCCTTCGACGTGACCGAATTCGGCTACGACGAGTGACAGCCCGAAGGTGTCCGCGCTCGATTCTTGCTCTCGGCTAAAACTCCGGCTCGTGAGCTGTCCCGTAAAGGCGATGAGCTCGCCAGCGCTGCCGCTTTGTCCTATCGCCGTGAGGATCAATCCAAGTGCTAGACCTCGTCCCAGGCTCCGGACGTGATCTCGTCCGCGGTAGTGGCCGAGCTCGTGTCCCAGCACGAACGCGAGCTCGTTCTCGCTTTCGACCTGGTCCATGAGGCCCGTCGTGACGAGAATGAGACCCCCGGGAAACGCGAGCGCATTCGGCTGAGACGAGTCGATCAGACCTACCCGCAGCGACTCGGGGTGCTCCGGCCAGTGGGCCACGAGTCGCTCCAAAATGGCTTCGAGTTTTTCTTGTTGCGCCCGTTCCACGTCGAGGCTCGGCACGTGCCGCATCGCATCGAAAGCAGGGAAAATGCTCGCCTCCCACGATGGCGGGAGGTACGGGATGAGTCGATCGACGACGAGCACCGCCGCGCCGAGTAAAATCGCGACGACAGCGAACACGCCGGCGAGCATCACCGCGCCCTCTTTCAACGGATGGCGTGCGGTGACGTTGACGTCGTCTCGGGGGAGCCGGGGCTCGAATTTCACGCAGCGGTTGCTCGGGGTCTCAGTTTGACTCCCGTGCCAAACGCGAGAATCTCGATCGCCGCGGTGCCTTTGTTGTTGCCGCTAGAGCTGGCGATCCGTGACGTTTCGAGGCGTACATTGATCACCGCGGTGAATCCCTTGCGTTTGGCTTCGTCTTTCATCCGCATGATGGCTTCGCGCCGCGCTCGGTCGAGCAGAGTTTCGTACGAGGTGACGCGCCCGCCGACCAGCATGCGCAAGCCGGCGAGGAAGCGCTTGAAGTAGTCGACCGAGACGACCACGCTTCCGGTGACCATCATGACGTCGACGGGGTCTTGGTCCGGTGGTTCGTAGGGGAACGTGACGGTGAGGAATCGCCGTGATGCGTGCTCGCGGGCTCGAAGGGAGCGGTAGTGTCTTCGCTCGAGCTCCGTGCCGATGAAATAGGCGCCGACCAGAAGCAGGAGCGGGATCAACAATTGAATCAACGCCTCTGTCGGCATCGTTATTGCACCTTGACCGCGGTGCCATAGGCGAAAAGCTCCGCCGCACCTTGCGCGACTGAGCTCGTCGTGAATCGGACGTTGATCACAGCATTGGCGCCCATCGAATGGGCTTGAGCCACCATACGTTGAATCGCCTCCTGGCGCGCTTCGACGAGAAGCTCGGTGTAGCCTTTCAGCTCGCCGCCGACGATGTTTTTGAATCCGGCCATGATGTCACGGCCGATATGCTTGGCGCGTACCGTGGAGCCGGTAACGACGCCGTAGAACTCCAGGATCGTTCGCCCGGGGACGGTTTCTGTATTACTCAAGATCAAGTTGGACTCCTTTCGTTAGTCTTCGTCGTGGACAGGGCGCCTTCGCTGTTTCGTCGAGGAGCGATGTCGTTTGTTTTCGAGGCGTCGTTTCTTTGCGCTCGCCGAGGGACGCGTGGCCCGGCGCTTCTTCGGTCGCTCGGTCGCTCGTCGCAGGAGTTGAACGAGGCGTTCGACGGCGTCTTCACGGTTGCGCGTTTGCGAGCGGTAACGGCTAGCTTCGATGCTCAGAACGCCCTCATCGGAGATCCGGTTGCCAGCGAGCGTGATCAGCCGGTCGCGGACATCGTCAGGAAGCGACGGTGAAGCGAGCACGTCGAAACGAAGCTGCACGGCTGTCGCCACTTTGTTGACGTGCTGCCCGCCAGGGCCGCCCGAGCGTACGAACTTCAAGTCGAGCTCGGAGTCGTCGAGGGCGAGGGTTGGGGTGATCGAGATCATCGTTCTAATAAGGATAACGCCCCGGACGAGCTTTGGGGCAGCCCGGTGACGGCGAACGACACTCTCACGGGGCAAAACCCCACGATTCCCGTTTGCGCCTTGTACATAACATTTTTGTTTTCAGTTGTTTAGGTCGAATGCCGTTCCGGCACGAGGTTTGCTTAGTTTTGGATGTCAACCAACCCTACAAACGAGATTTCGAGACGATATGCTGCGTTACGGTGCCGTGCCCGCGCTGTGTGCGCTGTTGGTAGCCGTCGGTGTGTCCGCGGCGCCGCCGACGACCCATTACCGCTCTATCGGCGCTGCCGCCGACTACACGAGCGGAACGGTGACCGCGGTGAACGGGGAGACCCACGTGATCGGCTCTCCCACCGTCAACTGGAAGACGGCGAATCGCGGCCGCGGCGATCGGATTGACCTCGCGGGCGTGCCCTACACGATTCTCTCGGTCGACGCCGAGAACGAGCTCACTCTTACCCAGCCTTACGCTGGGGCGACGACGTTTGCCGAACCGTACACGATTGCACGCAAGTTCAAGATGCTCAAGGACTGGGAAGAGTGTGTCGAAGGGACCGTCATCGTGCTTCCCAATTGTTTGGGAGTGACGGGTCCGAGTCTGCCGACGGACGAGCGGATCGAGGTGGGTGTCGCCTACAACGACTCCGTGTTCTTCATGAACACCGGTGGCGAACGGCTCCGGCTCACCAACGCTCTCACCGCCGCTGGTTACACGATCACGTTGACGGTTACTCCACCGAACCGACATCACGGCGTGTTCAATACCGGCGTCATCCTGGACGGCGGTGCGCTGGGCGCTCCCCTGATCGATATCCAGACCGGATTCGTGACCGTCGAGTGGATCGAGCTTCACCGTGGTGATGGGCCCGAACAGATTCTCGTGACAAATGTCGGACCCAATAGCCAAGTCGATGTGCACCACGTGATGTTCTACGATGACAACGCAAACACCCACGGGTTTCACGTCAACGACAACCAGGCCAAAGTTCGTCTTTCCAATAACGTGCTCACGGGCCTAAATCACGGAGTCCACGTCAACGGATTGCTGCCGGTATCGCCTGGGGTGTTCGAGTTCTTCCACAACACGTTCTACCAGAACGTGATCGGGCTCCACTCAACGGTGCTGCCGAGCCCATCTCTCGATAACAACGTCATCGTCATGAACGGGAATCTGGCTCACTCGAACGGGCTCGACTTCGATGCGAATGCGCCGAGCCCAGCGAGCAGCGACAACTGGTCCAGTGATCCCAGCGGCGGGGTCCACTTCGGTGTTCCCAACGTCCCACTCCTCAACGTCGCCTTCGTCTTGGCGGTGGCACCGCCGGCGTTTCCGGACCTCCACATTCTACGGACGAGTGTTCTGGTGGGCCAAATTAGTGGGGGTAGCACGGTAACCGACGACGTGGATGGTCGCTCGCGCGGGGTGAATGTCGATATCGGCGCGGATGAGGCGGATAGCTCGTCAGCGAATCCTGTGAAGATTCTGACAGCGAAATCGGGGGATACTCAGGTCCAGCTCGAGTGGCAACACCCGGACTTCGGTCCAATGAACTATGTCGAGGTCGTTCGCGCCCCGGCGACGTTTCCTCTCGCGCCGGCCGATGGGACGGTGACCTGTACGTTTGCCGGGCCTTCGCCTGGGACCCGGGGTCAGTGTCCCGACTCCCTGTCACCCGTCAACGGTACTGAGTATTTTTACTCGGCGTTCGTCTACGACTTCGGAGGCAACTTCTCCAAAGAGGCGAGCGTGAGGGGGATGCCGGTCGACATCGCTGCCGACCCGCCGGCGTGGACGTACGCGACCAACGCGGCGACTCTCGATCCTGCAGGAGTTCGAGGAGCCGACGCGTTCGTGGTTTCGAACGACAACTTTCTCCACGCGATGCAAGGAGGCTCTGGGCCGAGCGCGGGCGAGTGGCCGCTGACGGCTTGGGCGCCGTACCGATTGCCGACGACCGTTCAACATCGCCCCGTGATCGTCGACGTTCTGGGTGTGCCGACGGCGCTGCTCGGCGGGCAAGACGGCCGTGTTTATGCAGTGAGTACGACGACGGGCCGCCTCGTATGGAAAAGTGAAGTTCTAGGAACGTCGATCAACGCCGCACCTGCCGCCCTCGTGGCCCTCTATGGGGCGACCGGTGGGAGCGCGGACAAAGTATTCGTAGGTACCTCCGACCTTAGCTCGAACTCGTTGGAGGTTCTCGAGCTTCAAACGGGCGCGCGCGTCGTGCGTTTCGACGACGTTGGAGTAGCCACGAATATTGGCGCGATTACTGGTATCGCCGTCAAGTATCCGACCGGACCTGTCTTCTTTACGTCGGACAGCGGCTCTGGAGGGACGACGCGCAACGTTTGGTCGCTCGACGTGACTGGACTCCCGACGCCGCCGGTCGAGATTTGGTCGGACGGCACGCCAGGGCCGATTGACTCCGGCCCCACGCTCTACAACGGGTTGCTTCTCGTCGGAACCCGAAACAGCCGGGTGTACGGCTACAACGACGTGGGCACGACTCCACTGTGGAACACACCGTCGTATAGCGACGGCCCGGTCAATTCGCCCATTTTTCCAGTCTGGCCGAGCGACACGGTCGTCTTTACGACGTCGACCATGATCAACTCTCTGCAGATCGCGGCCACCGCCGGTTGCATCGCGCCTCTGCCGTGCCAAAACTGGAGCATTCCGCTGGCCGCCGGAACAGCGTCCCCTCCACTCGTCGTACCGGGGCTGAATCAGTTTTTCGTAGGTGCCGGGAACGGGGATCTTCACGAGATCACGCTCGATCTCGCAACAGCGACGAATATTCCCGGCATGCGATTTTGGCCGATCACGACATCTGTGCTCGGGGGCCCAGCTTTCCGGAGCAACATGCTGTACGTGAGCGACTCTAGCGGCAGGGTGCACGGCATCCCCTGGCCCATCCCGTGACCGACATGATGGAGCCGACGATATGATTTTGCGAAGAATTGGCTGGTGTGTAGTGCTCGCCGCGGT
>CAMYKY010000052.1 GCA_947259165.1 uncultured Acidobacteriota bacterium | reverse complement strand
CTGGTCAACGCCGTGCTCCTGCGGGAGGTCCCGCTCGAAGCCCCGGAACAGCTCGTGGAGATCTACATTTCAACGCCGGGTTTCGAGTACGGCGTCTTCTCGTGGCCGGACTACGAGGACCTGAAGGAAGGCACCACCGAGGTCTTCTCGGACGTATCGGGCACGCGGTTGGTGATCGTTCAGGTCGACACTGCCGACGGGGTCGAGATGGTCCCGGGCGAGGCGGTGACCGGCAACTATTTCGGGACGCTCGGGATCGGCGCGGCTGTGGGGCGCACGCTGCTGCCGGAAGACGACCTCTCCCCGGGCGGGCACCCGGTGGTGATGCTCGGTCACGGTTATTGGCAAAGCGCCTTCGCCGGCGACCCGAACGTTGTCGGCGAAGTGCTTCGACTCGGCGGCATTCCTTACACGATTGTGGGCGTTGCCCACGAGGAGTACGCCGGTCATTTTCGTGGTGTCGTCCCATCGATCTTCGCACCCCGCATGATGGTGTCGCAGCTTCAGGCCGACTCTTATTCCGAGCTCGACGCCCGAGGGAATCACTCGGTTTTTGTCAAGGGGAGGCTCAAGCTGGGCGTCGAGATTCCCCAAGCTCAAACCGCGGTCGACGCGGTCGCGGCACGACTGACCCAAGAGCGGCTCGAGGATTGGGATCTGCAGGGCTCGTTTTTCTTCGTACCCACGGTCGATGTCGTGCTGTACCCTCCAGTGGACCGCTTCATCCACGCGTCCGCTTGGATCCTGTCCGCTGTCGTTGGGCTCGTTTTGTTGATGGCGTGCGTGAACCTTGCGAGCTTTCTGCTCGCGCGCGCTCTCGACCGAAAGAAGGAGGTTGCACTGCGGCTGGCGCTCGGCGCGACGCGACGCAATCTCGTGGGTCAGTTGCTAACGGAGACGCTCCTGCTGTCGTTTTTCGGTGGGGCTGCGGGGATTTTGATCTCGATGGTGCTGTTGAAGGGACTCGTCGGCGCCGACCTTCCTCTGCCGCTGCCGATCACACTCGACCTCGATCCCGACGCCACGGTTCTCGGATTCTCTCTCGTGGTCTCACTCTTCGCCGGTCTTTTTCTCGGGCTGGCTCCTGCGATTCAGAGTACGAACCCCGACATGTCGGCGACCATCAAAGACGAGAGCGCGGGAGTCGGCCGCGGAGGAACGTTCACCCTGCGCAACGGCCTCGTCGTCGCTCAGGTGGCGACGTCTCTCGTGCTTCTTGTAGGGGCTGGCCTGTTTCTGCGGAGCTTGCAACACGTCCAGACGATCGACCCTGGTTTCGGGCGCGACCCTTCGGCCATTTTGTCGATCATCGTCCCGGCGACGAGATACAGCGACGATGAAGGGCGTCGATTCACTCGTACCATGATGGCGCGTTTCGAGGAGCTGCCTGGCGTCGAAGCCACGGGGCTCATCAGTAACCTTCACTTGAACCAGATGAGCACGTCGACCCTCTCGTTCAACATTGATGGCGTCGAGCCGCCGCCGGGCCGAGAGTCCCACACGGCCGATCGTGCGGCAGCGAGCCCCGGGTTCTTCGACGCTGCCGGCGTCAGGATTTTGCGGGGGCGAAATTTCAACGAGCACGATTTGCTCGAATCCCAACCAGTCGGGATCGTGAGCAACGCGCTCGCGGAAAGATTCTTTCCCGGGCAGGACGCGCTGGGACGCATACTTCGGCGGCCCGACGAGAATGACGACGATCTTCTCATCGTCGGGGTCGCGAGCGACGCGAAAATTCGGTCTCTGAGTGAGCCGCCTCGTGACTTCGTGTATCGCCCCTATAGTCAGGAGTACTCTGCGTTCGTCACCGTGGTCGCAAAAACGAGGATGGACCCGCAGCGAACCGCCGTCGACCTCGTATCGAGCGCGCGCGAGCTCGACTCGGAGCTCATGGTGTGGGAGTCGAAGACGATGGACCGGCACTTGGGCATCGTGCTCTTGCCCGCTCGCCTCTGGGCGGTGCTGTTCTCCGCGTTCGGTGCCGTCGCGCTCGCGCTTGCAAGTATCGGACTCTACGGCATCGTGAGCTATTCCGTTTCTCAAAGGATGCGCGAGGTGGGAATCCGTATGTCCCTCGGTGCCGATGGCGCGAGCGTCATCCGGATGATGATGGGGGGTGGGCTAAAACTCGTCGGCGTTGGAGCCGCGATAGGCCTCGCCGGGTCGCTTGTCATCGCGCCTGCACTGGCTGGCGTGCTCTTCGGCGTCCGCGCAACCGATATCGTTGCGTTCACTGCGATGCCGTTTTTTTTCGCCGTCGTTGCCGCGCTGGCGGCCTACGTGCCCGCGCGCCGCGCGAGTCGCATCGACCCCGTCCACGCGCTCAGGGCGGAGTAGCTTCTTATCGCGTTTCGGTGCGGCTGTCGGCTTTCGACTTTCCCGGTCTACTCGGCTGGGGGGCGGGCGTCGAACAGCGAGGGTCGGACCTCGACGCTCTCACGGTAGCCGGCGGCTTCGTCGATTAGATCTTGGAGCACTTCGGGATGGTCTTTGGCGACGTCGAAGCGCTCGCCAGGATCGTTGCCGAGGTGATACAGGAGTGGCGTTTCGTGCTCGGTACGCTCCGGTCCCATCCCGTACTCGCCTTGGGTGATGAAGTGGGCCTTGAACCATCCCTTGCGGATCGCGTAGATCTCGTTGAAGCGGTAGTAGAGGACCACTTCGCGCTCCGTAGGAGCGTTGCCCAGAAGCGTAGCGCTCAAGTCGAAGCCGTCGATGGGCCGACCTTCGGGTAGCTCACCGCCGCCGAGTTGGACTGCGGTGGCGAAGACGTCCATCGTCGCGCCTAGATCCACCACCGTGCGGGGCTCGACCTTTCCCGGCCACCAAAACAGCGCCGGCACCCGCATGCCGCCTTCCCACGTCGTTCCCTTGCCTTGATTCAAGAGTCCGGCGGAGCCGCCATGCGTTTCGAACACGAGCCACGGCCCGTTGTCGCTCGTGAACACGACGAGAGTGTTCTCGTCTAGATCGGATTCGCGAAGCTTGTCGAGAATCTGGCCGACGCTCCAATCAATTTCCTCGATGACATCGCCGTACATGCCGGCTGCGCTCTTATCGACGAACTCGCTCGAGCGGAACAGGGGAACGTGCGGCATCGAATGAGGAACGTACAGAAAGAACGGCTGGTCTCGATTCCTCTCGATGAAGTCGACGGCGCGCTCCGTATAGCGACGGGTGATGGTCGATTGCTCGGCGGGACGTTCTACGATCTCGGCCCCATCGATGAGGGGCACGTTCCAGGTCTCGATCTTCGGCTCTCGAAACAGCTCCATCGAGTACTCGCGCGTGAGGTCCATGTCGTTCGAGTAGGGGATGCCGAAGTATTCGTCGAAACCCTGCTGGCCCGGCAGGTAGTCCGGAAGGTGTCCAAGGTGCCATTTGCCGAAGATACCGGTCGCATAGCCGCGCTGTTTCAATATCTCGGCGAGCGTGACTTCGTCGCCGGAGAGTCCGTTCGGAGAGTCGTGGAAAAAAACGCGTGTGCGCGCCTCGGTGCCGTAGGCACCGCTTCGCACCGGGAGGCGGCCGGTGAGAAGTGCAGCGCGACTCGGCGAGCATACAGATGCGCCGACGTAGAACTGGGTCCACTTTTGACCCTCGGCGGCCATGCGGTCGAGGTTGGGAGTCTGGATGGTTGGGTGACCGTAGGCCCCAAGATCTCCGTAGCCGAGATCGTCGGCAAAGATAATGACGATGTTCGGGGGACGCTCGATCGGCGCTGGTGGCGCGGTGGCAGAACACGCGAGCGTGGTGACGATGACTAGAAAACCGAGTCCTTTAATAGGCTGCACGGGGCGGATTATAGCCGGAGTCGCCGCTACGGGCTAGAATGAGCCGGTTACTTCGGTGATACCCCAATGAGACGAACGTGAATATTCTGGTCGTTCGAGCCGGCGCGCTCGGGGACACATTGATGGTGACGCCGGTGGTGAGAGCGCTCGGTGAGCGCTATCCGGATGTCTCGATCGACGTCTTGTGCTCTGAAGCGGCGAGGGGTCTCGTCGAGCTGCAACCGCGAGTGAAGCACTTGTTCTCGTTGAAGTGGCGCAACCTCCCGTACGTGATCTCCCCGGAAAAGCGCCAGCTTGTGAAACAGCTCCGGTCCCGGCACTATGATTTCGCCGTGTTGCTAGAGCGAGCTCCGCGCTACCGCGAGCTTCTCGAAAAAGCCGACATCTCGGAGATTCGAAGCTTTCGCGAATCGCCGTTCGATCCGAAAGCGCACGCCACTGAGAACAACCTGCGTGCGGCCGGCTTCGAAGGCGAAGTCTCCACCGACATGGAGCTCGTCGTGTCCAAGGACGACGAACAAAGAGCCGAAGAGCTACTCGGTGGACTCGGCCGTCCTGTCGTTGGCGTTCACGTCGGCTACGGACCTCGAGGGAAAAAACGCGACCAGAGCCAGCGGCTCAAAGGATGGGCGCTGGAGAATTTTGTCGAGCTCGGAGAGAAGCTCGTCGCAGACGGGGCGAACATCGTTCTAACGGGATCGGCGGAAGATCTCCCTCAAGTCGACGAGCTTGCATCCCGAGTGCCCGCGCGCGTCATCGCCGGCCGGACGTCGGTGAGAGAGCTCGGCGCCGTCATTCGCCAGCTGGACCTTTTCATCTCGGTCGACTCGGGCCCGGCGCATATGGCCGCGGCGTTGGGGACTCCGCTCGTCGTGTTGTGGGGGCCCGCGATTCTCGAACAGGTGCGACCGATGTCGTCGAGCTCGCCGGTGAGCGTGATGCGCCACCCGGTCCCGTGTGCGCCCTGTTATGACACGCCGCTCATGAAGACGTGCCGGCGCAACATTTGCATGGAGGGGATTACGCCCGCGGACGTGTTCGAGACCGCGCGGCGGAGCCTAGTGCCACCGCGGGGCTGGGTCGCCGAATAGAGGGCAAATGGACACGAGCTCGGCGAAGCTCCCCGATTCCAGTGGGGAATTTGTCCGGCATCGTTGGAGCGTTTTGTTGCCGCTTATGGCGTTGGCAGGCGAGCCCACACGGAGTCCAAGGCGTCGACGGCGCCGAGCGGAAGCTGGACATCGACTTCTCCTGAAATCATCGTGGTGTCGGGATTGATCTCGACGGTGGGGTTGCCCTTCAACTTTGCGTCCAGTACCGGGCGGACGATGTAGGGGAAGACGCTCGTGGTTCCGATCGAGAAAACGACGTCGAACCCACGCGCTAGCTCCTGTTCCATGGTCTCGACTTTCTCCAAAGGAAGAAGCTCCCCGAAAAGTACGACGTCCGGTCGAAGCGGCTCGGTGCACTCCGGGCAGAGGGGTAGGGGCGAGAATCCGGTGTAGTCGTCGACCGTCGTTTGATAGGCACAGCGGGTGCACAGGATCCGGTGGACATCGCCGTGGATGTCGATCACGTGGGTCGAGCCTGCTTGGCGATGAAAACCGTCCACGTTCTGAGTGAGGATCCAGACACGTTCAAAACGCGCTTCGAATGCGCTCACGACCTCGTGGGCACGATTGAAGCCAGCGCCGCGGCTCGCAGCCTCTATCTGATGGATGTACTTCCAGGTGAGCTCCGGTCTCTTGCGCATCATGTCCCCGGAGAGCGCCTCTTCGATAGGAACCCCTTCGGACGTGTCGACGTCGTCATAAAGCCCGCCGATACCGCGATAGGTCGGAATTCCGGACTCTGCTGAGATCCCGGCGCCGGTGACGAACAAGATGCTCTTCGCGTCCCGCAAGAACGAGACGACGGCGTCGATCTTGGCGTCGGTGCTCGATGGCATACATCGATTATCCTACAATCACTCCGCATGGATGTCCTACGCCTTCGCGACGTCGACGAGAGGGAGCTGATGCGGCTCGTTTCGCGCTACGAGCTTCAGTTTGAGCGCGTTGCCGCCGAGACGCCCATCCCCGGAAGTTATTGGGGCGAGACCGAAGCCGGTCTCATCGCGTCTCGTCTGTATGTGCGCGACGACACCCCGGTCCATTCGGTACTCCACGAAACCGCGCACTTCGTCTGTATGACGCCGGAGAGACGGTCCCGTTTGAACCGCGACGCTGGCGGTGACGACGAAGAAGAAAGTGCCGTTTGCTATCTGCAAGTGCTGTTGTCGGACCAAGTTCCGTTTCTGTCTCGATCGCGTCTGTTCGACGACATGGATCGATGGGGCTACAGCTTCCGCCTCGGCTCGACCGAGGCCTGGTTCCGACACGACGCAACTGACGCTAGCCGCTGGTTGGAGCACGAAGGATTGATCGACGATGGCGAGAAAGTGACTTGGAAACACCGCGGAGAACTGCCGCAACCCCCTCACCGTGTCCTCCCCCCCTAGGGGGAGAGGGACTTGCTAAGCAGGGCCTTCAGCGTGGAGTCGCTCTAACCTCTCCCCCGCGAGGGGGAGAGGTCGATGGCCCCCCCCCCCCCCCCCCCCCCCCCCCCGCCCCAGAAGAAGCCAGACAAAGCCGCCCAAGGCTACCTGTCGAACAAGCCCGAAAGCGCGTCCCGCTCTACCTCCGACAACTCGATGCTCGAGGCCGCTCTAGCGAGATCCAAATGCTCCGGTTTTCTCGGCCCGGTAATGATCGCCGTCGTTTGCGGGTGACTCAAAACCCAAGCCATCGCTAGCGCGCCCATGCCGACGCCGCGGTCGGTCGCCGCTTTCTCCAAAGCGTCGATCCCGGCGAAAACATGGTCTTGCTCGAGGCGTGCGTAGGGCTCGGGTCTGAGCATCATGCGCGAGCCCGCCGGATAATCGCCGCGCTTGCGGTACTTCCCGGTGAGCCAACCGCCTGCCAGGGGACTAAACGGGGTGAATCCGAGCCCCCGGTCGCGACAAAGCGGAAGGACTTCCGCCTCTTGAGAGCGCGACAACAGGCTGTAGTCGTTTTGCACCCACTCGAAACGAGCCCATCCGTGTTGGTCGCTCAGCCCTATTGCCCGCGCGAGCCGCCAGGCTTCGAAGTTGCTCGCGCCGAGGTAGTGAACTTTTCCCGCTCGCACCAGATCATCGAGCGCGCTCAGCGTTTCCTCGAGCGGGGTATCCGGATCGGGCTCGTGGACGAGATAGAGGTCGAGGCGCTCCGCACCGAGTCGGCCCAGACTCGCGTCGATCTGGCGCTTGATGTGCCGACGCGACAGGCCGCGGTCGTTGGGGCCGTCGCCCACGGGGTTGAACACTTTGGAGCTCAGCAGCAGCTGGTCGCGGACGCTTCGGTCCTTCGTCTTCAGCCAGCGTCCAATGAATGCCTCACTAGCACCGCCTCCGTAAGCATCCGCGGTATCGAAGAAATTGATACCCATGTCGAACGCTTCGTCCATCAGACGGAATGCGCTCTGTTCGCTTTCTCCTTGCCCGAAAAACCGCGGATCGGAGCCGATACCGCCGAAATTCCCACAGCCGAGCCCGAGCCTCGACACTCTAATGCCCGTGCGGCCGAGCGGACGATAGTCCATAGGCCGCAAATCTTAACAGATGCCGGATCCGTGCGACTTTGCTATCTTTATTAGTACAGCTCAATCCAATCCATTCGATGAAACGGCTCGTGCAACAAGGCGTCTTCTGGTGCGTGCTCGTCTGCGCGCTCTCAGTCGAGGGGCGTGAGACCTGGCACGAGGTGCGCTCACCGAACTTTGTGGTCGTCTCGAACGCGAGCGCAGATCGCGCGAACGACGTGGCCGCCCGCATGGAACAATTTCGCTTCGCGTTGTCAACGTTGCTCCCGAGCTCGAGCTTCGTTTCCGAGGTCCCGACTCAAGTCTATGCGTTCAGGGATTTCGATAGCTTCGAATCGTTTTTGCCACAGACCCAAGATGGCGTGACCCCCGCCGCCGGCTACTTTCGCGGGGGTCCCTACAAGAATGTGATCGCGCTCGATCTGAGCGCCACCCGAGCCGTGTACGAGCGGATCATTTTTCACGAATACGTCCATCTCGTTCTGAGCTTGAGCCGCCACGACTTCCCGCTGTGGTTCGAGGAAGGGATGGCCGAGTTCTATGCGAGCGCTACCCTCCAAGACGACATCGCGGAGCTCGGCATGGTCGAGCAACGACATCGGCGCGTGCTTGCCGAGTATGCGCACCTTCCGATGACCGAGGTATTGACCGCTGTTGAGGAGTGGCCGTTGACGGCTGAGCCTCACGAGAGCGCCCTGTTCTACGCGCAGTCGTGGAGCTTCGTTCACTACCTCGTTGCCGGGAGCGGGTCGGAAGGGCATCGGCTGCTCGCCAACTACGTGGGCCGGCTTTCCCGTGGGGACGATCGGCTGGAGGCGTTCCATCAGGCGTTCGGAAAAACTCCGGAGGCGATGGCGCAGGAGCTGTCGACCTATGTCGAGGCGGGGAGCTTTCCGCATTACGAAGTCGAGCTTTCGGAGATGGATTGGGCGCAGGGGTTGGAAACGATTACGCTCACCACGGCACAGGTGCAGCATCGTTGGGGCGAGCTGTTTCTGTTCACTGACCGGCTGCGCGAGGCGAAAGTCTGCCTCGAAGAAGCGTGCCGGTTGAGACCGGATTTCGGAGCGGCCTGGGAAACTCGGGGCATCGCGGCCTTGATCGAGGAGCAACACGATGAGGCGCTCGCTCATTTTAGGCGAGCCGCGTTCGAGCCCGACATGAGCGCGAAGGGACTGTATCTTTACGCCCGGGCGCTTTTGCGCGATCATTCGGGCCAGTGGATCGACTCGGTTCCAGCGGGTCTCGCGGTAGAAGCGGAGCGCGCGCTCACCCGCAGCCTGGAAATGAACCCGGCACAAAGCGAGACGTCGAGGCTTCTAGCCTTCGTCTACCTGGTTCGTGGGGTGCGTATCGAACAAGCCACAACCCTCGTGGAGAGCGCGCTCACGATGACGCCCGGAAGCCCGTCGCTTCTCTACCTATACGGCCAAATTCTTGGACGACGCGGGGACTACGATAGCGCCCGTGAGGCGCTCGATCGGATCGCCAACGAAGCCGCTGAGCCCGAGTTGCTCCAGGCGGCGGGCGAGCTACGTATCCGTCTCGACCTGGCTGAGCGCGCCCGGTAGTTCCAAGAAACGTGTGTACTAAGGATGAGCGCCTCCGCCTCCGTAGCTTGTGCCGTCGAGTCGCATGCGCACCACGAGGAGCTTGTCCGCATCGAATCCGAGGTCGACGGCGAGCACGCGAGAGAAGCTTCGCAGCAACAGACCCGATCCTACAAGGAGCACCACCGCGGCGGCGACCTCGAAGCCCACGATCCAAGCTCGAAGCCTTTGACGTTGCCGGTCGGCCGACGCTGTCGGCCCCGCGCTTTTGAGACTGAGAGCCGGCGAAGTGGTCGAGCCTTGGAACGCGGGTGCGATCCCCGCCAACAATCCCGCGATAACCGACGCCAAAACGGCGAAGGCTACGACACGCCCATCGACAGCGACCTCGTCGAGTCGAGGAATCCCGGCCGGGGCGAACCAGCGCATCGCACTGATGCTCGAGCGAGCCAGAGCAATGCCGCCAATACCCCCGATCGCGGCGAGAACGAAGGCTTCCAGGAAAAGTTGGCGCACGAGACGCAGGCGCGAGGCGCCGAGCGCGGTGCGTACCGCCATTTCCCGACTCCTTCCAGACGCTCGAACCAGAAGCAGGCTGGTCACGTTGGCGCACGCGAGCAGCAGCACGAACCCGACCGCGCCGAGCAAGACCATCAGAGCGAGTCGGGTGTCGCCCACAAGAGTGTCGCGAAGAGGCACGAGCGTCACTCCCCAGCCGTGGTTCGTCTTCGGGTACGCCGCGGCGCTGTCTGCGGCGATGACGTCGAGCTCTGCTCGAGCGCAAGAGCCCCTAGCTCGACTCCTTCACCGTTTTGGCTAGCGACCGTGCGAGGTCCCGCGCTTGGGCGAGCGCGTCCGTGAGTGCCTCGTGTCCGGGCGGGGTGACCTCGTAGTATCGCCGTGGAGGCCTTTTTTCGCGTCGCGCCACGACGGCGCTCTCCCAGCTTGAACGGACGAGTCGGTTCTTTTCGAGCTTCGACAGCGCTGGGTACACGCTCCCGCTGGCGAGCCCGGTCTGGTCCATGATGTCGAATCCGTAACCGGTGCCGCCCGCGACGGCCTCGAGCACTTTGATCTGTGCAGCTCCCAGTCGAGGCATGCAGTCCTCCT
The DNA here is from genome assembly GCA_947259165.1 of uncultured Acidobacteriota bacterium. Taxonomy (GTDB): domain Bacteria; phylum Acidobacteriota; class Vicinamibacteria; order Marinacidobacterales; family SMYC01; genus CAMYKY01. The sequence goes on along the minus strand of CAMYKY010000052.1, from coordinate 22,121 downwards.
ACCTATGTAGAAGTTATAGCTAGCCGAACGGCTCTCGTCAAGTGTTTTTCGTGCGCCGGCGGCCACGCGGCGGTTTCTCGGTGAGTTGGCGATCCGCGTACGCCGTAACCTCGACGATTTGTTCGAGCGGCTCCTCCAGCCTTGGATCCTGGCTCGACCGAAGCACGATTTCCTTGGCAAACAGCATGGCTAGATAGCGAAGTTTCAACGCCGGGCGCGTCGAGTTGGCCTTGTAGTCGGGGTGTCCCACATTCACCTGCCAACGGCCGTCGTGAAGTCGCGAGCGCCATTTCGAGCTGGCGTGGTCGACGAGCTCGGGCTCGGGGAGCCCCTCGTCCGAGTGCGTCGGCAGTGAATCAACGATCTCGACGGATACGGTGGCGGAGGCTTCACTGTCGCCGCCAACTTGTCTCGCGTGAACGGATAGCGCGGCCTCGCCGATATCGTCGCCAGCCACGAACGTGACGACCCTTGCGTTTCCGGAGGTGGCGTCGACGTCACGCAAACTCCCGACGTTTTGCGTCAGCTGCCACGAAAAACTCACGTCGGATGTGATGACCCGTCCATTGGCATCGAGCGCGTGCGCGCGCGCCTTGGCTTCGCCACCCACGGCGACGAGCACTCGCTTCGGCGTGATCGTGGCCGCGGCGAGTGGGCCCGGAGGAAATAAGGCTCGCGTTGGCTCACCCGTGTCGCTAGCAACCGTCGCGATTTCGGCGCCGTCCACATCGGCGTGAGCGCCTGGTGTCGCGTCCGCACTTTCGGCTCCGACTCCCATCTGCTCCGTTGGAAGCATCGTGTAGCTCGGCCGTCCCCGGTAAAAGTCGCGAAATGCTCGCTGCAAATCTCGAATGGCGTTCTTGTCGAGGTGGTCCGAGTGTTCGCGTTGTTTCGTTTCGATCACGCTCGACAGTGCGGGCTCGACGCTGGCCAGGGCGTTCGCGAACCGATGGGCGACGTCGTCGGGGATGACACCGCGACGGCTCCCGGGCGCGACGTGAAGCGCCGAAAAATCCACGAGACCGCTGAGCCGCCTGTCTGTCCACGGGGGGTGGTCGAGTCCGAGCGCGCCCAACTCATCGAAACTCTCAGCGACCATCGTTCCCGCGGCGTAGAGCGCGAGCGGTGGGCTGGTTTCGTCTGAAGCGTCGCCCGTTAGATAGATCTCGAGCCGGATAGCGCCGTGGTCGGGCGGCTCGCCCGCCACATGGATGGTTTCGAACCCTCCGAGCCGTTCGCCAAGAAACCGCGGCGGCCGCACGCGCAACGACTTCGGTGAGCGGCCCCGTGCCATTTTATCTGCGACCACGAGCTCGACGTTGCGCCCGAGGAGCTGGCCGCGCAGCTCTCCCGCGAGGTAGTCCGACGCCCGGCGAGCCGCGACCGCGGCGGCCGCTTCCTTGGTCAGGTTGGTGACGACCACCTCGGTCCACCGCTCATCGAACACGAGCTTCCCGCGCAGAGGCTCGATCTCGAACTCCGGCCGGTCGCGGTGGAGTACGAGCCGGTAGGGCTTTTGACCTGGAAAATGGGATCGGATTTCGAGCACTTCACCCAGGCTCCAGAATCCGAGGAGTCCAATCCCGTACTGTCCTTGGGTCATGAGCTCCAAGCGCTGTCGTGGTGAAAGGTCGCGCTTGCGGCTGTGACCGATGTGGGTCGCGATATACCGAAGGGCTTCGGGTCGACTCAGCTCGGGGATGACGCCTTCGCCGTCGTCGAGTATTCTGAGGCACGCGACTCTTTTCTCTCGAGCGCGCGTGATGCGGACGTTCCGAGAGCCTGCGTCGAGGCTGTTTTGCACGAGCTCCGCCAAGGCTTTTCGTGGGTCCGGTTGGCTCAGCGCAAGCCAACGGATGAGCTCGAACGGGTCGTGGACCCTCAGGCGGCCCGTCTCGACTTCGCTGTCACGGGTCTTTTTCGCGCGTGCTTTACGTTTGGCCACTTCCGGGAATCTAACACAACGCTTGCGCCTTTCCCCGTCGAGCGATACGTTAGCCGCCATGACGCTGACTAGGTCCCGATTCTGGCTCGCGCTCCTCGTGCTCGTCGGTGGTTGCACCGGCCCGCCCGACACCTCGAACTCACCTGGCGCATCCGGTGGGCAAGAAGGGCGCGTTTACCCGTATCTTCACGTGGACGTCTTTACGGACAAACCGCTGACCGGCAATCAACTGGCCGTGTTCATGATGCCGGAAGGCTTGAGCTCCGAAGAAATGCAGCTCATCGCGCGCGAGATGAATTTTTCGGAGACGACCTTTGTTTTCCCTCCCGAAGAAGAAGGAACGGACTTCCGCGTCAGGATCTTCGGCAGAAACCGGGAGATGAACTTCGCCGGGCATCCTACCGTCGGGACCGCCTACGCCCTGGCCCATGAAGGGTTGATCCCTCCGGGAACGGAACAAATTGTTCTCGGCGAGGGCATCGGGCCGATCCCGGTGGATTTGGAGTGGGACGGGGACGAGCTGAGCTTTGCGTGGATGTATCAGCTCGAGCCAACGTTCGGAAAGACGCTGAGCGATATCGCGGGCTTGGAGGGAGCGCTTGGCCTCGATAGCGGCGCCATCGCGTCGACCGACCTGCCGGTGCAGGAAGTTTCGTGCGGCTCGACGTTTTTATTCGTGCCCGTCGCGACTCGCGTGGAGGTGGATTCGATCGTCGTCAACGGTGGCGCGGTGCTGAGTGTGCTCGAAGCCTCAGATATTCCGCGCCGCGGCCTCTTCATCTTCTCCACCGAGGCCACCGGCGACGACGCCACCACCTACGGACGCATGCTGGGCACGAGTGGGAATGAGGATCCCGCCACCGGTAGCGCGAACGGACCGCTCGGCGCCTATCTCGTACATCACGGCGTCGTCGCGAAGGAGAACGCGAGCGAGATTCTGAGTCGCCAAGGCGTCCACATGGGACGGCCCAGCCGGATCTACATCGACATCGGTCTCGACGGCGACACGATTAATGAGGTCCGCGTCGGTGGCAGGACGGCGTATGTCGGCGACGCGACCGTCGTGCTCGACTAGATCACTGCGAGCTCGCCGTGAGGGAATCCAAGCGGCTGCGGTCGCGGCGGCCGTCGGCGCCGAGCGCCATCTTGCGTCTTGAGCTCATGCCTTGGCGAATGTATTCCTCCGTCTGCATCTCCAGGTGAAAACCGGAGAGAATTGGAACGTGTTTCTACTTGCTTCTACGGCCGCGTCAGCAGCGACACGACGTCGTCAAAGCCTTTGAGCTCCGCCCAGTCGCGCGCACTACGTCCGTCGGCCGAGGTCGTATCGACGTTCGCACCGGCTTCGAGAAGCGCGGAGACGGCGTCAACGGCGCCGGCGGACGCCGCGCAAATCAGAGGTGTCTTTTCATTCTCGCTTTTAGCATTGACGTTCGCGCCAGCTTCGAGCGCGACTCGGACGACCGCTGCACTCGCGCACCCGAGCATCAGGGCGCGGTCTGAATCCGCTTGACGAGCGTGCGATTCGAGCAGCAAGCGGAGGGCCCAGGGACTTGCTTGACGCGCAGCGACGCTGATGGCGTTCTCGCCCGTCGTTGCTATACCGGTCCCCTCGCGGGTGGGGTCCGCGCCGGCCTCGACGAGTCGAAGGAAGATGTCGAGCTCGCGCAGCTCGAGCGCTGTCATCAACGGTGTCTGATAGGCGCCGGTGTCGAGAGCGTTCACATCGACGCCTTCTTCGAGCAGCCCCTCTACCGTTGCGAGATCGCCGTTTCGGATCGCGTCATCGAGGCGCTCCTCTTGGCTTTCCTGCGCTCCCGCATCCCGCAACAAGGAGACCACGTCGGGCGAGGCCTCGGCTTTGGCGACGGTTAGAGCGCTGACTCCATCGGCGTCCCGCTTCGTCGCGTCCGCCCCGGCCTCGAGTAGAAGCTGCACCATTGCCTTATCGTTCCGCCCAGCGGCCACCATCAACGCGGTGCGCCCGGTGGCATCGGTCCCGTCCACGTCGGAGCCCGCCTCCAGGGCAGCGCGCACTTCGGCCGTATCGCCGCCTCGCACCGCAAGGCGCAGTTTTTCGTCGCTTTCCTGGATCGCTGAAATCAGAATTAGTGGCAGTAAAACTCCGATGCTCATGTTCCGCTCGGCGGAAATCCTAACATGTTGGACAGCGCCGAGCGGCTGCTTAGGGCCCGGGCAAGAATAACTCCCCATTCTTGGACGCCGATGCATCCCGCCTGGCTTCGTTGCAAGTCGTTCATATATCTAGATATGGTTCACTCCTCGCGCCTCGCCAGACGGGCCCCTCGACGCCCAAGAATGGGAATTTATTCTTGCCCGGACCCTTAGCTCAGCTCGAGCGCGCTCCACCTCGCACTCGAGATACGGGGCTCGAGCATGCGCTTTGTGCCTGAGAGCGAAGTCTGTCGAACTTCCTGGCGCAGTGACATCATCCGGCGCTACAATCTGTCCGAGAGGAGTCTTTTCTTGTCTAAGAACTCACCCGAGCACGCACGTCCGACCACGGAATCGCCAGCCCCTGTTCCCGAGCCCACCTACGCCGAGAAGGCACGGACTTTGGTGCATGTCGGCCGAGTTGGGACACTCTCGACGGTGTCGCAAAAAATCGCTGACTTTCCTTTCGGCTCGGTCGCGCCGTATGGGCTCGACGAGCGCGGCCGCCCGACGTTTCTCATCAGCACCATGGCGATGCACACGCAGAATATTCTCGGTAATGACCGCGCGAGTCTCCTCGTCGCCGAGGCGGGGGTCGCAGAAGATCCTCTCGGTGCGGGACGCGTCACTCTCGTGGGGCGCGTCGCGAAGACTCCCGAGAACGCGCTCGCGTTCGTTCGCGAGCAGTATTTGGCGCGTTACGAGAACGCGTCGTACTGGGTCGACTTCAAGGACTTCGCGTTTTTTCAAATGGATGTCGTCGACGTGTACTTCGTCGGAGGGTTCGGCGTCATGGGTTGGGTGAGCGCCGACGACTACCTCGATGCGGAGCCCGATCCCTTGTGCGACGCCGCGGCCGGCATCATCGATCATATGAACAAAGATCACGTCGAAGCGATGTTGCTTCTCGCACGCGGCGTTGCCGGCGTCGAGGCGGAGGACGCCAAGATGACCGCGGTCGATCGCCTCGGATTTCACGTTCGACTGAAAACCGACGACGGGATGCGAGGTGTGCGAATCCCGTTCACCCGTGAAGTGCGGACCGGCGAGGAGACCCGCTCGATTCTCGTCGAGATGGTCAAGCAAGAGCGCAGCTCGGAGACGTGACCCGAATCCGGTGAGGCTCCCGTGCGCCGAAGTCGCCGGGCGTGAGCCGAGGCACCGTCGACGTGAGCTCGACCGTCAACAACACCCGATCGAACGTTTCGGGAGACGCCAGGTGACGTGAGGCGGGTGGTAGACTGTGTCGCGAAGGGGATTCATGCAAGCTAACGTTTCACTTCTCCTGGGATGTCTGCTCGCCGTCACGGCCCACGCTGACGAAGGGATGTGGACGCTCGACAATTTCCCGTCAGATCGTGTCGCCGAGAAATACGGCGTGGATATCGATCAGCGCTGGCTCGACGCCGTGCAGCTGGCGACGACTCGAATCGAAGGCGGTTGTACCGGCTCGTTCGTCTCGCCCAACGGATTGGTGCTAACGAACAATCACTGCGTGTGGGGGTGTGTTCGTGAGCACAGCGACGCCGAGCATAACCTTTCCGACGAGGGTTTCCTGGCGGTCACGCCCGAAGAGGAGCTCCGGTGCGAGCGCGAGCAACTCTCGGTTCTGCTCGAGATGGAGGACGTGACCGCAAAGATCGCCGCGGCGACCGCCCAGCTCGACGAATCGGCGGCAAACGATGCCCGTAAACGCACTCAGACCCAGCTCGAGACGGCTTGCGAGGAGGCGAGTGAGGGTGCGCTGAGCTGCGAATCGGTGAGCCTCTATCAAGGCGGGCAGTATTTTCTCTACAAGTACAAGCGCTACACGGACGTGCGGCTCGTCTTCGCGCCCGAGCTGGACATCGCCGCATTTGGCGGGGACCCGGACAATTTCAACTTCCCTCGCTACAACCTTGATATGTCGTTTCTGCGTGCCTACGAGGACGGCCGGCCGGCGGTGACCCCGAACCATCTAGCCTGGCGAAGCGAAGGCGCTACCGCAGGCGAGCCGGTTTTCGTCGTGGGCCACCCGGGCACGACTCAGCGTTTGCTGACGATGTCCGAGCTGCGCCATCTCGAGGAGGTGGAGTACCCGCTGTGGCTGCTCCGTTACTCGGAGCTGCGTGGGCGCATGCTGCAGTGGCAGTACACGAGCCCGGAGGCGGCGCGGATTGTTCAGCAACGCATACTGAGTATTGAGAACGGGATCAAAGTTCGGCGCAATCAGCTCTTCGCGCTGCTCGATGACGAGATGATGTCGAAAAAAGCCGCAGCGGAAGCCACGTTGCGGGCGTCGGTCGCCGCCGACCCAGAGCTCGCGAAAGCCTACGCAGACGCGTGGCAGGGGGTCGATTCCGCGATGGAGACGTATCGGAGTTTCTATCACGAATACTTGTTCATCGAACAAGGTGGTGCGTTCTACGGCTCGCTGTTCGGTTTTTCTCGCGCGCTCGTTCGCGTCGCCATAGAGAGACAACGACCGAACGAGGATCGCTTGCGAGGCTACACGGAAACTGCTTTGCCCGGACTCGAGCAACGCCTTCTAGCCGAGCAGCCTATCAACGCTGACTACGAAGAGCTCGGTTTGACGTTTTCGCTCGAAAAAATGCGCGAGTGGCTTGGGCCGGATGACCCGCTCGTGAAGAAGGTGTTGGGCATGGAATCGCCGGCAGCGCTCGCGAAAAGCCTGGCGCATGGCACCCGTCTCACCGATGCGGCTTATCGTCGCGATCTCTGGGACGGCGGCATCGAAGCGATCGAAGCGAGCGACGACCCCCTGATCCGACTCGCCCGATCTATCGATGCGGACGCGCGGGCCCTCCGAAAACGCTACGAGGACGAAGTCGAGGCGCCACGCGCGAAAGCACGCGAGCAAATTGCAGCCGCCCGGTTCCGTATCCTGGGGACGGATACCTACCCCGACGCGACCTTTACCCTGCGAGTCACCTACGGAGCAGTAGAGGGGTGGCGCGAGAACGGCACCGACCTGGACCCGTTCACGCGCATTGGCGAGCTCTTCGGCCGTGTCACCGGGGAGCGTCCGTTCAAACTCCCGGCGTCGTGGATGCGCGCAGAGGGTGCGCTCGACCCGAAGACGGCGTTCAACTTCGTCGCGACCACGGATATCACCGGGGGCAATTCAGGAAGCCCGGTGCTCGACGCTCAAGGTCGTCTCGTGGGGATTGCCTTTGACGGCAATATCCACTCGATTGCGGGAGCCTACTGGTTCAATCCCGCGAACAACCGCACGGTGTCGGTCGATACGCCTGCCATGCTCGAAGCGCTCGAAAAAGTCTATTCCGCGACGTCGCTTCTCGAGGAGATTGCGCTGTCGAAATAGCGTGGAAACGTTGCGACGAGAGCTCGAAACTTAAGGCGCGAAAAACCGCCTTCCACGACCTGACGAGCTGCCGCCCGATCTCGACGCGTTTCGCGGCCCGGACGATTCCGGAAGTTAGCCTTTGATTTCACAATGCGTCGAGGTCGTCGACACATTCTCATAGGGCCGGACACTAGTGCTTCGGGCGCTCCGCCCGAATTCGGAACTCCCCGCACCACCAATTCTCGTTAACACTAGGCCAAAGCTCCGACGGCTGCTTCGAATGCGAATCAAAATACACGAGTGGAGGAAACCGCCGACACTTCCCCCGCGCGACCGACGACCGGACGAAAAAGACGCATCGCTCACAAGCTGGACGGGGCATGGGGAGAAGCCAAGCATACCCGAATCGACAGAAAGTGTAAATAAGGTGATTGTTCAAGACGACGGCTAGCGTTTAATAGACCTGTTGACAGTAGCTTACGGCTGAAGCGCCTCCGTCGGTTCCGTCCCCCGGGCTTCCCGCGCAAAACCTTCATAAATCGCGCGAGCTTCGCGAAATTGCCCAAAGACATGATCCTTTTCCCACTGCGATCGCCACCCTGGCGCCGCCTCTGCCATGGCCGTCAGCTTGTCGATCCATTCGATCGAGTACTGGGCGGCCTCGAGATTGCGAACCGGCCGTCCACCCACCGTGACCCAAATGGGGTTGGTGAACCCTTGCGCAAAGCCGGTATCGAGCGGGTAGCTTTCCTCCCGGACCCCTTCGGCCCGCACGTGGAACCATCCACTTCGACTCACCCGCACCTTCGTCGTGTAGTCGAGACGCTTGCGATCCCCGGCCAGCGGGATCTCCTCGACGAGCTCCGCGTTCCAGATCAACATCACTTTGGAGATAGGCGTGATCGAGCGAATGCGGACGTCAATTTCGACCTCACCCCCGCCCGTCGGAAGCTCCAGGTCGTCGCCCGGCATCCGCCCGTCGACCGTCATTTCGACGAGGGGTCCCGTGCTCACGAACGCCCTGCCTTCGCGCAATCCGCGCTTCCACGCTTCGGGGTCGAGACCCGCGCCGCCGGTGTAAACGTAAGTACGTGCCGAGCCTGGCATCTTGCTCACGTGGAGGTCGCTCATTGCGTCGTCTCCACCGGTGGCCGTCACGCGAAGCCCGTTGTTCAAAACCGCATACCACGGGTGAAACGTCGCTCGTCCGGAGAACGACCACTCCACCCCGTCCGTCGTGTCGAACGCGGCATCGACCATGAAGCCGCGGGCCACCCCCAGCCCCCGGTCGATCGGGTCTTCTTCTCCGAAGAATGCGTGTGCGTAACCGGTGGTCGCATGCTGCGCCTTCGCTTTTCGCAACATGTCGGTGTTGCTCGGGTACAGACTCTCCACCGCCGTTCCTTCGTAGCCCGTCGCCCACGGCGACAGTAGATGCTCGCGAAGGCCAATGAGAGTGACGTGACCATAGAAGGGCGGTCGGTACTCTTGTCCTACCATCAGCAGACGATCCGGCGTCGATAGCGGATGCGCACCGCCTCCAGGAATGAAGTACTGATAGTCGAGAACGCGGTTGTCCTTGTTGGCGATGAGCTCGTTGACGACGTCCTGGTCCTCCGCCGCCGACATGAGCATGAGATTCTCGAGCGTGTTGTAAAGGTTCCCGCCGTAGTTCATGTGCATGTGGGTCGAGCCGCTGTACCAGCCCTTGGCGGCCATATCGGCCATAGGCTCGAGCTCGAGGTCGACCTGGGTCACCTCGCCCGCACGAATTTCGATCTCCTGTTCTTTCGGCCAAAACTCGAAGCCTTTGACTGCCGTGACGTTGACCGCTCCCACCGGTACATCGACACGGAATTCACCCGTCGAGTGAAAGATGTGATCGATTCCTCCCTGAGTGAAGCGTGCGAACGTCTCGGGTGGACAGTAAAACTTGCCATCCGCGGCAGTGAGGTGGATGCGCGCGTGGGTCACTTCGTCCCTCGACCCGTCTACGATCCGCGCCGACAAGATTCCCATCGGGCGCTTCCAGCGTCGATCGTTGATGTGCACTTTCCTGCGTTCGCCGCCATAGGTCTCGAGCAGCTCGAGTTGGGGGAGTCCTCCTTCGTTCGAGATGTAGGCGATCCACTCGCCGTCCGGAGACCATCGTGGATGGAAGGCGTCGTGCTCGTAGAATGTGAGCTTGTACGGTTGGCCGCCGGCTACCGGAAGGACGTAAAGATTCGCGTACTGATCCGATGTGCCGCCGGTGGAGGAATAGACGAATCGCTTGCCGTCGATCGAAACGTCCGGCCGCGCGCGGTAGAGCGATTGTTCCACCAAAACGGCCTCGGCCTCTTCCATCGCGTGCGTCGAGGCTGCGCTACGCCAAATGTTCCCTGAACCCAGTGGCAGGCCTCGATTGGAGACGATGAGAAGCTGCTTGCCGTCGCGTGTCCATTCGGGAGTGATGTGCATGTCCCACTCGCCGAAGTAGAGTCGGTCGCGCGGGTATTGGTGGTCTTCAGTGATTGCGACTTCGTCACCAGCCCACTGACCGTTTGCGAGCTCTCGGGTGTAGACGTTGAAGTAGCCGTTCGGTTTCGTCGACACGTAGGCGAGCGTCTTGCCGTCGGGTGAGAACATTGGGTCCGCGTAGATATGCTCGTCGTTCGTCAGCGCATGGGATTCGCCCGTCGCGACATTCAAAATCTCGAGCTGGATCGTCTTGCCGCCGTCGTCCGCGGTGTAGACGAGCCAGTTCCCGTCCGAAGACCAATCCGGCGAGGAGTGATACTTCTCGTTGTAGGTGAGCTCCTCGGCTCTTCCATTCGCCGGATCCACGCGCCAGATCGACCCCGCCATGGAAACGGCGACGTAGCGTCCATCGGGCGACCACGCTGGCGCCCACGGGGTCGAGCTCGGCGCCGGAGGGAAGTAGTAGTTGTGCATGTAGTTCCCGCCATGGCGCGCGGCCGGATACGAGCGCTCTCGCGGCCCGCGCGGCGGGTCGGGAACGCCCCAATGAGCGAGTGCAATCGGCGAGAGCGTGAGGACGGCGAGCACCGTCCATAGCGTTTTGCGACCAGGTGCGTTCATGGGTACCCCCTTGGTCTAGTGTCCCGTCCCAGAAGTTCTGTACATAAATCTCGGGCCCTTTTGCGCGCTGGCTTCGTTGTGAATCCTCGAAATATCCAGATATGCCATCGAATTCACGTCTCGCCAGCGCACAAAATGACCTAGAGCTTTATGCACAGAACTTCTGAGACGAGACACTAGTCTAGCGACGAGCCCGATTCTAACACCGTGTGAGCTAGTTGTGTCGCGTCCGCCAAGCCGCTACTCTCCCCGAATACGTCGCGGAGACCTATGCTGTTTCGCCGGACGGGCAGCGATTCGTGATGGTTCACGACGCCGAGGGTACGACGCCGCATTTCGACGTGGTCCTCAATTGGCTCGAAGCTACACACGACGGAGGATAGACGATGCGAGCTCTGGTCCAAATGCTCGGCGCGGTCATGCTGATGGCAAGCGTTGTTGGCGCGCAGGCGAATGATGTGCGAGGCGCGTGGAGGGCGGAAAGCTACGTTTTGAAAAGCGGCGAAGTCCATCACGTCGAGGGCTTGATGATTTTCAGCGAGAGCGATTGGAGCGTCGTTTACTTCGTCAAGGACGACGACGGCAAGCCGCAGCGTGGTGCCGGCGAAGGGGGGCCGTACACGCTCGAAGGCGACAAGCTGGTATTGACGCGCGACTATCTGGTAATCGCCGGCAACGAGATCAAGGCGCTGGCGGCGATCCCGCTACGATTTGATATCCCTGCGGTGAAGGACCCCGTGATCGAGCCGTGCCGCCTCGAGTTTGTCGACGACCGGATCCTCATCGAGTTTCCGAGCGGCAATCGGATGGGGTTCCGACGAAGCTCCGGACCCTAGCTTGGCTAGGGCTCGGTTGGTTTCGACGCGTCCGTCGCTGACGTCAATGCGAGAACGGCGAACCCTGTCGCGGCATCCGACATCAACAAACGCGTGAAGTCCTCTTCCTTGCTGCGGTCCTTGTTCAATGAAAGCGTTTCCCAGCGACCGTCGGCTTTTTGATTTTGCTCGAGCCACGAAATGCCGCGAACTATCGTTTCGGCCACGCGTGGCTCGTCGAGCTTTTGTAGCACGAATGTCGTCAACGCGGTCGCGAGTCCGTCGCTGGATGGGTTCGGCGGTGTGCCGTCTTTGGCTGGCCAGGGCGCCAAGTCGGCGAGCCGGAATCCTCCATCGGGTCGTTGACGCGCCAGGACGTCGTCGACCAACTGGTGTTGTTCCGCCTTGGACAACAGTCCGTCCCATGTGCTCGCGGCCCACAGAAGACCGAGTCGATTGTTGACGTTCAAATCGCGCGCGAGCCCCGAGCGCAGATAGCCGCGGAGCTTCGCAACCACTTTGACGGGCGGGGGTAGCTCGTGGCTCACGGACATCGCGGCGACTGCAGCCAAGGAGGCGCCCCAGTATTCACTGGTGTCGGCCTCCCATGGACCGAGACCGAAATGAAGCCATGGCCAAAAGCCGTCGTCGTTCTGCTGCGCCCACATATGTCGAAGCGCGGTCTTGGCCTCGTCGGTCAAAGAGCCGTGGTCCCGCCGATCGCGCGTCGTTAGCACGAGCGCGTTGATGACCGATTCAGTGGCCCAAGATTGCGTTGGCTTTTCTTCGCCGCGGCTCGTGTCGTACCAAACCTTTACGTCGTCCCAGTTCTCGACTCGCGCTTCGACGTCTGCGAAGAGAGCTAGTGCGGGCTCCGCCTGCGATCCGAGGGACGCACGTGAAAGCAGGTACGGCAGCGCCGTATGACAAGAAATGCACGAGGTGGTCAGCTTTTGGCGCGCTCGGGAGCGCGTCATCCACATTTCGGCTCGTGCATCCAAGTACTGCGCCGCCGCTTTCCGATCCCACGACTCGGAAGCCGCGACACTAGTCGCCAACGCGGCCAGAATAAGACTCGAAATCCAACGCATGGGTTCACGCTACCACGCCACTCACGGTCGACAAAACGACGAACCGCTTCTTCCTCAAAGTAACCTCTCCCCCCGGGGGGAGAGGTCGAGGGCGCTTGCGCCGTCGGGTGAGGGGGTGCAACTCGTGGCTCACTAACCGCCGACGTAATCGTCGAGCTCCCGAACCAGCTCGCTCTGATGCTCCCCCGAGAGAAAACTGGCTTCGAAGCTATTTCGCACCAGCTGATAAAGATGATGTCGTGTGAGGCCCAAAGCCCGTTGAACCGCGACAAAGTTCTCCTCGATGTAACCGCCGAAATACGCGGGGTCGTCAGAGTTGACCGTAGCGCAAAGACCCGCGTCGAGAAGCTCTTTGAGATTGTGATCTTCCAGCGTCTTGAACACCCCGAGCTTGACGTTGGATAGAGGACAAACCGTCAGCGGCAAGTGCTTTTTCCGCAGCACCTCGACGAGATCCGGGTCTTCGAGGCAACGCACTCCGTGGTCGATGCGAGAGACGTCGAGTAAGTCCAGAGCTTGCCAAATGTAGTCGGGTGGACCTTCTTCCCCAGCATGCGCCACTGTCTTCAAGTTGAGCGACAACGCCTTGTCGAACACACGCTCGAACTTCGACGGAGGGTGACCGAGCTCGGAAGAGTCGAGACCCACCGCGGCAATCCAGTCACGGAAAGGAACTGCGCGCTCGAGCGTCTCCATCGCGGCGTCCGCGCTCAAGTGCCGTAGGAAGCAGAGGATCAAATTGGAGGAGATGTCGAGCTGGCTCTGGGCGTCATCCAGTGCTCGCCGCAGTCCGATGATCACGGTCTCGAAGGACACGCCGCGGTCCGTGTGAGTTTGAGGGTCGAAGAAGATCTCGATATGCCGGACGTTTTGTTCCGAGACCTTCTTGATGTACGCGAAGGCCAGGTCGTAGAAGTCCTGCTCTTCGAGCAATACCTTGGCCCCTTCGTAGTACACGTCGAGAAACGACTGAAGGTCCGTGAACTCATACGCCCGCCGCACCTCTTCTACGGAAGCGTAGGGAACGACGATACCGTTGCGTTTGGCGAGCTCGAACATCAGCTCCGGCTCGAGCGAGCCCTCGATGTGGAGATGGAGCTCCGCTTTCGGAAGGCCATGAATGAAGGACCCCATCGAAGATTCGGTCATGCTACGCCTTTTAATAATGATAGGGGTTGGATCGCAGTCCGGGAAGCGGCCACCAGGAAACTATGGGCTGCTCAGAACGAGCAAAACGGTGGGATCCAACGGATAACGGCCGTAGCGAGCCCCGTAGATCGCCAGTCCTCCGGGCAGCGAGTCCGGCACTTCCAGCCTCAACTCGATGTGTCCCGATGCAGCGGCGGCTTCGATGGAGGACCGGGGAAAAGGTACGTTCACGAGATAACCGTAAGAGCCGGCTTCGCGAAGGTGACGGTCTCTCGGCTGGGCATGCCATGACAATACCCCGCGGTGGTCGGCTGGATCGTCGGCGAGCTCGACCGTGCCCGCGGCGTATCCGTTAACGTGAACCGTCATCGCGCTCGGGAAGCGTTGTTCGTCCGTCATCGGGTAGGCGTTGGGGTTGAGGCTGGGGTCGAGCGTTCCACGGCCCCTCATAAAATCGCCTTCGACTTGTTCGCCATCGTCGCGGTCCTTGCCGAAGAGCTGTTTCGCCGAGACCTCGAGCCGCAGGGATGCCGCGACGACCTCATTGACGTCAACATCTCTTGGCCACTCGAGCTTGTAGTCGAAGAAACCAGCGCCCGCGCCGTTTACCTTCAAGCCATCCAAGATAATCCACTGTTTCCGTGACCACTCCGTGCTAGTGAAGTCGCGGGGAGAAAAACGCAGAATGCGGGTGCTCCCGACGGCATCAGGCGTGGCGCCGCGAACGACGAAGCTCATGAAGTTCCGATGATGTACGTGTCCAGTCGCATCAACGAGTCGAAGCTCGAGGGTCGCGAGTCCGGGCTCATCCGGCATCACGACCTCGAGGGGGTCGAGCTCGGCCTGCATCCACGGCGTGAACGGGACCTCGACATCACGCTCGAATGCGACGACCTCGTTCCCGAGCGAATCGATGTGTCTCAATCGTGTCGTCAACGTGAGCATACGACCGAGCGTCTCGCCGCTCGTCATGAACGACGCGAACAAAGGAACCGTCGCTGTGGTACCGCCGTCGACTTCGCGGACGATCTCTTGACCGGTCGAGACGTAGAGAGGCGAGTGCAGATCTCGAAGCGACATTCCTTCGACGAAGTCTTCCATTCCCGTGAACTTCTCGGTGCGGTCGAAACGCCAGTAACCGTTCCACTCGTTGACGACATCGTGGTGCTCCGTATAGAGCCAGCCGGCTATCTTGGGATGGCGCCGGAATTCGTTGACGGCGCGGTGGTAGTCGAAGCTCCAATCGACGTCGCCGGCGCTGCCCTCGTATCCCCAGACGTTGCCGAACTCGCTATTGATGTTGGGTTGGCCTCGCTGCACCCAGTCCCCTTCGAAATTCCACTCGGAGCCAGGGTGGGTATCTGCGGATATTCGATCCAGCGCATCTCTCCAGCCGTAGCCGGGCAAATACGAATGCCACGAGTTGATGTCGGTATCGACGTGGCCAACCCCGCAACAAGGGGAGTTGTCCTCGACGAGCCGGGTGGGATCGAGTCGTCTCGTGAGCGCGACGATATCGGAGACCCAGACCTGCGTTTCGGGAAGGTAGTCTCGCTCCTCGCCCCGTGCAGGCGTGTAGAGTCCCCAAGTTTCGTTGAACGGCACCCACGCAAAAATCGAGGGATGGTTGTAGTCGCGCCGGACCATCTGGCGCAGCGCGTGCTCGACCTCGTGGCGCATCTGAGCGTCGGGCTCACCCCAGGAATTGGGTACGTCGGCCATGATCAGCATGCCCAATCGATCGGCCCAGTAGAGTTTTCGAGGAATTCCGACCTTGACGTGGATACGCTGACCGTTCAAGCCGATCTGGCGCGCGCGCAGAATCTCGTCACGGACGAACGCATCGCTCGGGAAAGTATAGAAACCCTCGGGATGGTAGGACTGGTCGAGCGACATCTGAAGATAGATCGGCTCTCCGTTGAGCGCGATGTAAGGATGGTCGTCGGTGCCGGGCAAGTTCATCACGCTGATGCTCCGCATCCCGAAGTAGGTTGCGACTCGATCTCCGACAATGCCCTCGCCGGTGATGGTCGCGGCGACGTCATAGAGATACGGATCGTTTAGAGTCCAAAGCCGCGCCTCGGGAATAGGAATGTCGAACAGCGCTTCGCTCGAGCCGCGCTCAATGGTATGAGAGGCCGGTGCGATCGAGTCCTGGAAGCGCACCTCGAGCGTCAGCTCGGTGGGAGCCGGATCGAGGAGACGAGCGCTCACCGTCACTTTGCCGCGGCTGACGTCGGGTGCGAAGTGCAGATCTTCGAGCGGTGCGCTTCCCCGCGCCTCGAGGTACGGGGTTTGCCAAATGCCGCGCGCGGGACCGTACCCTTGCTTTCCTTCCAGCTTGAACGCGTGCGGCGAATCATCGACTCGGATCACGAGCGATTGCGCTCGACCGGGCGTCACGTCGCCGGTGAGCTCCAAGGAAAAGGGCGTGTAGCCGCCGCGATGCTCACCGACGAGCTCGCCATCGAGCCACGCCGTCGTTTGCCAATCCGAGGCTCCGACCACGAGGAAGATTCGGCGTCCCGCCCACGCCTCGGGTACTTCGATCGCGCGCGCGTACCAACCGATGTCCGCTTCATCAGCGATACCGGAAAGCGGGGCTCCCCAAGAAAACGGGACGAGGATGGATTGGTCGAGCTCGACCGAGCCTGTCGCCCAACCTGAATCAACGCCTTCGTTCGCCGGGTCGAAGCGGAATTGCCAGGGTCCGTTGAGATTGAGCCATTCCGGTCGTTCGAAATCCGGACGCGGGTGCTCGGGCAGCGGAATCGTCTGGGCGGCCCCCGTTGTTGCCCACGCCAGCAACGCCCAAATCGCCAACTTGCAATGAAGCCTCGTCATGCTCACACCACCTTTCGCGCGGCACAAGATACTCCACTTTCCTCGGCTCCCGTACCCCCAACATTGCTCGTGCTCAACCGAAACGAGTAGTATGCGGAGATTCGATGAGAGGCGCCTAACCCACCATGGGCTTTTTGAACCGATTGTTTGGCGGCAAGCCGACGTTCGAAGACCGCGTTTGGTTCACGCGAGAGCTCAAATTTGCGGATTTGAGGCGGAAGGTCGCGTTAGATCGGAGCGATGACGTCATCGATTGCCTCATGGTCTATCACTTTCCCGACACCGGGGACAGGCTCCGTTCCGAGCTCGACGAGCTCGATTTGGACTATCAACAGCTGAGTCGACCGGGGAGCGAGATGCTCGAGAACTTCCCGACGCGAATCGGCTCCACCATCGCGCTTCTCGATTCCAACGAAATTCCCGAAGAGGTCAAGCGGGGGCGGGAAAAGGGTGGGCGCTCGACCCCAACGGCACAACGCGTGTGTCACGTCCACCTGGCCGAGCACTTCCCGATACCGTATCGGGACGATCACGTGCTCAATCTCAGCGCGTTCCTTCCGTCCAAGAGCCAGTTTTTCTGCTATGTCGGGTTGGACGAGCCTTGGTTTGACTCCAGCTTCGGCGGTACGACTCGGAGCCTGCTCGAGCAACTGGGAATGCCCGATGACGAGCCGCTAGTCCACTCGATGATCGCGAGTGCCTTGCGTCGATCGCAGGAGCAGCTTGCCGAAAAGCAAAGAGGGATCGAATATCAAGCGCGCTCCAGTGAAGTGTGGATGGAGCGTAACGTCGACGGCTATTTGCGAACATAGATGAGGGCATTTGGGTATGGCGAAGTGGGTACTTGAACCGGGGCATTCCGCTGCGGAGTTTCGCGTGCGGCACATGATGGTTACGTGGGTTCGCGGCATCATCCCTGCGGTCGAAGGCAATCTCGATCTCGACTTGGAAAATCCAGTCGGGGGCGTCATCGAGGTCATGATGGATGCGCACAAGCTCTGGACCGGGGATGAGGCTCGAGATAGTCACCTGAAACACGCTGACTTTCTCGACGCCGAGAATCATCCGAAGATCACGTACAAGGGGCGATTCGCCGACCAAATTGGCGAGACCGACTACAGGGTCAACGGGGACCTGACGATCCGTGACATCACCCACCCGGTCGTGATGGAGGTGAGCTACCTTGGTTCGTGGGCGACGCCTTTTTGGGTTGGCAACGAAGACAAGGGTCCCAAGACTCGTGCGGGTTTCACCGGCACGACTCGAATCAACCGACACGATTTCGACGTGAAGTGGCAAGGCGAGTTGGAGAAGGGTGGCGTCGTCGTTGGCAACGACGTCTTTATCACCGTCGACGCCGAGGCGCTTCTCGAAGACTGACCCTCAAGGAGGCAAGTGATGACCAGGTTTACCCGGCGTGAGTGGATGGGAACCGTGGGAGCGGCAGCGTTGGCATCGAGAGCCTCGAGCCAGGAGGAGAAAACACTGGGTGGCGTGTTCAAAATTCTGGCTACGCCTTATAAAGTTGACAAGTCGGTCGACTACGAGGATCTCGCGGCCGAAGTCGAGTTTCTCGTCGGTTGCGGCATGCAGGGGCTCGTGTGGCCCCAGAACTCGAGCGATCTGCCGTGGCTCACGAGCGACGAGGTCATGGAGGGTATGGACGTCATCGCCAAAGCCGCGAAAGCAACGGCGCCGACGTTGATGTTCGGTGTGCAAGGCAATGACACCGACTCCATGCTCGAGTTTGCGCGGCACGCGGAAAAGCTGGGTCCCGACGCCATGATCGCGATGCCGCCAAAAAACGCCAGATCGATCGGTGAGTACCGCGAATACTTTACCGAGCTGTGCAACGTCACGTCGCGACCGGTGTTCATCCAAACGTCCGCGGGCGCCCCCGACATCGAGCCCACGATCGACTTCATCGTCGAGCTGGGCGAGAAGTTTCCGAACTTCGGCTACATCAAAGAGGAATATGGAAACACGCTGGTGCGCATGAAGCAGGCGGCCCGCTATCGACCGGGAGCGGTGAAGCGGATTTTCGGTGGCAGCCGGGCCCGCGCCTGGACCTACGAAATGCGCCTCGGCATGGACGGCATGATGACCGGCGGCCCCCAGTACGCCGAAGTTTACGCAAGAATCTGGGCCCTTCACCGCGAAAACCGCCCCGATGCCGTCCGCGACCTCTACGCCAAGATGATGCTGATCACCAACCTGGAAAACCACATCCCCGGCCTACGCCCGTACATGATGCAACAACGCGGCGTATTCAAAACGAGCGTCACCCGCCGAGGTAACTACGAGTTCGACGCCGATGCCATCGCCGAAATCAACTACAACATGGAACCGTTGAAGCAATACTTGAACACCTAAGAATCATCAATAACCTCTCCCCCCAATGGGGGGAGAGGTCGAGGCGCGCTAGCGCGCCGAGGGTGAGGGGGGGCCACCCGAAGCCGATCGCAACACCGAAGCCAACCGAAAAGGACCCTCCCGTAAACCCCGAGCCCCTCCCGAAGGCTACTCTTCAATCGGGTTGGAAGCCCTCAGATCCAACACAAACCGCTTCCCAATCTCCCGATCCTCGTTGCTCTCTCCGAGCCCATGCTCCCGATTCCACGCCTGGATCTCCCAAACCGGCGATTTCTCGAACCAGTTGTTGATGTACGGCGTCTCCGCCGTCTCCATCCACGCCTGCAACTCGCCCCATAGCTCCGCCCGCACCGCGAGCGTCTCCGGATCGCCCGCGAGATTGTTCACCTGATATGCCTCTGAGTGATCCCACAGCGCGAGCTCCCCGTCGTGAGTCACCGCGTACGTGTAGTCTTTGGTGACCACCGCTCGCCAAATCCGCTGGTGCACGCTTCCCACGTTGTTCATGTTGCTCGGATGCATGAGGAATACCGAGCCCGGGTCCGGACCGCCCGGCTCGCCGAGAAAAGTTCTTGAAAGATCAACGCCCGGCAACGTGCGGACGTAATCTCCGTCTAAACCCACGAGCGCTGCGAGTGTTGGAAAGACGTCGATCGCGGAAAACAGCGTTTCCACTTCGCCACCTGCTGGAATCTTTCCGGGCCACCTCGCGATAAACGGCACCCGTGCCGACTCGTCATGAGGATTCCGTTTCTGGCCGTAGGCGATGCCTTCGATGCCCGTCATCGCCCCATGGTCAGACGTGTAGATAACAACCGTGTTCTCCGAAAGCCCGAGCCCTTCGAGCGCGGCATCGACCCGACCCACATCGTCATCGATGCCGCTGATGAGCGCGTGGTAGTCACGGTGATGCTCCCAATTCCGAATCTGGTCGAGCGGATGAAACGGCAGCGTCGTCTCGTCCGGATACAGGGCTTTTTTGTCATCGAGCGCATCATGAAACGGTCCATGAGGAGGGTTCAACGAGATGACGACAAAGAACGGTTCCTCGCCGCGACTCGCCTCGGTGATCCATTCGAGCGCTTGCTCTACCGTGGACGTAGCATTCGAAGCGCCCTCCCACTCCACCGCGTCCCCGCCGTCCACGGAAAAGCGAGACTTGCGATGGTTGTTCGTCCCCCACCATACGATCGAGCGGTCGAAGCCAAAGGGGAGGGCGTTTCTGCTCTCCTGCACCGTGCCCGTGGTCTCGCGCCCGGGCATCGCGACGTTGCCGCCAAGGTGCCACTTCCCGAAATACCCGGTCGCGTAGCCTGCGTCTTTGAACGCCCACGCAAGCGTGCCGCGATGCCGCTCGTTCTCGGGAAGATCGACCCGCTCGGCGAGCGCCATGTGGTTTGCGATGAGCCCTTGTTGGTAGGGCCAACGCCCGGTCAATAAGATCGCCCGATAAGTCGTACAGAGCGGAAGGTTGACGTAGTACCGGTTGAACGAGAGCCCCTCCTGCGCGAGACGCTCGAGATTGGGCGTCTGAACCGCCGGCGTTTGGGTAAACGACATCGCGCCCCAACGATGCGTGTCGCTCACAATGTAGACGACGTTGGGGCTTGGAGGCGTAGGCGCCGGCGGACTCGCGCACGACGCGCTGAGTAGGAACAAACCAGCAACGTACGGATTCTTCATGGGCTCCGTCGAAGTATAAAACGGATGGCGTTTTGCGAACAGCTCGCTCGGGGCTCTTTTCGAGAGCCACTTGACGTCCGAACGGATGGGTTTCAAACCAGCGCTCGTGGCACAGGGCAACTAACAGCGGCTATCCGTTCATTGACGTGGGCAACGGTGGCAGCATCGACGGCATCATCGACTTCTCGGGTCGTGGCGCTCATTGATCGAGGGCGAGTCTGAGTGACGTGATTGCCGCCAACCCCACGGCCGAGTGGGACGAAGCTAAAGGGGATCCCGCGCGCCTGTTCGACCGCGCATACCTCAGCCTCACGCGCGACTGAGACTTCGGTGTTATCCCCCTCACCCGACGGCGCTAACGCGCCGTCGACCTCTTTGTATTATCCTCTCCCGCTTGGGGGAGAGGTCGGACGCCGAAGGCGTCCGGGTGGGGGGGCGCTGCCGAAGGCTTGTCAACCGTGAAGCCTACTAGTGCGATCTCCCGACGTTCGCACCGCCTCGAGGATCTACCGGCCGATGTCGAACTGTTTCGTGTACTTGACGATGAACTGGCGGCCTTTTGGGCCTCGGTCGAAACCGGTGCGTTCGAACATGCCGAAGTGCTCGATGTCGTTGTAGACGACGTAGAGGCCGGTGCCGGCGGTGTTCAGCCAGCCGAAACGGATATTGCTGCCCATGTCCTGGGATTGATTGCTGTATTGAATCGTGGCTTGGAGAAAGATTCGTGGCGTGAACGCATATGATCCCTTGACCGCTACGAGCGATGTAATGAAGTCGCCTTCTGGCAGGTTGACGTCGAAGTAGGCCACGCGCAACGACGACGTGAACTTGTCCTGATAGCGGTAGTTCAACGTTGTGGTCGTTCCGATTCGGCGACCCGAGTAGAATCCACCCGCGTCGATGTTGGCGCTGACCGAGAACGGTGCGCTGAGATCCGTGTTCGCTCGGAACCCCCAATCCAAATTGTCATAGGTTCCGGGCGGGATGATAATCCCGGGACTGATCTCGAACTGCTCCTTGAGTCCTTCACCGGTGAAGTTGATTGCCGGCAGTTGAAAAAACGCGCCGTTTTCGAACTCGAAGTGGCTGTCGATATGGACGAGGTAAGTTTCAGAGAAGCCCTCGTGGTCCCAGTACTGATTCCACACAACATGCGGCCTCAGCTCCCGGAACCAAGAGATGCTCGGAAAACGGTAGTTGCGGAGGAAGAAGGCGTTGACATACCGGTAGTCTCGTCGCGGCAAGAACCCAACCTCCGGGTTGAACTCTTCTCCGATATCTCGGTAGCCTCCGGAGATACGCCAGTCGCGCGTATCGTACGAAGCGGTGACGTTGAACGCGGATTGCGCCTTCTCAGCTCCAGGGGTCGTCGTCCCCGCTGCCCAGCCGGTGAAATTGACGGCCTCGCCGACCCCGTAGGTTCCATCGACGGCGTAGGTGAGGTTGTAGTCGCTTGTATCGCTGGTGTTGACTTTCGACACGAAGAGTCCGCCTAAGCGGGTACGGTTCTCGAACTCCTGGAACAAGCGCACCACACCAAAATTGAGCGGCGGCTCGACCTCGACGTCTTTGCCAAGCTCGTCGTCGAACAAATCGAGACTGTCGGATTGTATGTTCAGAAACCCGACTTGCATCCCGGCGATCTTACCGGTCAACCG
>CAMYKY010000051.1 GCA_947259165.1 uncultured Acidobacteriota bacterium | reverse complement strand
CCTCGGTGATGCCGCGCATCTCGGCATAGGCAGCAATCGCGTCCGCAGCGGCGAGCGCCATCCCGTGCGTGATCGCCCGGGCGCGCACGTCGAGCACGCCTCGGAAAATACCAGGAAAGCCAAGCGAGTTGTTGACCTGGTTGGGGAAGTCACTCCGACCGGTAGCGACGACTCGAGCGCCGGCATCGAGGGCGTCCCAAGGCCATATCTCGGGCACTGGGTTTGCGCACGCGAACACGACCGCATCTTTTGCCATCTGCTTCACCCACTCGGCCTGGATGACACCCGGTCCCGTGCGGGAGAACGCGATCACGACGTCGGCGCCGGCCAGGGCGTCGCGTACCCCTCCGGTGACGCGTTCCGGGTTGGTCTCAGTGCACACCTGCCACTTATCCGGAACTGCTCGATAGTTGTCCTCCACGTCGTGTCGGCCGGAGTGGAGCGTGCCCCGAGAATCGCAGGCGATGACCCCTGCCGGTGTCAGCCCCCTTGCTTTCAACAACCGATACGTCGCCACGTTGGCTGCCCCCATGCCGATCATGGCCACTTTGCAGTCTTGAAGACGCTTGCCGACGATGACGAGCGCGTTTTCGAGTGCGGCCAAAACAACCGTGGCCGTACCTTGTTGGTCGTCGTGCCAGACGGGGATCTCCGTGGTGTTTTGCAATGCTTCGAGGATCCGGAAGCATTTCGGCTGGGCGATGTCCTCGAGGTTGATGCCCCCGAAGGACGGCTGCAAGTAGCGGACGGTGCGAACGATTGCATCGGGCTCGGTCGTTGCCAGGCAGATGGGTACGGCATCCACTCCTCCGAGATACTTGAACAGCAGGGCTTTTCCCTCCATGACGGGTAGCCCGGCCTCGGGTCCGATATCTCCCAAACCGAGTACGCGCGTTCCGTCGGAGATGATGGCGATGGTGTTGGCACGATTGGTGAGCTCGTAGACGAGCTCGCGGTCGCGATGGATCTCGCGACACGGAGCGGCGACCCCCGGTGTGTACCAAATCGCAAAGTCCTCCATTCCGCGGATCGGGCATTTCGGTAGCATCTGGACCTTGCCGCGATAGAAGGGGTGCAACCGCATTGCCTCCTTTGCGGGCTCGTTTGCCTTGTCGAGTCGTACGTCGATCGTCATGATGAAACCCACGGCATGGGAGCGCGCAGCCACTCGTTGGCGAAACCCGGCGCGTCCGCCAGAGTTTGCGAAACGATGTCTCCGATATCCGTCTGCACGTCGTTGAGACTCGCCCCGGGACGCAACACGAGATTCACGGCCTGGAATTGCGGCTCCTCGAGACGCTCGCCGATTTGACTGACGAGAAACACATTCGCCTCGGCGACGGCTTCGAGCGACGCGATGCGATCCGCTGCCCGCTGGGCGAGATGGTTGTAGATCTTGCCGACATGACACAGCGGATTCTTGCCCGCGACCGCCTCGCCGGTCGCGGGGCGGGTCGCCGCCGTGAAGCCGAGCAGACGATTTCCGCGCCCGACTTCGCCGCTGTCGGCGCTTTCCGCACTGGTTCCGGTCACCGTGAGGTACGCACCGTCGGCGCCTCGACTCGGTTGGTCCAGAGTGTTGGTGCGAATGACGAGCTCGTTCAAGTGTTCGAGTCGATCGCATAGATGAGCGGTGAGATCTTCCTCGATCTCGCGCTTTTTCAGAAAATAGTGTGTCTCATCCGTGATGAAACGATCCACGAAAGCGAGCGCCACCGTGAGAGACAGCGTTCGACCCTGCCTCACTCCCATGACCTTGATGTCTTCTCCCGCGGCGGGGAAGCGTTTCTTGAACGCGGGCGCGTTGAGGTAAGTCTCGGTGGCTACGACCAATCGTTCCGTCTCGGTTGTGGGCGCAATGCCGACGCCGATCGACGTGTCATTCGCCCTCGGCCTCTCGGCTTGGTAGAGCCCGACGAGCTCTGCGGACCCCTCGCCGAGCTCGTTCTGGAAGACGACGTGCGTTGTCGGGTCGACG
Organism: uncultured Acidobacteriota bacterium; assembly: GCA_947259165.1. Classification (GTDB taxonomy): domain Bacteria; phylum Acidobacteriota; class Vicinamibacteria; order Marinacidobacterales; family SMYC01; genus CAMYKY01. The sequence continues at coordinate 24,195 of CAMYKY010000051.1, read as the reverse complement.
AACCGAAGATGGGCCGCGAACCATGCACGGGCCGCTCCCTCGACGATCTCGGCGACGGGAATCCGTTGGCCGGAGACGACGCTCGTGGCACGGTCGCCGAACACGAAACGCATCGGTTCGTCGACGGTGCCCCCACCGAACCGTGGTGAGGACTTCCCCGACGCCAAAAGCGCCTTGTCCAGGTTGAAATGCTCAATCTGACCGAAGCGCTCGACGTACTCGTTGGCGAGGGTTCGCGCTGCCTCTTCCATGATGGCGTCACAGATCGAATCCGGATGCCCGAGTCCTTTGCGCTCCACGATCTCGAAGGGGCCCTCCCACGTCGGCAGTCGTGGCGTGACGTCCAAAACGAGATCTCTCAACTTTGAGGCCTCATAGAGTTCTACGTCAGCAAACGTTGTGCCAGCGCGGAAACCGGATTTTTTGTCGCTAACGCGGTCGCAGATGGGGCATAGTGCGCAAGTTGTGGGGCGGAATCAACGTCGGGAAGCGTTCAACCCGTGATCGCTCGCCGCTGCTGCTTCACAGGCGTGTCGAGAGGCGTAGCTAGGAAAAAGGAACAAAGATTGCAAGAGTTTTTGGAGATGTTGTGTGAGGTCACCGATGGCGATCAAGAAGATTCTATATCCAACGGATTTGTCGACGGGAGCGGAGTCAGCGCAAAAGTTAGCGCGGGTACTTGCGAGACAAAGAGGCGCTGAGCTTCTTTTCTTCCACGTCGTGATCAGTCACACCAACGAATTTCGTCAGGTCGGGGATTTCATGTCGGACTTTTTCACGGACCTCGAGGCTGAGGCCAAGCGAAGGCTCGACGAAGAAACCTCGTTGCTGAGAGAGCAGGGGCGTGTCGCTCGGTACGAGGTCATCCGTGCCCCTTCGGCTTTTGAAGCTATCCTGAAGCGGACCGAGTCCTGGGAGCCCGATCTCATCGTCATGGGGACGCACGGCGCGACGGGGATGCCGCGCTGGTTTCTGGGAAGCGTCGCCGAGAAACTCGTTCGCCACGCACCTTGCCCGGTGGCGACGATCCGTCCCGACGATTCGGGGGGCGCGCCTGAATACGCGACCGAGCGTATTCTCGTCCCGGTCGATTTTTCGGAGAACTCGCGGCGGGCATTGGCGCTGGCGCGCGAGTTGATGCCGGAAACGGGCTCCCTCGTGCTCCATCACGTCGTCCACAACCCGACACTCGCAGGCCTCGCGCCGGAAGCGCACCTTCGCTTGTTCTCCGAAGAGCCGACGCTTCCGGACGCGATCCGTGCGCAGATGGAGGAGTGGATGGTCGGAGACCCCTTCGAGGCTCAGGTCACCGAAGCAGATAACGTCGCCGGCGCCATCCTCGACATGGCCAATTCCAAGAAATCGGACCTGATTGTGATCGGAACGCGCGGACGTAGCGGGGTGGACTATTTGCTGACAGGAAGCGTGGCCGAGAAGCTCGTGCGCTCTGCCACAATCCCCGTGCTCTCGGTGAAGTAACTGGAGGCTCCGCTGTTGGGCCTCGTGCCCGTGCCCGGTCTTGTTTTTCTCCCGTCCCATCGCCGTCGACTCGAAAACAACAGGTCCAACAGCTCGCGTCTCGGTGATCGGGCACGGGCACGCACGCGGGCACCGGCACGAGCTCTGTGCGGCACACTCAGTTGCTCAAGCCTGCCGCCCAGATCTGAACCCCGAGAAGGGCCAGCGATAGCAACAAACCAGTGGCAGGGACCCAAACGGGCCAGGTTGGTCCCTCGGGCTCGGGTGTGCTCATTTTGAGCCGCACCAAGGACAAGTTCACCAGCGAGAAGACGACAAGAATGATACCGCTCGTGAGCCGGGCGAGAGCGACCAGTGGGAGCCACATCGCGAATACCATGACGAAGGCGATGATGAGAACGCTGGCTCGCACCGGGGTCTGTGTCTTGGCAGCGACGGCGGCGAAATACCGGGGGGCCATGTCCTTGCCCGCCATACCGTAGACGATTCGCGATGCCATGATCATCTGGACGAGCGCGCCATTGATGCCGGCGAGCATGCTGACCACGCTCATCGCCAACGTCGACTCGTAGCCTGATTGACGAAGTACTGCGGCAAGCGGAGTGCGGCTCTGGGCCAGCGCCTCGGGTGGAAGAGCGAGGACGGAGACCGTACTCACGGCAACGTAGAGCAGTGTCGTCATGCCGAGCGCGAGAAGGATCGCCCTCGGGAGGTTCCGGCGAGGATTGCGCACCTCCTCTGCAAGATTCACCATATCCTCGAAGCCAATCAGAGAGTAGAAAGCAAGGAACGCACCGACGAGGATCCCGGGCCAGGGGTGCCAAACGACGGGAGGCAGCAATTCGCTCCATCGTTGTGGAAGCGTGAGCAGGTGATGGCGCCCCGCGAACATGACGAAAACGAGACCTCCGACCTCGATGAACGTGATAGCCACTGCGAACAATGCCGCCTGACGGATCCCCCAGATCGCGATGGCACCGAGAAAGACGACGAGGCATACGATGCCGACCGGGGTGGGAACGGAAGCGACGTCTTGGAAAAAGCCGACGAACGCGTTCGCGAGCATAGCCGCCGAGACGATTCCGGTCGCGATGACGAGCCATCCCACGGTTACGGAGAGCCATCGGCGACCGAAGGCTTCGTGCACGTAGTGGGACTCGCCCGCACTGAATGGATAGCGTGCTGACAACTCACCGAACGAAAGCGCGCTGAACCCGGCGACAATCGCAGCCAATAGAAACGATATCGGCGCCGTCATGCCGGCTTCGCCCGCGACCTTCCCAACGAGCGCGTAGAAGCCGCCGCCGACGAGCGTGCCCAGCCCGTAGAGCGTCAGCAGCGGCAGACCGAGACTCCGTTTCAGAAGAGGCGGGGAGCTCGACGGGCCAACAGTCGGGTCGGTCGGGTTCGCGCTAGGCTCTGCTTCGTTTCCGTCGTGCATTCATACCGGCTCGACGCGCGCTACCGTTCCGGCAGTGGCGAGGGTTGTTCAGTCCGTCTTCAAGCTCTGGATGACCGCTCGAATTCGCGCGTCAGTATCCCGAGCGATCTTGTCTATCTCGGCCACACCGGAAAAGGGCGAAAACGATGCTGTGGGAGCCTGCGCAGCGACAACGGAGCGGCCGGGGGAGCTCTGGTAGACAACCACGTGTGAAATGAGCACCAGGCCTGAATCCAGCTCGGTCTCGAGGGCGCGCTGCGCGAGCTCGGGATCGAAGACGCCCATGATGACGTAAGGGCGGAAATCAGCTCCGAGGCGCTCCACCAGCTTGTCCTTCATGTCGACCCAAGTGAGCACTCCGAAGCCCTGCTCTCCCAGTTCATGGATGACACGCTCGAGCGATTCGTCGAAAGGAGTGGCGAGCTCCACGCGGTATGCAGATCTTTTTGCTTCCATTTCCTGACTTCCCGAAAACCAAAGCAGCAATTGCTGTGCCAAGCGAGGCCCTGGCCTCTGGTGTCGATTTCGCACGGGACACGAGTGCAAAGACTCAGTTGGGTTGCTGCACTGGGTGGAATGGCGCAGCGCGCAGAATAGCCGACGTGATACAAATACTGTGATGCAGCTCCAGCGAATTCTAGTGGCAACCGATTTCTCCGCTGCCGCCGCGAAGGCGTTCCACCAGTCTGTTGCGCTCGCGAATGGTGGTGAAATGACGGTTCACGTTCTCCATCGTCTCGCCTCACCGATTCCCGTTTTTCCTCCGGTCGCTCATCCGGGCGCGAGCACCTGGGCGGAGATTGGACCGCTTCTCGACGACTACACCGAACAGTTGAGAGCGGATGCGGAGAAACAGCTAGAGGCGCTCGTGCGTGGCGCTCCGAGCAATGTCACCGTGGAGACCTCGATCGAAGAGGCCTTGGAGCCCGTGGAGGCGATCCTGAGAAAGGTGGAGGCGTGGAAACCTGATCTCGTGGCGGTGGGTACGGACAGCCGACACGGAATCGAGAGGCTCGTCATGGGCAGCATTGCGGCCAAGCTGCTCCACCGCGTCGAAGCCGCGATGATGCTCGTCCGCTCGGACTCGGAGCTCTACTCGGGTGGTGAGCCAGTTGGGCCGATTCTCGTGCCCGTCGATTTCAGTGACCACTCCCATCGAGCCCTTGCCCTCGCACGAATCCTTGCGTCTCACCACGACGGCTCGATCCACCTTCTCCACGCGGTCGAGCTCCTGCATACCCCGCTGACTCCGGGAGGGCTAACGAGCCGCTTCGAGACTGAGCCGGGCCTGCACGACAAGTACGTGGACGCGCTGAGGGATATGCTTGCCGACACGTCCGGCGACGTTGCCGTGGTCGACGGCTCCGCAGCCGGCGCGATTCTCCATTGGCGGGAGAAATGGGGAGCGCGACTCGTCGTCATGGGGAGCCGCGGGCTCGTCGGCCTTCCTCATTTGCTGCTAGGTAGTGTGGCCGAGAAGGTCGCGCGATTTTGTGAGGTTCCGGTCATCATCGTGAAGTAGCCGCGACCGCGTCGCGACACCCTTGCGGCCACGCCTCTTCATCGTCCTTTCGAGTGCACCCGGGCCGGGGTCGGCGCTGTCAGCATTCTCTCCCGCGATGTAGAATTAAACATACTCGCGCTACCAACCAAAACTACACAATCCGCCTTGGAGGCCCTTGATGCTGGGTTTTCTGTTCGGCATCGTCGCCGGAGTGCTTGGCTACCTCGTCGTCCGAATCGTCCTTGCTGGTTTTTTCACGGTGCAACAAAACGAGCGCGCCGTCTTGACGTCGTTCGGGCGGGCCGAGCGTATCGAAGGACGGACGAGCCTGGATTCCCCCGTCGCCGAGCATTTGAACGAAGAGCAGCGGGATCGGTACCGCTATCCTCAGGTTCGGGTCATCGGTCCGGGAGGACCCTATTTCAAGTGGCCATGGCAGAGCGTCCACAAAGTCGACGTCGCCATACAAACGGTGAACGCTGCCTACGATCCCGAGGTCCCGTCGGCCAATCACAACAACACCATGCTCGACGCGGTGACCAAGGATCAGTTGAACATCGGGATCCGCGGGCAGCTGCGCTATAAGGTCAGCGAAGACAACTTGTACGCCTACTTGTTTGGTGTGCGGCACCCGATCGCCCACGTGATGGGGTACTTCGTTTCGGTGCTGCGAGAGCGAATTGCGACGTTTCAGGCCAAGGACGGCCGCGCCCCGGGGGAGTCTGAAGACCTGCTCTCGGGCTCACTCGCGATCGAGGGGATCTCGATTAACGACCTGCGGAAGAATCTCAACGAGGTCAATTTGGAGATGGACCGTGAGTGCCTGTCGTCGGCGGCGCGATACGGTGTGGTGTTGGATGCGTCGTTGATCACGGGGATGGACCCGCCCGAAGAAATCGAGTCCGCGTTGGCGGCGATCAACACCGCGCACAACGAAGTGTCGGCGGGGGTGAGTCTTGCGCGTGCGACCGCGGATCAGAAGATTGAGCAATCCAAACGGGCCGTCGAGATCGAGACCATGCGCGCCCATGCCGAGGTCGAGCCGTTGTTGCGGCTTTCGGAGCAGCTTCGGGAGCTCAAAAAGCGAAGCCGGAACGCGTTGGCCGCCTATCTTCGCAAGATCGAGATCGATTTGCTGTCGCGCGCGAAGCGCATCATCTCCGAGGTGACGTCATGATCTTCATCTCGACGACGTTCACCGTTTTCGTGCTCTCGTTCATAGGAGTTCCTGTCGCGTTTCTCCTCGGTCGTCTCTTCGGACTCTACACCATCGTGCACGAATGTCACGCGAAGGTGTACATCTTGTTTGGCGACGTCCTCGGCGTTCTCGACGAGCCCGGGCTTCATCTTCCGATAGTCCGGTTCGGGATGCGTGCGTGCCTCGTGCCGTTTTTTGGGCGGGTTGCTGATGTCGACCTGCGCCTCGACCAAATCTATCTACGAAGCCAAGCGGTCAACACCGAAGAAGGGACCCCGATGGGAATCGGCGTGTGGTACGAAATGCGGGTGCGTGACGCGGTGGCATTTCTTTTCGAAAACGCCGATCCAGCGGGCTCGCTTCGCGCCAACGTTGCCAACGCGACCGTGCGAGAGCTCTCGAACCTGCCGCTACCCGAGATGTTGGAGGACCGGCATGCGATGAGCCGTTCCGTTCGCAAAGACGTGACTCCCAAGGCTGCCGCCTGGGGCTACGAAATCGGCTCAGTGTACATACGGAAGGTTCACTTTCGCGACCAGCAGATGATTGATCAGATCGAGCAGAAAGTCGTCAACCGACTCCGCCAGGTGACGTCCGCGATCCGGCAGGCCGGTGAGAATCAGGTCAACGTGATCCAAAGCACGGCGGAGCGCGAAGCGGCAATCGAGTTTGCGCGTGCGGCCGCGGTCCGGCCTCAGTTCGTTGGCGAGGCGTTCGCTGAGATCGCCAAGGACGGTGACATTGTCGACGCCTTGTTGCGGGTTCTTGAAGTCAGCAAATTGTTGGAATCGGATGGAGAGATCACGCTGATTCCGGGAGGTCAAAGCGCGACTCTATTGAGAGATCTCGTCGCCGCCAAAGGCTCTTGAGCCGGGTCCAAGTTTCGACAAACGGCGTCTGCTCCACAGCTCGGGTCCTCAATGGCTCAGAGCCCGTTGCGTTTCCGCGAGTTTCTCGTCGTGTCCCATGAGAACGAGCACGTCGCCGGCGAGAATAGGCTCGTGAGGGCCCGGGTTGAACAGCATGTGTTCGCCATCGCGCCGAATGGCCACGATGACCACGCCGAAGTCGGAGCGCAGCTTGGAGTCGGCGATGGATAGTCCTTTCATCTTCGAGCCTTCGCCCACCTCGGCTTCGACCAGGCTCATCTCCAGGTACTGGCGGTCGGAAACGTGTCTCATGAATTGAAGCACGGTAGGGCTCGTCGCAGCTTGTAGAATGCGGTGACTCGCCAGGTTGTAGGGGGAGATGACTTCGTTGGCGCCTCCGCGGCGCAGCTTGATTTCGCCGCGCTCGTCAACCGCGCGGGCGATGACGCGAATCTCTGGGTTGAGCGCTTTCGCGGTGACGGTGACGTAGAGGTTGTCAGCGTCCGACGGCAATAGTGTGAGCACGGCGCGCGCGTTTTTGATCCCCGCGTCTTGGAGGGCCTCGTCCGACGTCGCGTCATCGATAAGGTAGAGATATCCCAAGTCCTGGAGTACCGTCTCGTTCGCGGCATTCATCTCGATGACGCAAAACGGGAGGTCTTTGTGCGCGAGCCCGTCGGCGACGGGTCTAGCCGCCCGTCCGAAACCGCACAAGATATAGTGGTCCAGTAGGCCGCTTAGTTCTTTTCGCATCCGTCTCCTTCCGAGACCGCCTAGAAGCTCTCCTTCCAGCACGACCTGGCCCAGGCGGGTGAACGTATAGATCGCTGTTCCAAGCCCGCCCATAATCAAGAAACTCGCGAAGATCCGCCCCGCGGACGACAACGGGTGGATCTCGCCAAAGCCCACCGTGGAGACCGTGATGATGGTCATATAGAAGGCGTCCGTGATCGACCAGCCTTCGAGGATGATGAATCCTGCCGTACCCAACACGGTCCACATGGCGAGCATGGCAACCCCCAGCCGGAGCCCGTAGCGCCACCACCGGATCGCAGGGCGAGCTGTGCGTCGCTGGGTGAGCATCGAAGAGATCATCCACGTGAGCATATCGCATTGCACCGCGCGCCTTATGGGGACTTTGCCGCTTTGTTGCGGCAAATCTCGCTCCGGTGCACCTGTAAAACCTGCTTGGATCGGATCGCGCAGGTGGCATGAAGCATGCACAAAGATTCAGCTAGAGGGTTACAGAAGGAGGGATCCTGATGGGAGTCAAGGGGCTGATGACGACGGTGACGGAGTCGATCACCGGGGCGACAACAGTCATGGATGCGTGCGCGACAATGAAGCGGTATAACGCGGGTGCCCTCGCCGTCACCGACGGCGAAAAGCTCGCCGGCATCTTCACCTATCGCGATCTCGTCGACCGCGTCATCCTCCAGAAACGGAATCCGGAAGAGACAAAACTCGGCGAAGTAATGACGACGGACGTGGAGACGCTTGGGGCGGACGGCTCCTACGGCGACGCGCTGCGCCTGATGGTCGAGAAAGACTATACGTATGTGCCGATTGTGCGAGAAGGAGGTGAGCTTCGTGGTGTGCTCTCTCTTAGACATCTCCTCGAGCACGAGATTGACCACTTGGCGAGTGAGCTCGACGCGATGACACAATACCTGGCGGTGGATGGCCCCGGTGGTGATTGAAGAGGTGAAGGCGTGAAGACTCCCTATCAGAGTATCTTGTGCCCAGTTGATTTTTCCGAAATCTCGCGCATGGCGCTTGCCTGGTCGCTCGAGCTTGCGAGGGACCTCGAGGGTGAGCTCACGGTACTCCACGCCATCGACACGGCTTTGCTCAACGTCGGCAATCTCGTCGCCGTACCGGACGGCATGGCTGAGTTTCGCCGGCAGTCGGAGCAACAAATGTCGTCGATGACTGAAGGATTGGACCTCTCGGCGGCGAAAGTGGTGGTTGAGGACGGCGCGCCAGCCGATGTCGTTGTCAAGGCGACCGAAGATCGGGAGACCGATCTGCTGGTGATGGGGACTCACGGCTTCTCGGGTCTTCAGAGACTGCTCCTGGGCTCCGTCATGGAGAAGGTGCTGCACCGCGTCAAAGTGCCGCTGCTGTCGTTTTGTCCGAGAACGCCGGAGGCCTCGCATGCGCCGAAAAACATCCTCCTCGCGGTCGATTTCGGACCCGAGACAGCGAGTGTCATGCGCCACGGTGTTTGGCTCGCAGAGCACTTCGGGGCCAAGCTCTTCGGTGCCCACGCGGTACCGGTCCCTTACGTCGTGCTCAACGACCGATCGATGGAGCGGCTGACTCCAGAGCAACTCGAACGGCTGAAGGACACGCTTACAGCAGAGCGGCGAGAGGAGCTCGCCGGTCTCTTCCCGGCATCGACCACCCCCGTGGAATTGATTTCGAGCGTGGGCTCCGCGTACCGCGCGATGTTGGACGCCGTCGAGCAACACCAGATCGACCTTGTCGTGATGGGGCGTGGCGGGCACGGGCGACGCAACCTGGGCTGGGTGGGCTCCACGTGCCATAAAATGGTTCGCTCGTCACCCTGCCCGGTGCTCATCGTTCCGAAATGATGACGGCCACTACTTCGTCCGTCGATAGGGTTTGAGTCAAAAAGATCAACGCAAAGTCGTAGAGACGTAAACAGAACTCGGTGAGTTTGACCCTTCGCGATTTTACGTTGATCTTTTTTGCGGCACTAGTTGGAGTGCGGGAGCACGATCACGAACTCGGTGCCCCCTTCCGCGGGCGAAACGACCGAAAGCTGGCCTCCGTGAGCGTGGACTAGTGTGCGGGTAATCGCAAGCCCCAGTCCGAGCCCACGCATCTTGCTCGTGAAAAACGGCTCGAAGATCCGCTCGAGCTCCTCCGCGGGCACGCCGCGCCCAGTATCACGGATTGAGATCATCGTACGGTCCTCGGCCGAGGTCGTGGATACGCTGAGCGTGCCGCCGTCCGGCATCGCTTCCTCGGCGTTGATTAGAATGCGGTGCAGTGCCTGTCCGAGGAGTCTTTCATCGACGGGGATCGGCGGCATTCCGTCTTGGTAGTGGCGCAGGATCCGTGTCGATGCGCTTAGCGGTGCGTTTTCCAAGCAACGCTCGATCACGTCCCGCAGATGCCTGCGCTTCAGCACGGGCGACTTCGGCTCGGAATACTCTGAGAGCTCTTTGACCGAGCCTTCGATGCGGCGTACTTCGACGTTGACCCGCTGAAAGATCTCGTCGATGTCTGCAGAAGGCGTCAAACGATCTTGAAGCACGTGCAGTGCTCCGGCGATTCCCGTCAACGAATTCTTTATCTCATGCGCGAGTCTTGCCCCAGCCTTTTCAAGCACGTCTCGTGAAGACGGATCCATCAGTGGGCTCCGGACTCTTGCAGTTGGAACTTCTTCATCTTGTACCGGAGCGCATCACGGCTGATGTCGAGGAGTTTGGCCGCGCGCGTCTGGTTCCCGCCGGTGCGTGACAATGCTTGGCGTATGAGCTCTTCTTCAACGCGCTCGAGAGATGTCCCGGAGACCGGGATCGACAGCTCGGGCAACTCGACGTCCGAGGCCGGTGTGGCTGTGTCGGTGATGTCGATGGGTAGCGCGTCCGCACCAATCTCGGGGCCGTCTTCGAGAATCATCGCGCGCTCGATGAGGTTCTTCAGCTCCCGAATGTTTCCGGGCCAGTTGTATGAAGCGAGACGCGATGCCGCGGCCGGGGTGAGTCCGGTGATCGCTTTGCCGAAGGTGTTGTTGTATTGGTCAATGAAATGGCGGCACAAGAGGGGGACGTCGTGGCCGCGCTCACGCAGCGGGGGCAACGAAATCGTAATGACGTTCAGCCGGTAGAACAGATCGCGCCGGAACGTTTCGGCTTCGATCATTTTTTTCAGATCACGGTTGGAGGATGCGATGACACGGACGTCGACCCGGACGTCTTGGACACCGCCAACGCGCTTGAAGCTCTGGTCTTCCAAAACTCTCAGAAGCTTTGCTTGCAAGCCGAACGGCATCTCGCCGATCTCGTCGAGCAAAAGAGTTCCGCCGTCGGCGAGCTCGAGAATACCCTTCTTCTGCTGGCGAGCGTCCGTGAAAGCGCCCTTCTCGTATCCGAACAGCTCGCTCTCGACGAGGTTCTCGGGAATTGCCGCGCAATTGATTGCGAGGAAGGGACGCTCTCCTCGCGAGCTGTGGTAGTGGATCGCCTTGGCGAAAAGGTCCTTCCCCGTCCCGCTCTCGCCCTGGAACAGAATGGTTGTCGCCGGGCTCGCGGCGATCTTTTTCATGAGATGCACGGCCTCTTGAATCGACTCCGACTCGCCGATGATGTTATCGAAGCTGAAGCGCTTTCGGTCTCGCTCGCGAAAACGCTTGACCTCCTGTCGAAGTTTCAAAGCTTCGAGTGCGTTTTGAATCGTCGATCTCAATTCTTCGAAGTTGAGCGGTTTCGAGACGAAGTCGTAGGCGCCGAGGCGAAGTGCCGCCACGGCGTCCTCCAAGACGCCGTACGCGGTCATGATGATGACGACGACCCGTGGGTTGGTTTCTCGGACGGCTCGAAGCACCTCGAGCCCATTTTTGTCGGGAAGTTGGACATCCAGCAAAATGACGTCCGGTGATTCGGCCTCGGCCAACTCAATGGCGGTGGTGCCGTCAGCGGCCTCGAGCGGGTGGTAGCCCCAGTTCGTCAGTTTTTGCTGGAGTGACCAGCGGATCAAGTCCTCGTCATCGACGATGAGAATTCGGTCCAAAGCCATGTCTTTTTTCCGTTCCGGGGGTCTCGACCTGGACGTTTCGAGCTCGGAAGCTCATGCTCCGGCGCAATGCCCAGGCTGATCCCTTGGGTGATATGGTGGATAGCACGAACGCTGCCAAGTTTGAAACACTGCGGAATTCTGAGTAAAGCCAGGTGAACACGGCTCGTCCCCGCGCTCCGGAGTCAACCGAACTCAAGCCAGCATAGTTAACTGGGTGATAACACGCAATTCTTGGGTGAAATTTGCGTCCGGGAGTGCCAAAAAGGGCGGCGTTCGTAGGAAAAGCCCTTGGCACGCCCTTTGAAGTAGATGGAACGGACGCGTAGTGCGCGGGATAGTAGGAGATCACTCAATGAGAATCGAATCGATTCTGGCTCCGACGGATTTCTCGGAAACGGCCACCCATGCAGTCGAGCAGGCGGTCGAGCTGTCACTTCGCTACGGAGCCTCTCTCCATTTGCTCCACGTGGTCGAGGCTCCCGGCGACGACTCAGGAGGAGTCACCAGCGCTCTTCAGGACTTTTTGAGGAAACTCGAAGACGACGCCCAGCAGTCGCTTGCTCTGAAAGTTGACGTGCTGCGAGGCAGCAAGATCGATGTTCGCTACGAAACCTCGAGCGCGGCGACGCCTTACGATGGCATTGCCAAAAAGGCTGAAGCACTCGAGCCCAATCTCGTCGTGATGGGAACCCATGGGCGGACGGGTCTCAACCGGATTCTCATGGGGAGCGTCGCGGAAAAAGTGCTCCGGCACGTTCCCCGCAACTTGTTGGCACTCAACAAGAAAGCGCCGTTGATTCGCGCGAGCCATGCGTTCGAGAGAATTCTCGTGCCCGTGGACTTTTCGGAATTCTCGAAACGTGCCCTCGAGATGGCCGTGAACTTGCTCATCCCTTCGGGTGAGCTTCATGTGGTGCACGTCGTCGCGAGTCCAATCCACCCGTCGTTCTATGCTGGGGGAGTGACGCAGCTTTTCCAGCTCGACCCCGAGCTTCCGAAGAGGATCCACGACCGGATTACCGAATGGCTCGAGGGCCAGCCGGTCGAAAGCATCGTCGTCCGCGAGGGCGACATTTACGCCGAGCTTGAAGACGTCCGTAAAGACCTCAATCCGCAGCTCGTCGTCATGGGAACACGCGGACTGTCTGGACTGGACCATCTTCTGGTCGGCAGCGTAACGGAAAAGATGGTGCGTATCTCTGAGATCCCGGTGTTGTCCGTGCACTAGTGCTTGGACCCGCTGTTCCTGTCATTAAATTGCGAGGTCATTTTTGCGATGCCAAGGCGCCCGACGAGATCATATCCAGATATTCCGAGGAGGAGCAACGCCGGCAGCGCCGAAAAGGACCTGGAATTTACGACAGGATCAGCGGGTCCGAGCACTAGTATTAGGGCGATGATGTCGCCCAAAGTTCGCCACGTCCTCATCGTGGAAGGTGCGTGTAACTTCGCCGTTTTTGCGGCGAAAGCCACCGTCGGGTTCACCACCGGCTCGTTTGCGGTCCTCGGCGATGCTCTTCACTCGTTGGCGGATCTCGCGAACAACGTGGTTGCGCTAATCGTCGTGCGCATTGCGAGCGCGCCGCCTGACCGCGAGCATCCCTATGGGCATCAAAGGTTCGAGACGCTGGCTGTGTTCGGCCTCGCCGTGTTGCTCGCGGTGCTGGCGTTCGAAATCGTGGTGCGTGCGATCGAAAGCCACGACCGCAAAGTGCTCGAAAACGATTGGGCGCTTGCGGTCATGATCGGCGTTTTGTGTACGAACGTCGGCTTATCGTACTGGGAGCGCCGCTGGGCGAAAAGACTCGGTTCTCAGATTCTCGATGCCGACGCCCAGCATACGTTTGCCGACGTCCTCACGACGATCGCCGTGATCGTGGGTTGGCAATTGTCTGCCCGAGGCTACGGATGGCTCGACACCGCGTTCGCTCTTTTGGTAGCAAGCCTCGTCATGTATCTTTCCTACGGTCTTTTCAGTCGTGCAATCCCGGGACTCGTAGACAGCATCTCGCATGAACCGGAAGAGATCACCGCGGCGCTCCAGCCGCTCGAAGGCGTCCGTAAGGTCAATAGGGTCCGCTCTCGCTGGGTGGGATCGAAACCAGCCGTCGACGTCGTCATCGCCGTCTCTCCGGACATGCCGACGAGCGAAGCTCACGAGATTGCCGACGCGGTCGAGGAAGCGCTCCTGAAGACGCTATCGATCGAGGACGTCACCGTCCATATCGAGCCTGACGAAAAGTGAATAACCTTTCCCCCGCGTGGGCGCCGTCGGGTGAGGGGGGCGCTGCCGTGCGGCACCGTCATCGCTCGAAGACGTTAATGTTGCGCTTGACCTAGCGGCGCGGCATTCTCGGGGTCGTGAGGGGCTGCCGGAAGCCGAAGACAATGAGCGCAAACGAATCCACGGGTCGCCCTTCGTGGCGCGCCGCTTTGAATCGGAGTTTTGCCGCGGCGTCGAGCGCGGCGTCGTCGAAGCCTTGCTCCGCACTCAGCATCTTCGCCACGAGAACGGCCCCCGCGTCATCGATCTCGACTTCCACCATCGCCACCCCCTCGTAGAGTGCGTTGGGGGGATACTCCGGAGTGACCATCGGCTCGGCCGGGTAGGGAACGTTATCGGAAGGACGTCGAATCGACCTCGGCTCGGGAAGCTCGGAGCCCATCAAGACTGGTGGGCGAAACGCGCCGATGATCAAAACCTTCGAGGCGACGGCGGCGCCGTTCTCCTTCGCCGGTTGGAACTGCCAGAGGATCGTCGCCTTTCGTAGGAGCTCGGTGTACGGCGCGGCCTCGTCCAGTACGACGGCGTCGGTGACGATCCCGGACGGCGCCACCTCGAGCTCGATGACGGTGAGCCCGCCCGCCGAGGAAAGCGGTGGCAGCCCTGGCGTCTTGCCGCGGAGGAAACGCGCCGGGGTATAGAACTCGGGCGTCTCCGACTGTTCGAACGTGTTGCTCGCGATTGTGAGTAAGAATATGACTGCAATGGCTCTCATCGGACGTCCTCCGTACCATTTTGCTACAATCCCGGAGTGAAGTACGACCCCTACGAAGAAATCCACGGACTCGATTTCTCGCCGAGCGCTGATGTCTATCGCATGCCTACTGGTTGGGTCGTGAAGTTCGATCTGGCCGGTGTGAAACCAAAAGACGTCCGGGTCGAGGCTCGAGGTTCTGTTATCCGCGTGGTGGGAGTTCGGCGCGACCAGTTCGTCGAGCGCGGTTATCGGCATCATTCGATGGAGATCTCGTACTCGCATTTCGAGCGCACGCTGCATCTGCCGTGCGTGTGCGAAGGGGCAACGATTACAACGGAATACACGGACGGCCTGCTCATCGTGACCATCGAAGCGGGCGAGACGGGGGAGTCGAACAAGCGTGTCCGATGAGGTAATACTCGAGCTTCCGGTCTTTCCACTCAAAAACGCGGTCTTGTTTCCCTATCTCGGGATGCCGCTTGCGGCGAGCCGCGCGGTTTCGATCTCAGCTATCGAATCCGCGGTCGCGACCGAGGAGAAAGAAATTCTTGTCGTTGCCCAGCGGGATGCGACGGTTCAGGAACCGACGCGGGACGGGCTTTTCGACGTGGGTACGAAGGCCGTCATCCGGAGACTCGCCCCCGTGCCTACCGGAGGGATCCAGCTCTTCGTTCAGGGGGTGACGCGGGTTCGCCTTCACGAGCTCACACAGGAGAAGCCTTTCCTGCGCGCGAAATTCGAACCGGCACCGATTGCTCTCGAGGAGGGTGCTGAGGTCGAGGCTCTCGAACGGGAAGTCAAGGCGCTTGGTGCCAAGGCTCTTTCGCTTGCCCAACCGAGAGCCGAAATCGACATTGCTCAACTCGTTGGCGATGACGGCGACCGGGTCCGCTGGCTCTACGTGCTTGCTTCGATCATGGGGCTCGAGCTTTCAAAAGCGCAAGAGCTCATGGCGACGGACAACCTCGCGGATGGCCTCCGCCTGATGCACGGCTATCTGCAGTACGAAGTCCAGGTACTCGAAGTACGCAGCGATATCGCAAGCAAAGTGCAAAGCGAGATGACCAAGCAGCAGCGCGAGATGTTGCTGCGCCAGCAAATGCGAGCGATTCAAGATGAGCTGGGAGAAAGCGACGAGCAAGGCGCCGAGGTAGAGCTTCTGCGCGAGCGTCTCGACAAAGCGGAACTGCCCGACGACGTCCGCAAGGAGGCCGAGCGAGAGCTCAAGCGGCTATCGCGACTGCCTCAAGCTTCCGCCGAGACCAACGTTCTCCGCAGCTACCTCGAGCTGATCGTCGAGCTGCCGTGGAACGAAAGCTCGGACGCGTTGCTCGATCTCGAGCATGCGCGCAAAGTGCTCGACGAAGATCATCTCGGCCTGGAGGACGTAAAAAGCCGTATCCTCGAGCACCTTGCGGTGTTGAAGCTCAACCCGGACGCCAAAGCGCCGATCCTTTTGTTCGTCGGACCTCCCGGGGTAGGGAAGACGTCGCTCGGAAAGTCGATCGCGCGCGCGCAAGACCGCGAGTTCGAGAGGATGAGCCTCGGTGGACTCCATGACGAAGCGGAGCTCAGGGGGCACCGCCGCACTTACATCGGGGCAATGCCGGGTCGCATCATCCAGGCGTTGAGGCGAGCCAAAGTGAACAACCCAGTGCTCATGCTCGACGAGATCGACAAGCTGGGACGCGATTTTCGGGGCGACCCCGCGTCGGCGATGCTCGAGATCCTGGACCCACAGCAAAACGACACGTTCCGTGACAACTATCTCGACCTGCCGTTCGACCTTTCGAGCGTCTTTTTTATCACCACGGCGAATACGCTGGACACGATCCCGCGTCCGCTCCTCGACCGCATGGAGGTTCTCTCCCTCACCGGCTACAGCGAGGAAGAGAAACTCGCGATCGCCAAGAAGTACCTGCTGCCGCGTCAGCTCGAGCAAAGCGGAGTCACCGCGGAGCAATGCGCGATTCCCGACGAGACGCTGGCGCGAGTCATTCGCCGATACACGCGAGAAGCGGGGCTGCGCCAGCTCGAGAGAGTCATTGGCCAAATCATTCGCAAGGTTGCTGTCGGGTTTGCGAAAGGCTCGACCGAGGCGATTACGGTCTCGCCCGACGATTTGGTGGAGATGCTCGGCCCGGAATCGTTTCACCTCGAGAAGGCGCGCAAAGACTTGCCCCCGGGTGTAGCCGCCGGCTTGGCCTGGACTCCCACGGGCGGTGACGTCCTCTACATCGAGTCCATTCTGCTTCCGGGTGGAAGTGGTCTCACGATGACGGGGCAGCTGGGCAACGTGATGCAAGAGTCGGCACGTGCGGCCCAGAGCTATCTTTGGGCGCACTCCGACGAGTTCGAGATCGACCCGGAGCGCTTTCGCGACACCGGCGTCCACCTCCACGTGCCCGCGGGCGCCATTCCCAAGGACGGTCCCTCCGCCGGAATCACCATGGCGACGGCGTTGGCATCGTTGTATTGCGGCAAGCCCGTGCGCTCGGATACGGCGATGACGGGAGAGATCACGATCACGGGCCTCGTTCTTCCTATCGGAGGGCTGAAGGAGAAGGTCCTCGCTGCCCGGCGGGCGGATTTCAAGCGCATTATCGCCCCGCGTCAAAACGAGGTCCATCTTCGCGACCTGCCCGACGATGTTCGCGAGGAAACGGAGTTCATCTTCGTGGATCACATCGACGAGGTCCTTCGCGCCGCGATTCCCGAACTGTGTGCCGTGAGCAAGCCAGCTCACAAAAGCTGAGAATCGACGCTCGGTCTTCTTCGCGGTCTCTCATGAGGCCTCATGGGTCTCACCCAAACCTAGAAGCCGAAATCGCCCTATCTGTTTGTATCGATTGGGAGAAAAGGGGACTGTCCACCGATGAATCCCCGTTCTCCTGCTGGAGAGAATTTCGCACTTACCCGACGCGCTTCGCGCGTCGACCTCTCCCGCCTGGGAGATGAGCTTCACGGAGGCGGCGCGTTGGCGCCGCCTCCGTGACGAATGGCCGTGCTCGTGGTTTTCTTTTGACTCCGCGGTGTCCGGGGTAATACACTGGGCATTATGAACATGAAAGTGAATACCGCTTCCGTTATGTTCCGAGAGAGATAGACGAGGTGTTGCGCAAGACGGTCTTCTGGATGCACCTCGTCACCGGTGTGCTCGTGGGCATCGTCGTCCTGATGATGTCGGTTACCGGCGTCGTTCTCACCTACGAGATGCAGCTCAATCGCTGGGCGCTCCGGGACTACCGGGCGAGCCCGCCATCCGGGACTGAGCCGCTGCCGGTCGATGTTCTCCTCGGGAAGACGGCGAACGCCGATGCCGAAATCTCTCCATCTTCGGTGACGTTTTCGGCCGATCCGCTGGAGCCGGCCGTTTTGAGTCTCGGTCGCGGGAACAACCTGTACGTGGACCGCTACTCCGGCGAGATCCAAGGCGACGGTGATACGCCGATGAAGCGTTTCATGCGCACCGTCATGTACTGGCACCGGTGGTTTGCGATGAGCGGCGAGCAACGTGATATTGGGCGGGCGGTCACGGGAGCTTCGAATCTCGCTTTCCTGTTTCTAGTCATGAGCGGTTTCTATCTCTGGTGGCCCCGTAATTGGAGTCTCCCGGCGCTGAGAAACGTGACGTGGTTTCGCACCGGGCTCAGCGACAAAGCGCGCAACTTCAACTGGCACAACGTCATCGGATTTTGGATGGCGATTCCTCTGTCCATCGTTGTGCTGAGCGGTGTTGTCATTTCTTATGGATGGGCGGGAGACCTCGTCTACACCCTGACCGGGAGTGAGCCGCCTTCTCGTTCGAGCTCGGGCTCAGCGGTGGAGGTTTCCGAATCCGAACCAACGCCTCGGCCGCAGTGGGCGTTGGCCAGTCTCGAGGAGATCTATCGCCATGCGGCCGATGAGATCCCTGAGTGGCGGAGCCTCACGTTGAGACTGCCAGAGTCAGGCGCGGATCAGGTCGCGGTGTCGGTCGACGTCAGCCCTGGGCGCCAGCCCGGCAAACGAACCGAGATCACCTTCGATCGAACGACGTGCACGGTCATCGCCCGAAAGAGCTTCCGCGACGAAAGCACCGGGCGGCAGCTTCGTTCGTGGCTGCGTTTCGCTCACACGGGGGAGGTGTACGGCATCGTTGGCCAGACGGTTGCCGGAGTTGCTACGGCCGGAGCGGCGGTGCTGGTTTGGACGGGGTTCGCGCTCGCGTGGCGACGGTTGTTCGGCCGCGCCTGAGCTCACTCGTATCGCAGCGCGACCATCGGGTCCACGCGCGCCGCACGCCATGCAGGGAGCAAGCACGCGGCGAGCGCGACCGCGGTGAGCACGAGCGCGACCGCAGCGAACGTCAGCGGATCGCGCGCGCCGACTCCGAAGAGAAGACTCTCCATCACCCGGCTGAGCGCTAGCGCGGCCGCAAAACCGATGGCGAGCCCGAGCCCGACCATCGCGAGTCCTTGGTTCAACACGAGCCAGGGGACATCGCTCGCCCGCGCACCGAGCGCCATGCGAATCCCGATTTCGTGCGTGCGCTGTCCGACAGTGTACGCCAACACCCCGTAGATACCGACGGCCGCCAGCATGACCGCGACCAGGGCGAAGACCACGAGCAGCGTGGCATTGAATCGCGGTTCGGCGACGGACTCCCCGACGAACTGGTCGTAGAGGCGGATGTTATACACCGGCTGCGCGGCATCGACGCGAGCGACGGCCTCGCGAAGACTGCCCGAAATGACTTCCGGCTTTCCGGCCGTGCGCGCGACGACGGTCATCGTTCGCCAGGGCATGAGCGCCACTGAAAAGTAGTAAGTCGGTCGAATCGGCTCCGAAAGTCCAACGTGTCTCACGTTGCCGACCACTCCGACGACGGTCGACCACGCCTCTTCGGAGCCCATCTTCAATCGCTTGCCAATGGGGATTTCACCGTCCCAGAATTTCTTGGCGAAAGCCTCGTTGACGATGACCTCGGGTGTACCCTCCGCCGTCTCGCGCCCGGAGAACCCTTCGCCTTGGAGCATCGGGATGCCCATTGCGGCGAAGTAGCGGTGGGTCACGCCGCGCACTTCCTCAGTCACGTACCCGGCCTCCGGAACGTAGCCCTCGACCTCGACGTAGTTGTCATTGCTCCAACCGCTGAGCGGAGGATTGGTCGTCGCGCCGGCGGCGACGACGCCGGGCAACGTTTCGATCTCCTGCACGACGTCACGGAAGAACTGCGCGCGGTGCTCGCCCTCCGGATAGCGATCTTGGCCAGCGCTCACCTCCATTGCGAGGACGTTTTCGGAACGAAAGCCTGGCTCGATCTGCATGAGCCCCTGGACGCTCCGGATCAGAAGTCCTGCGCCGACGAGGAGCAGCACCGCGATCGACACCTGAGCTACGACGAGGGCGCCTCGCAACCGGCTCTGCCCCGGACCCGCGCTCGCTCGCGAGCTCTCACGGACCATGAGGTTCGTACGGGACATGCGAAGCGCAGGCAAGAGGCCCACGAACACGACGGTCAGGGTGGATACGACCACGGTAAAGGCGAGCACCCGTGCGTCGATGCCGGCCTCGTCGAGTCGTGGCACTGCGTCGGTACCGAACAACTGAAGCGCTCGCAGGGTCGCGTGAGCGACTCCGAGACCCAGGAGCAAGCCGAGGGTTACCACCACGCTGCTCTCGGCCAGGAGACCGCGTACCAGTCGCGCGCGGCCGGCGCCGAGAACGGAGCGCAGCGTGAGCTCTTTTTCGCGAGCCGTAGCCCGAACGAGCGTTAGGTTGGCAACGTTTGCGCAAGCGAGAAGCAGGACCAGACCCACCGCTCCCAGCAGCACCACCAGCGCCGGGCGGACGCGGCCCACAGTATGCTCGTAAAGCGGCACCAGGATGACGCCCCAGCCGCTGCCTTCTGGGTAGTTGTCGGGATATCGCTCTTGAAGCCTGGCAGCGATGCCGGACATATTCGCCTGTGCTTGCTCGAGGCTCACCCCAGGCGCGAGGCGCGCGATTCCTTGGTAGTTGTGACCGGCACGGTTTGGTAGGTTTGCAGGGTCGACGCGTGCGGCTCGCCACAAATCCGTACGGTTGTCGGGATACGCGAAGCCCTCCGGCATGACGCCGACGATGGTGTGGCTCTCGCCCTCCAAGTCAACGGTGGCACCGACCGCACGATCTCCACCCCCGAGGCCCCTTTGCCAGAAACCATGGCTCGCCACGGCGACCATCGCGGCGCCGGGCAAATCATCCTCGGGTGTGAGCGTCCGACCGAGCAAGGCGGAACTGCGGAGAAGAGGAAAGAACTCTCCGGTGACGCTCTTCACGAACGCCCGTTGCGGGTCGCCGTCCGCCGTCACCAGGTTTCGGTTTTGATTGCGATAGATGGCGATTTGCGCGAACGTCTGGTTCTCGTGGAGGTAGTCCACGTACTCCGGCTCCGAGATCGAGCCGCGCGCGAACTGGTTCCACGTGCTCCAGAAGCGGACGAGCTGCTCGGGCTCGTCGTAGGGGAGTGGCTGCAGCAGGACCCCCTGGATCACCGTGAAGATAGCGGTGTTAGCCCCGATCCCTAGCGCTAGTGTAAGTACCGCTACAATCGTGAATCCGGGGCTGCGGGCGAGGCTTCTGAGGGCCAGCTTCAACTCGTTCATGACGACTTAGACGACGCCGCACCCCCGGGCGTTGCTTCGTGATAGCGTTTTCCGCCCATGGCGGAGCCCCTGAACGACTTGAATAGCGCCCAGCGCGAGGCCGCCGAGATCCTGGAAGGGCCCGTCTTGGTCATCGCGGGTGCTGGGACGGGAAAGACCCATACGCTGGTGCACCGTCTGGTAAGACTCGCGGAATCGGGCGTCCCCCCGGAGTCGATCTTGCTGCTCACATTCACGCGCCGGGCTTCCGAGCAAATGATTGCCCGCGCCGCCGAAATCACGGGTGCCGACGACGGCAGGGTCGGGGGCGGGACTTTCCACTCTTTCGCCAATCTGATCCTCAGGCGCGATGGCCGTGATATCGAAGTGCCTCCAGATTTCACGATTTTGGATCAGGCGGACACGTTCGATGTCTTGAGCGGGATCCGGACTGATTTGAAGGCGACCGATGCCTCGATCGAGCTGCCGCGACGTGAGACCCTCGCGTCCATCATCAGTAAAGCCACCAACAAGCAGGCGCTCATCGAGGACGTCGTCTCCGAGGAATACCCGCAGTTTTTTGGGGTCGCGGAGTATCTCGACGTGGTCGCGTCGCGATATGAGAAGTACAAGAAAGATCACAACCTCGTCGACTTCGACAATCTTCTCGTCCTGCTGATACGGCTTCTGGAGGAGAGCGACGAGGCGCGGACTCGGGTGCACGAGCGCTACCGCTACCTGATGGTGGACGAGTATCAGGACACCAATGTGCTCCAAGCCCGCATCACCCATCTGTTGGCCGGGGAGTCGCAAAACGTGATGGTCGTCGGGGATGACGCTCAGAGCATCTACGCGTTTCGGGGAGCGAACCACCGAAACCTTTTCGATTTTAAAGCGAGCTTTCCCGATGCCAGAGTCGTCACCCTCGAAGAAAACTATCGTAGCCCCCAGCCCGTTTTGGACGTCGCCAATGCGTTGATGGTCCAGATGTCGGAGGCGTTTCAAAAGCGGTTGTTCACGAAGCGCACGGATGGAGTGCGCGCTCTTCTCGTCGAGGCCGCCGATGAGCGCGAGCAAGCGGCTTTCGTTGCCGGGGAGGTGGAACGATTGCGGGAGGACGGCATTCCGCTCTCCGAGATCGCTATCTTGTTCCGTGCGAGCCGGCACGCGTTCGCGCTCGAGCTCGAGCTCGCGCACCGCGGCGTCCTGTTCGTGAAGTACGGGGGCTTTCGATTCATGGCGTCAGGGCACATCAAGGACGTTCTCGCCCATGTGAGACTGATCGAGCAACCCGGTGACGCTTTATCACTTTCGCGAGTCCTTCTGATGAGAGACGGGATTGGCAAGAAAGGCGCGCGCCAGATTCAAGACGCTGTTCGTGGAGCGCCTCTCGTCGAGAGCTTGAGGAACTATAAGGCAACGGGAAAAGTCAGGGCCAGTTTGACTGAGCTTGCGGAATTCCTCGCCTTGCTCGAAGCGCTGCGCTCCGCGCCCGCTCAGTGCCTCGAAGCCGCTGTCGAGGCGTTCGATCCACTCCTGATCGAGCGCTATGACGATTGGCCCCGGCGCAAGCGAGACCTCGAAACGCTTGTCGGCCTCGTCGACCGCTACCGCAGCTTGAGCTCGATGCTCTCCGACCTCACGCTCGATCCGCCGACTCTGTCTCGTGGAGACGGGCTCGCGGCATCCGCATCGGGCGATGAGCTCGTGCTATCGACGATGCACTCCGCCAAAGGATTGGAGTGGAAGGTCGTCTTCGTCATTCAAGCGCGCGATGGTGACATCCCCATGGTGACGAATTTCGTGGACGACGAAGACGAAGACGCGTTGGACGAAGAGCTGCGACTCTTCTATGTCGCCGTGACCCGCGCCAAAGATTCGCTGTACGTAGTCTGGCCGAGGGAGACGGCTAGAATGCGCTACTCGTGGCCGATGCCGTCCCGCTTCATCGAACGCACCCCGGAAGAATACTTCGAACGCTACACCGCCGCCGACCTCCTCGCGTAACTCCCGCCACAGAGCTCGCCGCAGTTCAAACCCCGAGCCGCTCGCTGAGAATACGCTCCAGCTCCGGTCGTGTCGTGGGATCGAGCAGATTCAGCGCTGGGATCCCGGCGAGCTTCTCGCACAGCTCGATCCCTGCAATCGTCGAGGTCGCGATGCCGGTCACGAGGTCGGGCCGGCGGTCGAACCCGCGCATGACCCCAACGACCGCATAAGGGTCGGAGGCGCACAAAACGATACACCGCACCCGCGAACCGAGCTCGTCCAAAACCGTGTCGCCGTTGTACGGCTCGAGAGGCGACGCGCCTGCTTCGGCGACGACGACGTCCGGCTTCGTTTTGGCGATGCGACTCAAGAGCTGGTGCAACCGTGGCCGGAATTGTTCGGGCGGTCCGATCGACGAGGGCAGTCCGGCGTCGACGAAGTCGAAGATCTCATCCGCTCCGGCATCCGACATGCCGAGAACGTCGCGATAGCGTCCGGCGCCGGTGAGCTTGGCTCCCACGACCCGAAGGCCTCGTTCTTTGAGGCGACGGATGATCGCCTTGGCAACGGTCGTTTTGCCGGCCGACATCGAAGTTCCGACGATCAGTACCGTCGGACATTTATATTCGACCTCGTCGACGGTGGGAATGAAATCGCGCATCTGGAGTTTTCTCCCTCCCGATGTCACGTGACCGCCGTAGCTCAGCGGCAACAGCGCAGGGAGCATGAACGCTCGCGACATCACGGCGCCGAAGAGCCCCGCCGAGGTCAATGCGGCCATTCGACCATCGGCTCCGATGGCCTCGAAGCTCCCGGTCGCTTCGAGCGTAGCGTGCCGGATCCCGAACGCGCCGACTACGCTATCGCCTTGAACCAGCTCCACCATGCGCCCGCTCACGAGCTCGATCGTGCGAAACCCAGGAGGTGGCCCGTCCACGACCCCAACGACATAGTCGCCCGCCTCCCACTCCTTGCGGTCGAGTTTCTTGGTGACGATCTCCCGCCCCTGAAGGGATGCGATCCGCGTTAAGGACGCGAAGAACATTTTTCCGGTCACGTGTCCCCCTTGCTCGATTCAGAAAGTGGCGCACAGGCAAGAAGCCTCGCCAGCAGCGCGGCGCGCTCGGGCATCCGGTCGAGTTGAACGAACTCGTGGGGAGCGTGCGCGCCGTCGCCCACCGGTCCAAGACCGTCGAGCGTTGGAGCGAACTGGCTCGAAGTATTACCGTCCGAGCCGCCGCCGGCAGCCATCTCACTCAGCGACAAGTCGAGCTCGTGGGCGACATGCTGCGCCATCTCCCATAGTCTGCGATTCGCCGGCGTCGACTCCATCGGAGGCCGGCCGATCCTACCTTC